>JACWDG010000001.1:0-30000 GCA_014654245.1 Pelagibacterales bacterium SAG-MED09
ATAAGGGAATATCTCAATAGCCTTAGTTCTACTGGCGTCTTTTTCAGAATTTATTAGATTAAAATATTTCTTCCATTTTGCAGGTCTTACAAAATACATCGGGAGCTGCATAGCGGCACAAATACCTTTTAATATTCCAAAAGATTGACCAAAATTAAACATACTTGTAACACCCTGACCAGGCATAGCTGAAACCTGCTCTATAATGACTTTTATATCTTTATTTTCAGTTTGATTAATTCTTTTTGAGATTTCGTTAAAAATTTGCGATCCATTAACCTGTTTTTTATTTTTTTTTCCATCTATCATTGTTGGCATTTCAATCACATCCAAAATTTTTCCATCCTTGAAAAAACAAATTGATCCAGATATTCCAGGGTCTATTCCAATTATGAGCATTAGTTGACTCTTAATTCTGCATTAAAAAAAATATTTTGTACATCATCATCATCCTCTAATGTTTCAAAAAATTCTATCAATTTTTCATGTTGATCATCAGAAACTTTAACATTATTAAGCGGTATCCACTCAATCTTGGTAGAAATAAAATTGCTAATTCTTTTTTCTAGTTTTTTTTTAATACTATAAATTTCGTTTACTGAGCATTGAATTTCATAGATATTGTTTTTTGAAATACATTCATCTGCACCAGCTTCTATAACCAATTCAAGCATCTCTTCTTCTGTAATTTCTTCTTTATTAACCTTAATTACTCCCATTTGATTAAAATTATGAGATGCTGATCCTTGAGTCCCAAGACTTCCTCCAGCTTTTTGAAATATTGTTCTTATATTCGAAGCTGTCCTGTTTTTATTATCAGTTAAAGTTTCAACAATTACTGCAATTTTTTCAGGGCCAAATCCTTCATACCTTAAATTTTCAAAATTTGATCCTGTGTTTACAGATGATTTGTCGATTGCTCTCTCTATATTGTCTTTAGGCATGTTAGCAGATCTTGCGGCTTGAATTGCAGATCTTAATCTTGGATTCATAGCTGGATCCTTGTCCCCTAACTTGGCAGCAACAGTAATTTCTTTGGAAAGCTTAGAAAATATTTTTGATCTTTGCTTGTCAGCTTTCCCTTTTTTATGCTTTATGCCTGCCCAATGAGAATGTCCTGCCATAATCTATAAAGTATTCTTTAATTGCCCACCAAAAATATAACTTTCTATATTTATAGATAGACCAGTTTTTAAATCACAATCAACTAAAACACCACTTAAAGTAGCATCACCTGTTGCTGGAAAATGTTTAATAGAACTTTCTTTTAAAAATTTGTTAATTGAATTTTCTTTGTTCATACCAATAACAGAGTCATAATCTCCACACATTCCTGCATCCGTCTGATACGCGGTACCATTTTTTAAAATACGTGCATCATTAGTAGGAATGTGAGTGTGTGTACCAACAACTAGTGTAGCCTTACCATCAAAAAAATGACCGATAGCAGTTTTTTCACTAGTTATTTCTCCATGAAAATCAACTATTAGTAAGTCATAATCTTTTTTAAGAGAATTTTTTTCTAAAAATTTCTTAGCAACCTCAAATACATCATCGCACTTTTTCATAAATACATTTCCCATAAGATTTAAAACTCCAATATTTATATTGTTTGATGTTTTATAAATTTCAAATCCTTTTCCAGGCGAAGGTTCAAAAAGATTATAAGGTCTTAAAAGTCTATTTTCTTTATCGATATAACTCATAATGTCTTTTTGATCCCAAACGTGATTACCAGTTGTAATTACATTTACTCCCGAGTGAAAAAAATCTTTACAAGTTTTTTCTGTAAGGCCCACACCAGGTGCAGCAGAATTTTCTCCATTAACTATAACAAAATCTATTTGTTTTTTTTCTATTTCTGATTTTAAATTATTCTTAATTTTTGAACATCCAGAAATTCCAACCACATCACCTAAGAATAAAATTTTCATACAATAATTTTTTTTTCAGTAATGATATAATTAAGTTTTTTATCATGTTTATTTATAGGCAAATTTTTTACTTCTTGAAAAGAAAAACCTATACCTATTTTAATAATATTATTGTCTTGGAATTTAGACAAATATCTATCATAGAAACCTCCTCCATAACCAAGTCTATTTAGTTTACTGTCAAATCCTACTAATGGAATTAATAATAAATCTGGAAAAATTTTTTTATTAGAATTTGTTTCAGGTATTCCATATTTGTTAATTTTTAAAGGATCTTTAAATGACCATTGAAAAAAATCCATCTCATTGTTTCTTACAATTTTAGGAAGTGAAATAATATAATCCTTTATTTCGAATTCCTTTAAAATATTTAGGATATTCATTTCATAGTTAAAAGGGTAATAACCACCAATAATCTTCGACTTTAATTTTTTTTTTTCTAAGAATTTAAAAAACTTTTTTGTAGGTATGGATAAATTTATTGAATATTTTTTTTTTCTTAATGTAATAATTTTTTTTCTGATAGAGGATTTGTTCACTAGAATATCTAAGATAATTTTTCTGAATTAGCTTTATCAATAAAATTGGTAATCTCATCAGCTGTTTGATCTAGTAGTTTTTCATAAGTTTTTTGATTATTTTCGATTTCAAATTTTAAACTATTATGTCTTTCATTCAAATTTTGAATTTCATCTTCTTTTTTATCTCTATAATCATAAATCAAACTTCTTAATTCTCTAAATTTTGCTGAAAGTTCTTTGAGTTCATTTTTTTTTTGTTCTACTTTTTTTTTAGTTTCATGATATTCATCAATCACTTTAACCGCAGTAATTAGAAGTAATTTATTTTCTCCAAGGTTACCAAGGCTATTTTTTAATTCATTAAACTTTTGATTTAATTGTATTAAAAGTTCTTCTAAGTGCTCCTCTTGCCCATCATCACAAGATAATAAAAATTCTTTGCCATTAAATTTGATGCTTACGTTTGCCATTTATCAATTTCCTCTAACAGAGTATCTGTTTCTTGATTTAATTCATCTATTTTTTCTGAGAATTCTATTTGTTTTATTTCTTCTAATTTTTCTTTGTTATTAATTTCATCAATTTTTTTTGATAAAATATCGTAATCCTCTTTTAATAATTTATACTTATCTTCAAGCTCTATTTTTTCAATTTCTAATTGATTTTTTTTATTACTTAACTCCATTACACTTTTATCTAATTCTGGGTTTTGAAGATTTAAATTCCTTAATCTTTCTAATGCAGAGCTTAATTTTTTTTCTTTTTCAATGATGGAATTCATATATATATGTTTATAATAAATAGATTCTTCTAAGTCTACACAGGATAATTTTTGAACAAACAACATAATAACTTAGCTAATTGTATAAGATTTCTATCAATTGATGCGATTCAGAAAGCCAATTCTGGGCATCCAGGAATGCCCATGGGTATGGCTAATGTTGCGACTGTATTATTTCAAAATTTTTTAAAATTTAATCCTAAAAACCCTAACTGGATAAATAGAGATAGATTTATTTTATCGGCTGGTCATGGGTCAATGCTATTATATTCTTTATTATATCTAACTGGCTACAAAAGTGTTTCCTTAAAAGATATTAAAAATTTTAGACAACTTAAATCTATTTGTGCTGGTCACCCAGAATATCATTATGGAAGTGGTATCGAAACAACAACAGGACCATTGGGCCAGGGAATTGGTAATGCAGTAGGATTTGCAATCGCTCAATCAATACTAGATCATAAATTTGGAAAAAAATTGTTTGATCATAAAACCTATGTTCTTGCTGGAGATGGATGTCTGATGGAAGGAATAAGTCATGAAGCAATGAGCTTAGCAGGACATCTTAAATTAAATAATTTAGTAATGTTATTTGATAATAATTCAATTTCTATCGATGGTCCAACAAGTTTGGCTGTTTCAGATAATTTTAAAAAAAGATTTGAAAGCTATGGGTGGAACTATTTGGATATAAATGGTCATGACCCTCTAGAGATTTTTAAAGCTCTAAAGAAAGTTCAAAATGCCAAGAAACCTTCAGTGATTTCATGCAAAACAAAAATTGGTTTTGGATCACCAAATAAGTCTGGAAAAGCATCTTCTCATGGTAGCCCTTTAGGAATAGATGAAATAGATCTTGTTAGAAAAAAACTTCAATGGACTCATAAACCTTTTATAATCCCCAAAAATTTACTTAAAGAGTGGAGAAAAATTGGAGAAAGAGGTTCGGCTTTAGAAAAAAAATGGAATAAAAATTATCTTAAAAATAAAAATAAAATTAATAAAATTTTTAATCAAAATTTTTCTAAAGAATTGAGATTAGAAAAAATTAAATCAATAAAAGAATTAATACCTCTTGCAACTAGAAAAGCTTCTGAAAAAACTTTAATAAGATTAACAAATAAAGAAAATGCGTTAATTGGAGGTTCGGCAGATTTAGCTGGATCAAATAATACTAAAACCAAAACTCAAAAAATTTTAGAACCTGAAAGGTTAAAAGGAAATTATATTCATTACGGGGTAAGAGAGCATGCAATGGGTGCAATTATGAATGGAATTAAACTTCATAGTAAATTCATACCCTATGGTGGAACTTTTTTAATTTTTTCTGATTATTGTAGACCAGCAATAAGGTTATCAGCCTTAATGCAGCAACCAGTTATTTACGTGATGACTCATGATTCAATTGGTTTAGGTGAAGATGGGCCAACACATCAACCGATAGAACAATTGTCAGGCTTAAGAGCTATACCAAATTTAAATGTATTAAGACCAGGCGACAGAATGGAAACTATAGAGTGTTGGGAAATAGCTTTAAAAAGTAAAAAAACTCCAAGTATACTTTCTTTAACCAGACAAAATCTTCAGCCAATAAGGAAAAAATATTCAAATATTAATATGTGTTCTTTTGGAGCTTATGAAGTTTTGAGAACAAATAAGAAAATTAATTTAACTATTCTTGCTAGTGGTTCTGAAGTAAACTTGGCGATTGAAATCAGCCTTAAATTAGCCAAAGATAGATTATATTCAAAAGTCATATCAATGCCATGTTTTAAAATTTTTGATGAACAATCAAAAACTTATAAGGAAAAAATTCTTAGAGAATCTAAAAATATTATATCTATAGAGGCTGCTTCAACTGATTGTTGGAAGAAATATATTGGTACTAATGGTTTGTCTTTTGGGATTGATGAATTTGGAAAAAGTGCACCTTACAAAGAAATTTATAAACATTTTGGATTAACAGCAAAAAATATTATTAACAAAACTAAAAAATTTATATGACAATAAAAATTGGAATTAATGGAATGGGACGTATTGGAAGAATGGTCTTGCGTTCTATAATTGAAAATAACAAGGAAAAAATTGAAATTAAACACATCAACAATCGAACAGGGCCAGAAGCTTGTTCTACTTTAATTAAATATGACTCAATTCATGGTAAATTTAATTCAGAAATAAAATTTGATGAAAATCATTTAATCATCAATCAAAAAAAAATATCTTTTAGCCAAGAGACAAAAATTGAGAAAATAAACTGGAAAAAATTTGATGTTGATTATGTATTAGAATGTACTGGAAAATTTAACTCTAAAGAAGCACTTTTGCCTCACTTAGATAATGGAGCAAAAAAAGTGATTGTTTCAGCACCTTGTAAAAATGCTGATAAAACAATTGTATTTGGTGTGAATGAAAGTGAAATTCAAAAAAAAGATAAAATAATTTCAGCAGCATCATGTACAACTAATTGTTTAGCTCCTGTAGTGTATGTATTGGATAACAAATTTAAAATTGAAAAAGGATTTATGACAACCATACATGCTTTTACAAGTGATCAAAGAATACTGGACAATTCGCATAAAGACCCACGAAGAGCAAGATCTGCAAGTCAATCTATTGTACCAACATCTACTGGAGCATCAAAGGCTATTGGAGAAATAATCCCTTCTTTAAAAGGAAAACTTGAAGGTATTGCCATGAGAGTACCAACGCCAAATGTTTCTTTGGTAGAATTAATATTTTGCACCAAAGAAGATTTAACTAAAGAAAAAATTAATAAATCTTTTCAAGAGTATATAAATAATCAAAAAAATTCTGTAATAAAAATCACATATGAAAAATTAGTTTCGATTGATTTTAATCACAACCCAGCCTCGTCAATAATTGACGCATCTCTAACTAGTGTAGTTGGAAATAATATGGGAAAAATTTCAGCTTGGTATGATAATGAATGGGGTTTTTCAAATAGAATGTGTGATGTAGTAGAATATATTCATAATAATTCTTAATGAAAAGCATTCAAGATTTGCAAAATTTAGAAGGAAAAAAAGTTTTATTGCGATTAGACTTAAATGTTCCTCTTAATGAAAATATAATTAAAGATGAGACGAGAATAAATAAAATACTTCCAATTCTAAACTTTTTATTAAATAAAAAATCAAAAATTATAATCATATCCCATGTTGGGAGACCAAAAGGCAAAGTTAATCCTGAATTATCAATGAAACCAATTTGTGAAAATTTAGAAAAAAAAATAAATCAAAAAGTTAATTTACTAACTGAAGATATTAGAAATATTAAAGATAGAGATTTATTTAAAAATTTGAGTCAAAATGTTTTGGTATTAGAAAATATTAGATTTTATCCAGAAGAAGAAAATAATAGTTTAGATTTTGCAAAAAATTTAGCAACTTTCGGAGATATTTATGTTAATGACGCTTTTTCTTGCTCTCATAGATCTCATGCTTCTGTAGCAAATATCACAAAATTTTTACCATCATATGCAGGTATCCAATTTAATTCTGAAGTTAAAGCTCTCCAGAAAGTGACCTCTGATATTAAAAAACCAATTACTTGTATAATAGGAGGATCTAAAATTTCATCAAAAATTGGTATAATCAAAAATTTAATTCCAAAATTTGATAATATTATTTTTGTTGGAGGGATGGCTAATAATATTTTAAATTTCAAAAAATTTTCAATTGGTAAGTCAATTTATGAAAAAAATTGTGATGAAATTATTACAAAAATTTTTGATGCTTCAAAAAAAAATTCTTGCTCTATTATTTATCCTGAAGATGTAATTACTGGAAAAGAACTACAAAGCAAACCTATTGTAAAAGATTTAAATGATATTAATAGTGATGATATGATTTTAGATATAGGTCCAAAAACTTTAATAAAAATAAATGACTTAATAAATTCGAGTAAAACTATTCTTTGGAATGGTCCAGCTGGATATTTTGAAAATCCAGATTTTGCTAATGGTAGTTATGAAATTGCTAAATCCATAGTCAGAAATTTCAAATCTAATTCCATTTATTCTGTTGCAGGAGGCGGTGATACGATCGCTGTGATAAATAAGGTCAATGCAATAAATGAATTTAATTTTGTTTCAACTGCAGGTGGAGCTTTTTTAGAATATCTTGAAGGAAAGGAGCTTCCTGGTATAAGCGCTCTTAAATAGTTATGTCTGAATTAAATTCAATAGCATTAAAAATTTTATCTGATGGCAAGGGAATACTTGCAGCTGATGAAAGCACTGCGACTATGACTAAAAGACTTGAGTCTGTAAGTGTTTCATCAACACCTGAAAATAGATTATTATTTAGAAAAACTCTTTTTAGCTCTAAAAGCATGTCAAGTTGTATCGGTGGGGTAATACTGTATGACGAAACAATAAAACAAAAAATATCTAATAATAAAAATGTTCCAGAATTACTAAATTCAGTAAATTCTATACCTGGTATAAAAGTCGACACAGGTGCAAAAGTTTTAGCAAACTCTCTAAATGAAAAAATTACTGAGGGCTTGGATGGCCTCAGGGATAGATTAAAAGAGTATTATAAACTCGGAGCAAGATTTACTAAGTGGAGAGGTGTTTATAATATTACAAAAGAATACCCAAGCAAGCTTGCAATACATTCGAATGCCCATTCACTCGCAAGGTATTCAGCATTAGTGCAAGAGTGTAATATGGTACCTATAGTAGAGCCTGAGGTATTAATGGATGGAAAGCACTCAGCTCAAGATTGTTTACTTAAAACTTCTGAAGTAATAAAAAAATGTTTTGAAGAATTAATATTACATAAGATTGATTTAACAGGAATAATTTTAAAACCTAATATGATTTGGGCAGGATCTGGCTCTGATAAAAAAATTGATAGCAATGAAGTTGCAAAATTAACAATTGAGTGTTTAAAAAACTCTGTCCCATCAGAAGTTCCTGGAATTGCTTTTCTGTCTGGGGGCCAATCTGAGATTGAGGCAACTCAAAATTTAAATTTAATCAATAAAGAAAATACTACTAATTTTATAATGTCTTATTCTTATGGAAGAGCGTTACAACAAAGTGCATTAAAACATTGGTCTAAAAATATAAATGATGTTGAAGGTACCCAAAATATATTTAATCATAGAGCAAAAATGAACACATTAGCAGCCCAAGGCAAATGGTCTAAAGAACTTGAAAATTAATAAAAAAAAGTTCCTTTACTTAATTTCTCCTAATAAAATTTTAAAATCTTTCTACGGAGAGTTAACTCAAGTTCTAAATTCAAATAAGATAAGTTTTTTTCAATTAAGATTAAAAAAAGATAGTTTTAAAAATAAACTCAAGATAGCAAAAAAAATAAAGAAAATTTGTAACAAATTTAAAGTAAAACTTTTGATAAATGATGACCCTATTTTAGCTAAAAGAATAAATGCTGATGGTTGTCATTTAGGTCAAAAAGATATGGATATAAATAGTGCAAGAAAGTTGCTGAAAAATAAAATTATTGGAATAACTTGTCACAATTCTATAAAACTTGCAAAAATAGCCATAAAAAACAAAGCTGATTATATTGCTTTTGGTGCGTTTAACACGTCAAAGACAAAAAAAGTAAAATATAAAGCAAGCATAAACTTAATAAAAAAAATTAAACAATCATCAAATATACCAGTAATTGCAATAGGAGGAATTAATAATCTTAACTATAAAAAACTTTTATTGAACAAAGCAGACTTTTTGGCTATCTCAGCATACATTTGGAGGAATAAAAAATTAAAACCCATAGAAACGATTAGGAATTTTGAATGAAAATAAATGCAAATGAAATTAGGGTTGGGATGCTTTTGGAATACAAAGGTGATTTATGGCAAGTACTTAAAACTCAACATGTTAAGCCTGGTAAAGGTGGTGCATTTGCACAAATAGAAATGAAAAGTGTGAGTAAAAATACAAAATTGAATGAAAGGTTTAGATCTAGTGAAACTGTCGAAAAAGCATCAGTTGAAGAAATTGATTTTAATTATCTTTATGAGGATGAAAATAATTATTTTTTTATAAACCCAAAATCGTTTGAACAAGTTGAAATTAAAAAAGATATTGTGGGAGAAAAAGGTAAATTACTTACAGAAAATTTAAAAGTGTCAGTTAGTTTTTATGATGAGAATCCAATTTCAATCGATTTGCCTAATCAAGTAAATTGTAAAATTGAGACCACAGATGTTGCACTAAAAGGTCAAACAGTTTCATCATCTTACAAGCCTGCAATATTAGATAATGGATTAAATGTCCAAGTACCTCCATTTATTGAGGCTGGTGATGAGGTTGTCATTGATACAAGAAATTTAGAATATATTAAGAAAATTTAATTTTATGAATTCAATATCAGCAAATCTAAATATAATGATTAAGGCTAGTGAAAAGGCATCTAAAGTTCTTATCAGAGACTTTGGTGAAATAGAAAAATTACAAGTTTCTAAAAAAGGACCCTCAGATTTTGTGACTAACTCAGACTTTAAAGCAGAAAAAATAATCATAGAAGAGTTGAAAAAAGCTAGGCCAAATTACTCTTTTATTAGTGAGGAGTATGGTGTTGAAAATAATAAAGATGAAAATAATACATGGATAATAGATCCAATTGATGGAACAGTTAATTTTTTGCATGGGATACCTCATTTTGCTATTTCAATTGCATTAAAATCTAATAATGAAATTGTTTCAGGACTTATTTTTGATCCAATAAAAAATGAAATGTTTTTTGCAGAAAAAGAAAACGGAGCTTTTTTTAATAATCACAGAATTAGAGTTTCAAAAAAAAATGAATTAAGCAGGTGTTTATTTGTTACTGGAGGAAAAATGAAAATAGAACCAGAGCTGTCTTATAGAAAATCAGGTTGTGCTGCTCTCGATATGGCCTATGTGGCTGCAGGAAGGTATGATGGCTATTTCCAACAAAGTTTAAATATATGGGATATAGCAGCTGGTATAATATTAGTAAAAGAGGCTGGTGGGATTCTTAATGAAATAGATATATCTAGGAATAATAACATCAATATTATAGCCTCAAGTGCTGATATCAATTCAAAATTACTCCAAAAATTAGATAACTTTTAATTGTTTTAAAAAATTCTTTTGCTATAAGTCTCGTCATGAAAAAAAATATTCATCCAAACTATCATAATATTAAAGTTGAGATGACTGATGGTAGTCAATTTGAAACTAAATCAACCTGGGGAAAAGAAGGTGAGGTTTTAAAATTAGAAATTGATCCAAAATCTCATGCGGCTTGGACTGGTGGAAAGCAAAAACTGATGGATAAAGGAAGAATAAGTAAATTTAATAAAAAATTTCAAAATTTTAAGTCAGAAAAAAAAAATTAAATGTCAAACACCCCTTTAATGCCAATGGCAACTGCTGTTTGGCTTGTTGAAAATACTACCCTTACATTTAAACAAATAGCAGATTTTTGTAATTTACACGAAGTAGAAATTCAGGGTATTGCAGATGGAGAAGTTGCTAAAGGCATAAAAGCATACAACCCAATAATATCAGGTCAACTAACTAGAGAAGAAATTGAGCTTTCATCTAAAGATGAAAATAGAGCTTTAATAATTAAGAGTACAGATATAGAAATTTCTAATTCAGAAAAAAAAACAAAAAAATATATTCCTCTATCCAAAAGACAAGACAAACCAGATTCGGCATTGTGGTTGATACGACAACATAATATTTTAAAAGACTCTCAAATTGCTAAATTAGTTGGAATAACAAAAAATTCTGTATCAGCTATAAGAAACAAAAGTTATTGGAATTATAATAATTTAAGTCCTAAAGATCCAGTTGCATTAAACTTGTTCACTCAAAAAGATTTAATTGAAGCTATTGAAAAAGCAGAAAGAAGAGTAAAAAGAGAAAAGAAACAAAAAGAAAAAGAAAAATTAGTTCAACAATCTTCAAATTAATGAATAAAACCAATAGACATAAAATTATAAAAGTGCTAATTACTCGCTTTTTTGGAGGTAGTTATTAAAATAGAAGTTAAAGACAACAATATTGAACAAGCTCTTAGAGTTTTAAAAAGAAAGCTTCAAAGAGATGGTTTTTTTAAGGTTATAAAACTCAAAAACACTTATGAGAAACCTTCTGAGAAGAAAAAAAGAATTCTTCAAGAAAATATTAAAAGAGTTAAAAAACTAAATAAACTTAAAAATAGAATTTAAAAATACCGCGGGGTGGAGCAGTCTGGTAGCTCGTCAGGCTCATAACCTGAAGGTCGGCGGTTCAAATCCGTCCCCCGCAACCAAATTGATTAATGTTTAATATCAAAAAAAATAAATCTGATATTTCACTGATTGTTCTGTTTTCCATATTACCAATATCAATTTTATCTGGAAATCTTTTTATTAATTTAACTATAGTAATTATTAGCCTAGTATTTTTTTATAAATTAATAAGAAAAGAATTTAATATTTTATATAATATAGAAAGCTATAATCTTTTTCGTTTGCTCTTATTTTTTTTTTTATCACTATGTATTAATTTATTTTTTTCAAATAATATTTATCTATCTTACCCACGAGTAATAAAAATATTTCATATAATATTTTTTGTATTAGCATTTAAATTTTTAATCATAAATTATTCTAAGACCTTAGAAAAAATTTATAAATTTTGGAGTATTTTGTTTTTAATTGTAATTATAGATTTAATTTTTGAATTTTTTGTAGGAAATAATATATTAGGCCAAAGTTCCATAATGCCAGGAAGATTAGGAAGTTTTACTGGAGAGGAAAGTGTTATAGGGAATTATTTTTTTGGTTTCTGCTTAATAACTTTATCATTTATATATAGTAAATCATCTAATATTTTTTTAAATTTATCTTTGGCTATATTTTTAATTATAATTTCTTTTTTAATTGGGGAAAGAGCTAATTTTATTAGAACATTTCTTGCAATAATATTATTTATGTTTTTTGTCTACAAGGTGAGTTACAAGATTAAATTTCTTTCGATAATATTGTCTCTGATTTTAGTTTATTCAGTTTTTCTTAACATTAATAGTGATTATAAAATGAGATATTTTAAACAAATAAAATTTATTTTTGAACAGAACGGACTTACTAAGTACTTAGCAAATTCTCAGTATGGCTCTCACAGAAATGTTGCTAAAGAAATTTTCTTTGACAATCCTATATTTGGAGTAGGAATAAAAAACTTTAGAATTGAAAGTGCAAATAAAAAATATGATAATTTAGATCATAACAAAAATCATCTTCGGGTTTCAAATCATCCTCATGAATTATATTATGAGTTTTTATCTGAAACTGGTTTATTTGGTCTAATTTGTTTTCTATTTTTTATAATATCATCAATTATTTTATCAATAAAAAACTATTTTAAGGAAAAGAACATCTATCAATTTTCCGCCATAATTTTCGTAACATTATCAATTCTTCCAATAATACCCACTGGCAGCTTTCTATCTACCTATACTTCATCTATATTTTGGATTAATTTTGCAATAATGATGGGGTATTACAACACTAGAAAAAGTTAGATTCTAAATTTTGATTTTTTTGCATCAACTAGAAAAGCCTTAACTGTCTCATTAGTTAATTGATCAAATGATTTTCCAAATTTTTGAATTTTTTCAATGATTGTTGGAGGAGTAGTAATTATATGACAGCCTAAATTTTTAGCTTGTAAAAAATTATAAGGTTCCCTTACACTTGCCCACAAAATTTCGACATTATTATATTTTTTTGCAAGTTTAATGCTTTCGATAAACTCAGGAACTGGGTCTTTTCCTGAATCTGCGGCTCTACCAGCAAATATTGAGATTATCACTTTTGTTTTTTTATTTATTAATTTTAAAATTTTTTTTGTTTGCTTTGCGGTATAAACTGCGGTGATGTTTAATTTAATATTTTTATTATTTAGTTTTTTAATCACATCTCCAGTAAATTTATTTTTTGAGTTTACCACCGGTACTTTGACGTAAACATTTTTTCCCCAGGTATTTATCTCTATACCTTGTTTAATCATAGATTCTTTATCATCTGCAAAAACTTCTAGTGACACTGGTTTATTATTACAAATTTTTAGTATTTGTTTTGAATAAGATTTATAATCTTTGGCACCAGCTTTTCTCATTAAACTAGGATTTGTCGTAAAACCTTTTACAATCTTTAATTTGTTAAACTTCTTTATTAATGATAGATCTGCGATATCACAAAAAATTTTGGTTTTCATTTAATTTAAAGATTTTTAGTAATATCTTCTGTCATTTTTTTTGCGTCTGCAAATAGCATAAGTGTGTTTTCTTTGTAAAAAAGATCATTATCAATTCCTGCATAACCAGGGGATAAACTTCTCTTAACAAATAAAACTGATTTGCATTTTTCTACATCTAAAACTGGCATTCCATAAATAGGACTTTGTGGATCTGTTTTTGCCACAGGATTAGTAACATCGTTAGCTCCAATTACAAAAGCAACATCTGCATTAGCAAAATCATTATTAATCTCTTCAAGTTCAAATACTTCATCATAAGGCACATTAGCCTCTGCTAATAAAACATTCATATGTCCTGGCATTCTTCCTGCAACTGGGTGAATTGCATAAGATACTTTTATGTCATTCTTCTTTAATGTATCTACCATTTCTCTTAATGCATGTTGTGCTTGAGCAACTGCCATTCCGTAACCTGGAACAATGATTACAGAAGAGGCATTTTTCATCAAAAATGCTGCATCATCTGCATTACCACTTTTAACAGGTCTTTGTTCTTTACTTTTATTTCCAACAGATTGCTCTGTTGCACCAAAACCACCTAATATTACATTAAAGAAAGATCTATTCATTCCCTTACACATTATATAGGAAAGAATTGCACCAGAGGAACCAACTAATGCACCAGTTATAATTAAAGCAGTATTTTCCAAAGTAAAGCCGATACCTGCAGCAGCCCAACCTGAATATGAATTTAGCATTGAGATAACAACTGGCATATCTGCTCCACCAATCGGTATAATAATTAAAAAACCTATTAAAAAAGATACAGCGATTAAAATCCAAAATAAATTAGAAGATTGAGTTGAGCACAAATAAAAGGTTAAAACTATTATAGAAATTAATATAATAGCATTTAACGCATGTTGCCCTTTAAAAGTAATTGGAGCACCAGACATTATTCCTTGAAGTTTTAAAAATGCTATGACCGAACCTGAAAAGGTGATTGCACCAACAGCTGCACCAATTGCCATTTCTATTAAACTTGCTAGCTTTATATTTCCTGGTGTTCCAAGCCCAAAGGCCTCTGGATTAATAAAAGCTGAGATTGCAACAAATACAGCAGCTAATCCAACTAAACTATGGAACCCGGCAACTAATTCTGGCATTGCTGTCATTGGAATCTTATAGGCTATAAAAGCTCCAACACTTCCACCAATTGCAAGGAATATTAATACATATACAAATCCAGATGTAAAATTACCCACTGATAAAAATGTAACTGAAATAGCTATCACCATTCCAATTATACCAAACAAGTTACCTTGTCTGGAAGTTTCAGGTGAAGACAGACCTCTTAAAGCTAGGATAAATAAAATACCAGAAATTAAATATAAGATTGCTGAAAAATTCGCAGACATTACCTATTTTTCCTTCTTCTTTTTTTTATACATGGCTAACATTCTTTGAGTAACCAGAAATCCACCAAATATATTTACTGCAGCTAAAATTATTGCTAAAAATCCAAAAATACTGGATGAAGAAAATATAACTCCATCATTGCTTGATAATGCGGCAATAATTGCACCTACAATTATCACAGATGAAATTGCATTTGTCACAGACATTAAAGGGGTATGCAATGAAGGTGTTACACTCCATACCACATAATATCCAATAAAAATTGATAAAATAAAGATACTTAGTCTGAATATAAAAGGATCTATTTCCATAATTTTATTTTATTAAAGTTTTTTCAATTATTTCGTCTTCTAAATTAATATTCAATTTCTTATTTTCATTATCATACAAATTAGAGATAAAATTAAATACATTTTTTGAATATAAATTTGAAGCTGATACTGGTAATTTATTCAAAATATTTCCCTCACCTAATATTTTAGCACCATTTTTATGTACAATTTTGTCAACTTCTGTAAATACAGTGTTTCCACCTTGAATAGCTGCAAGATCATAAATTATTGAACCCTGTTGTAAATTTTTAAACATTTCTTCTTTAATAATTTTAGGTGCTTCTTTTCCAGGAATTAGGGCAGTGCAAATAATAATATCTATTTTTTTTAAAGTTTCTGATAAAAGCTCTTCTTGTCTTTTTTTAAAATCTTCTGATGCCTCCTTCGCATAACCACCCTCTGTCTCTAGATTTTCTGATCCTTCAACTGTTAAAAACTTTCCACCTAAACTTTCTACTTGCTCCTTTGAAGCCATTCTAACATCTGTTGCAAATACAACAGCTCCCATTCTTTTTGCAGTTGCTATTGCTTGCAAGCCTGCAACACCTGCTCCAACTACTAAAACTTTTGCAGCAGGAATTGTTCCGGCTGCTGTCATCATCATTGGAATAGCTTTCTCGTAAACTTGAAAAGCTTCTATCACTGCCTTGTAACCTGCAAGGTTTGCTTGGGATGATAATATATCCATTGATTGTGCTCTTGTAATTCTTGGAAGCAATTCTAAAGAAAAACAATTAACTTTTTTTGATTTTAAATTTTTTAACTTCTCTAAGTTAGAGAATGTATTTAATGATCCAACTAAAGTTTGATTTTCTTTAAATAAAGATAACTTATCATCAGCGGGTAGCCCTAATTGAGTAATAATATCTGCCTTATTAATAATTTGTTTTTCATCCTCTAATAATTCAACTCCTAAATTTTTATATTCTTCATCTTGAAAACCTAGATGAGCGCCATAACTATTTGGTAAAGATAGATTAAATCCAAGATTAATGTATTTTTTGGCAATTTCTGGTGTAATAGCTATTCGCTTTTCATTTTCTTTATTTTCTGAAATTGAAACTAAATACATTAAGCCAACCTTATAATAGAAATATTGCCATTAAAATAAGCACTAAAACCGCAATCACTGTCCCCCAAAGAACAAATTTTGTAAAATTATTCCAAGTATTTTTATGGCTTTCATTATCCATAAAATTATTTTTGTCTTGCTTTAAATTTTGGATTTGTTTTATTAATTATGTAAACTCTACCTCTTCTTCTGACCAGTTTAGAGTTTAGGTCTCTTTTTTTTATAGATTTAAGTGAACTTTTTATTTTCATAATTTTTAATGCCGGCAACGTCCTACTCTCCCGTGCCTTAAGACAAAGTACCATTGGCGCTGAAAGGCTTGACTTCCGAGTTCGGAATGGGATCGGGTATAACACTTTCGCAATAATTACCGGCAGTCGTTTTATACTCATAATGCTGAATAAGTAAACAAAGATTTATCCTCAAAAACGATAATTTTAATAGAATTTATAAGGTATGTGTCAATTTTAATAACTAGAATTAATCTTATATTTAAAAGTGAATAACTTAAAATAAACAGTTAAATATATAATAATATTTATCAAAACCAAGATAATTTGAAACTGAGAATTACTCAGGTTGTTTAAGCTTACAATAAAAACTAACAAATTATATAATATAATCAAAAATGATGCTGTATTGTTTACATTAAATTTTTTAAAAGTTTTTTTTTTTTTTAAATAAAAAAATACCAATTGATGAAGATGATTATTGTCAGCGTTAATTGGTGATTTTCTAAAACTAAATTTTCTAATAATAGAAAATAAATTTTCGAAACAAGGATACCAAAGAAGTAATATTATAAAATATGGTGAAATTTCTTGATTTAACTCGTAGATTTTTATTAAAAAATATCCACACATTAAACCTAAAGCATATGAGCCACTATCACCCATAAACAACTTATTATTTATATTTAAAATAAACAAATAAAATAGGGTCGATAATAATAAAATGATAATATTTCTTTCTATTTCTAAATATGTATAAAAATTTAAATAAAAAATTATTAAAATTATTGAAGTAAAATAACCAATTAATAAACCGTTTAGACCATCAATAAAGTTAGATCCATTAATTAATATAAGTAAACAAAAAGTAGAAAAAAAATATCTGAAATAAATATTTTCCAGCAGTCTATCTAACAACAAAAATTTTGTCTCGTAGATCTCTATGTCTAGTAACAAAACAAAACAAATAATTATTGAAGACTGAATTAACAGTCTTAACTTAGGTGAAGATAAAAAGTTTGTGTCTGAGGCAAATCCAATACAAAAAATAAGAAAAATAAATAAACATAAAAAAAAATTATAGTTATTAAATAAAAGTATAATAGAAAAAACTAAAAATATTCCTCCAGATAAAGGAATATTTTTTGACCCTAAGAATTTTTGATGTTTCTGACCCTTATAGTTTACTAAAAGATTTCTATTTTTAAAATAGTTATTAAGTAAATAAAACCCAAAAAATGATATAAAAATTAAAAAAAAAAAATTCATTTATTTTCTCAAGGAGTTTATACTTAATAAGAATAGGTACCAGAGAGATTTTAAAAAATTATATTTCATATAATCGCTATAAAGAGTGTATCCATCCTTTAATTTTTGAAATACAGATGAAGAAAGAGAGTCATCTAATTTTCTCCATTTTGTTAAATTTTTATCTAGAGATCCAATAATAATATCTTTTTTAAGTATCAAAAGCCATAATGCGAAATCTTCCTTAGTTTTTAAACTTGGAAATTTACAAGTTTTTGTAATAATTTTTTTTTTTAACATGACCGTTGATAATCCAATATCGCAGGAAAAAAGTAACTGTTTATAATTTTCAAATGGTTTTGCTTTCATTATTTTTTTTTTAATATTCTTTTTATTTAGAATTTCATAAGATGTATGGCAAATTTCAAGGTTATTTTTGATCATATAATTAAGTTGTAATTCAATTTTATTTTTTTTCCAAAGATCATCAGCATCCAAAAAAGCAATTATATTTCCCTTAGCTTTAGATATACCCACGTTTCTAGATTTGCCTGCACCTAATGACTTTTTATTAACAATTAATCTAATTCTATTATCAGTACTTTGAATTTTTTTTAAAAATAAAAGATCAGAATGATCCTCGTCATCATAAACAATAATTACCTCAAAATTTTTATAAGTTTGAAGTTTTATGGAGTCGATAGTTTTTTTAATAAATTTTCTTTTTTTAAAATATGGTATTATAATTGAAACATTTCTCATAGGTATCTATTTACTCGATCTTTATGATCATATTTTTTAGATAATCTAAAATTATTCATGCTCATGATTAAATTTTTTCTTTTGTTATTTCTTATTATTTTAATCTTTCTTTTCCATTCAAAGATATTTTCATAGTTATTTATGAAATAAGCATTTTTCTCACTGATCACTTCTCTTAAAACTTTTAAATTAGATGTTAATATGATTTTTCCAACTGCTAAATAATCAAAAAGTTTTAGTGGAGAGGTATATTTAGATATATCATCAACTTCACCAGCGGACTTTATTACATTAGCATAAGGTAGAGTTAAAATATCCATCTTCATCATTACCTTTGGTAAAATTCTATAAGAAATGTTTTGATTTAGAAACAAATTTTTATTTGTATTTTTTTTTTTTAATTCTCTTATTTCTTTTTGATTGCCTCCATAAATAAAATAATCATTACTTGAGTCTATTTTTGAAAGTCTTATCAACACATTAATACCTTTGGAAGTGGATAAGGATCCAAAGTATCCTATTTTGAGTCTTTTATTAGAATAAAATTTTGGTTTATAACCCACTCTTATAGAACTTCCACTTGGAAGAACTGTTATTTTTTTTGAATCTACTTTATATTTTTTGATAAATAATTCTTTAACAGCTTTAGAGATTGCTACAATATTTAACAAATTAACTTTATTAAAAAAATTTAAGTATTTTAAAATAAATTTAGTTATTCTTCCTTCAACATTAGTATCATGATGAACCTCTAAAACTACCTCTTTTCCAAATAATAATAATAAATAACTAACAAAATAGTTTCTTGTAATTGTTACTGAACTTTTATTTTTCAAAATAAAGATTAAGCAATAAAAACTATACAAGTAAAATTTTAGACCTCGAGGAAAACTTTTAATGCTTGTAAATTCTTTGATTTTTACATTATTTACAAGTCCATAGTATTTTTTAATAGATATCTTTTTATATCCAGTGCCAGGTTTTATTAGGGTAACATCATAATTATTTTTTACAAAACTCTCACAAGTTTTGATTATCTGTAGTGAACTCGGTAATAATGAAGGTATAGATGAATAAGTTATATAGTAAATTTTTTTCATATTTATTTTACAAGCTTATTTCAGAAAAAAATTAGTAAATTTTTTACGACAATATTTAACATCTTGAAATTACCTATTTCTGTTTAATTAAAAGAGTTCTATCTGATAACAATTGACAGTCTATTTTCTTTTTAATACCTAAAACTTTTTGAAGTTTTTGAATCTTATCAAAAACATTTTTTTCATTAAAGGGTGGAAACTTAAAATTTTCTTTATTTTGAAAATTACTATTTGTAAATTTTTTTATAAACCTGCCCAAAATTCCATTGAATTTCATTATCTTTAGACTTAACTTAAATAAAGCCCAATTGTTAGGTTTTGAAAGACTTTCATCACCCAATTTTTCCCATACATTTATTATTTTACTTGCAGCTAATTCTTTTTTATCAATAAATATTTTTTTTCTCAAAATTTTTGGAAGAGAATCAAATTTGTTATTTTTATTTTTTAATTTTGATTGATAAAAAATTGTATTAATTTTTCTAGTGAGTTTTTTTAAATCTTTAACTTTATAACTAATATCGAGAGGAAGTTTTTTTTCTGAATATTCTAAATTAAATGGAACATAAGAAATTACCGGCTTTTTTGCTAGTCTAGCCTCCAATGCTGTGGTACAACTATGGTGCATTACTGCAAAAGCATTATTAACCCAAAAAGATATTGAGTCATCTTTAATAACCTCAACATCTGATACACCATTCAAAAAAATTTTCCATAATTTAGCATTTTCTGTTTGATGAGGCCTTAAAATGATTTTATATTTTTGTTTTTTGTTACTGGAAAGATATTTTATTGCCTCAATAAATAATGCTACTAATTTAATTTTTTCGCTCTCTCTTGGCATTATAATCTTTAATAATTCTGGATCTCTTTTTAAGTATCCTCCTACTTCAAAAACTCTCATCCTCTCATATAAAGTTTTCATATGAAGCCCAGAGATAAAGTTAGAAGAAATCAGTAGATATGGTTTTTTAAACTTTTTATCTTTTTTTTTCCAATAGCTAAAAAAAAATGGCTGCCATAAATCTGCACGGGGAGAACCTGTTAAATATATTTTTTTTGAAAACTTAGGATAAATTTTTTTTAAACTGTTACAGTCATCTAAGCCCCATGTAAAAACTGCTGATGCTTGTCTCAATGTTTGAGCACCATATCTTATTTTTGCAAATTTATCATATTTATAATCTACTAAGCCACCTTCTTCATCTATACTTGTAATTTTGCAACCAGTGTTTTTAATTCTTTTATGTTTTTCAATCTTAGGTTTGCCTGGTGTTATAGATTTTGTATGAAATATTCCTGGAAAAAGAAATTTTCTTACTAATCCCTTAATTATTGATTCCTGATCTGATACAATAACTTGATGACCTCTAGATGCAGCTAAAATCGCTAAAAGAAGTTTAGAGTCCAATTCTCTTGAGGACACTTCACAGTGCATATAAATGTTCATAATTTATCGATTATATGATTATGTTTATAAATAAGGCAATTCTAAGATTCAAGACAATTAGCTTTTTCAAAAATTTAAGATTTAATTTTTTTTTTATAAAACTCTCTTCCTTTTGGAATAATCAACCCTTTAGGTTTGCCTGATTGTTTTTTTTTTAGATACTTATAATAATTTTCATAAAATGAAATTTTTTTCTTTGGAAAAATTCCTTTTATTTTCCACATGTCAGACTCATACCATCTGCCAGAGAAATGAAGGAAATAATTATCCAAAAGAGATTTTTCAACACATTCAACAATTAATTTTTTTGTTGATATGTTTTTGTTATACAAAAAAGGAAATTTTTGAGCCATTTCATATGTCCAAAGAGCTTGAAATTTATAATCTAAAATCTTTATCTTTTTTTTTTTAAAAAATTCATAATTAACATGAGTTTGTTCCCCTCCATCTGAAATTGTAATTATATTTTTTTTATATTTAAAAAACCATTTACACATTTCTTTTGAGAATTTTTTGATATTAAAAATAAACATTCCTGAAACAAAAAAATTTTTTTGATCTTTAAGTTTATGATGTTTATATAAATCTTTTACGCTCATAAAAAGTGACGAGTCTAATGGATAATTTTTGCTGTAAAATTTGTGCCTTAAAAAGGCAACTTTTTTTCTTGACTCATTTAAATCATATGGCAAATTTCTAACACTTGAGACAATAGAGATTTTACTTTCATCATGAAACTTAAAAACATTTGGTGAAAAAGGATTAATCAGGATATCAGTATCTAAGTAACATACGTTTTTAACATTATTTAAATATTTATTTTTTAAAAATTCACCGATTAAAAGTTTTTGCCAGTTAGCTTTTTTCCAAAATTTATTACTTTTATTTATTAAATCTTTTGTAATAACTATCAATCCAAGATTGTTTTTTTTACAATATATAATCCAATTAAATTTTGCATATTTTTCCCATAGATTTAAATATTTTTTTCCAATAGCGACGGTTACTAAATAATTTCCTGATTTAGTTGATAAAATTAATTTATCCATTTTTCAGTATTTCTTACTATTAGTTAAATATTTTGAAATTTTTTGTGCTCTTATCCAATCATTAGTATTGTCAATGTCAATTGCTCTCCAATTAGGAATAACAATTCCTTTTGCGTAACTATGCATTTTTTTGGATGACATCCAAATTTTTTTTTTTGCAAAATAAAATTGACCTGCGTCATGAAAAGTTTTTCTCAAGTCTTGAGTTCGTTTTTTTTCATTTCTTTTATTTATAAAATGTAAATCTTTATTCTTTCTCTGATACATTGCTCTTTGTATTGGGTGTGAGTACTCCAAAACAGGAAATACAAATTTATCATTAGTATATGCTATTTTTGCAGCTTTTTTTAAGTCACTTATTTGTAAAAATGGAGAGCAGGGATAAACACAACATACATAATCAAATTTAAAATTTTGATTTTCTAAATGTTTGATTGAATGATTTATAATTTCTTGAGTTCCAACAAAATCACCTGATAATTTCTTTGGTCTTTCAATAATAACATTTGCACCAAATTTAAGTGATAATTTTTTTATTTTTTGATCTTCAGTAGAAACAATTATTTTATCAAAAAGTTTTGATTTAATTAAAATTTTTAATGACCAGTAAATCATTGGCTTCCCATTAAAAATTTTAATGTTCTTTTTTTTTATTCTTTTACTTCCACCTCTTGCCGGTAAAATAGCTAAAACTTTTTTAATCTTTTTCATTGATTAATCTGTTCAAACAACTTTTTATTTGGGTCAAAGATAAAAATTTATTGTTGAAAGAATTATATCCAAATTTTAAATTTAAACTCTTAAATTTTTTTGCTTTTTTATTAAGAAGATTGTAATGTTGTATGATATAATATTTTCCATTATCGTAAGTTTTCAAACTTTCTTCTGCAGTAAGAAGTTCTTCGTGAAGCTTCTCGCCAGGTCTAACACCTATATATTTTACTTTCTTTTTAGGGTTAATTGCTTTTGCAAGGTCAGTTATCTTAATAGAAGGTATTTTTGGAATAATTATATCTGAATTATTTTTACTTTTTAATGAATAGAGAAGCATTTTAATAGCATCATCTATCATGATATTAAATCTAGTCATTTTTGAATCGGTTATTGTAAAATAATCTTGTTTTTTATTTTGTTCTAAAAAAAGAGGTAATACCGAGCCTCTACTACCAAGCACATTTCCATATCTTACACATGAAAATTTAATATCTTTATTTCCAACTACATTGTTTGCAGAAACAAATAATTTTTCTAAACATAATTTTGTAGCTCCATATAAATTTAATGGAGATGCAGCTTTATCTGTTGATAATGCTACTACTTTTTTAACATTATTATTGATAGATGCTTCAATTATGTTTTGAGAACCAAATATATTTGTTTTCACAAATTCAATTGGGTTATATTCAGCTGCTGGCACATGTTTAAGAGCTGCAGCATGAATAACAAAATCAACGTCGTTAAAAGCTGTTTTTAATCTATCTTGATCTCTGATGTCTCCTAAAAAATATCTTAAAAATTTATATTTTTTTGGATCATAAACTTTTTGCATTTCATACTGTTTAAATTCATCTCTACTGAAAATTATTACTTTTTTAAAATTTAATTTATTTTTAATACAATATTTTACAAATGATCTTCCAAAGTAGCCGGTGCCACCTGTGATAACTAAATTTTTTGAGCTAAACATATTAATATTGATATACTAAAATACTCAATATAGTCTACACCTAAATGAAGGTATTAATTATTGGATCCTCGGGATTACTCGGTAAAGAATTATATTATTTTCTTAAAAAAAAAAAAATTAAGGTTTTTCATAATGGTTTAAATAAAAGAAAATTAAATTTAAGCTATGAAAGGAATATTAAAAAATTATTAAAAATAAATCCAGACCTAATTATAAATGCTGCTGCGATTACTGATATAGAACTGTGTGAAAATGCCAAAAAAAAAACTACTTTAATCAACACTGGTCTGCTCAAAAAAATATTTTTTTTAAAATCAAAATATGATTTAAACTTTAAATTAATTCAATTTTCAACTGATCAATTATATAATTCTGAAAAACCTTCAAAAGAGTCTGATAAAATTAATATATACAACAATTATTCTCTTCAAAAATTTTTAGCTGAAAAAATATGTTTAAAAAATGAGTCTTTAATTTTTCGAACAAATTTTTTTGGTAAATCTATTTCGAAAAATAAAAGCTTTACTGATTGGATTTTTGAGATTTTTCAAAGCAACAAAGATTTTTACTTATTTAAAGATATTACATTTAATCCTTTAAGAATTAATACAATATGTAATATAATCTACACAATAATCATTAAAAAAAAAATTCATATTAATGGTATTTATAACTTAGGATCGGTTGGAAAAATTTCAAAAAGTAATTTTGCTATTTTTTTTGCCAAAAAGGCAAAGGTATTTCATGAAAATTTTCAAGTATGTAATTATAAAAAGATATTGAAAACTAAAAGATCAAAGAATATGACAATGAATATAAATTTATTTAAAAAAAAATTTAAAATAAAACTTCCTAAGATTAGGGATCAAATTAAATCTGAGGCTTTAAATTATAAGTAGATGAAAATAACAATTAAAAACAAAACAATATCAGAGAGTTCTAAAACATATTTTATAGCTGATATTGGAGCAAATCATGATGGTTCATTAAAAAGAGCAAAAAAATTAATTAAACTTGCTGCTTTGTCAGGAGCTGATGCTGCTAAATTTCAACATTTTAAGGCTGAAACAATTGTCAACAAAGAAGTTTTTGATAAACAAAAAAAAAGTGCTCATCAAGCAAAATGGAAATCATCAATATTTAATGTTTATAAAAAAGCAAGCATTAATAATTCTTGGAATGAACTATTAAAAAAAGAGTGTAAAAAAAATAATATTCATTTTTTAACTTCACCCTATGATTTAGATTATATAGAAGATGTTAATAAGCTTATACCAGCATATAAAATAGGCTCTGGAGATATTACGTGGAAACAATCATTAATTAATATTGCAAAAAAAAAAAAGCCAGTTTTTTTAGCAACGGGAGCATCAACAATATCAGAAGTTATCTCTGCAAGTAAAAAAATTCTAAAAATAAATAGAAAACTAGTAATCATGCAATGCAACACTAATTACACAAATAGTGAAGAAAATTTTAGATATATTAACTTAAATGTACTCAAAACTTATAAAAAAGTTTTTGGAAAAAAAATAATTCTTGGATTAAGTGATCATACTGAAGGACATACGACTGTGCTTGGAGCAATTGCATTAGGTGCAAGAGTGATTGAAAAACATTTTACTGACAATAATGATCGAAATGGACCTGATCATAAATTTGCAATGAATCCAACTTCGTGGAAAAAAATGGTTGATGAAACTAGACGTTTAGAATTAGCATTAGGTAGCAGAATAAAAAAGATTGAGAAAAATGAGAAAGAATCTTTTTTTGTTCAAAGAAGAGGTGTTTACAGCCTAAAAAATTTAAAAAAAGGTGAAAAATTACATAAAGAAGATGTAATCTGTTTAAGACCATATATTAAAAACACAATATCACCATTTGATATAAATGAATATTTTGGGAGAAAATTAAAAAAAGATATAAAAAAAAATGTTGCAATTAAAAAAACATGGCTAAGCTAGCTGTACTTATCCCTTCATATAACGAAATACATAACTTAAAAAAAATTATTAAAAAAAATTATAATTTTTTGATAATTGATGATTGTTCTTCAGATGGAACAAATTTATTACTTAAAAAAAAAAAAATCAAATTTATAAGAAATAATAAGAATTTAGGTTATGAAAAAAGTCTAATCAAAGGTATGAAATATGTAATTAACAATAAATTCCATACTTTATGTACGCTAGATGCAGATTTTGAACATCCAATCGATAAAATTGATTCATTATATAAATTTTTTAGAAAAGAGGATCTTGATATCTTGGTTTGTAATAGAAGGTCTCAAAATAGATTTCTTGAAAAGGTCCTTTCATTTTTTTTTTATAAGAAACATAAAATTAAAGACCCAATGTCAGGAATGAAGTTTTATAAAACAAGTTCTTTAAAAAAAATTTTAAAAGATGCTTCAAATAAATATTTCTTAGTTGAATTAGTTCTTCAAGGCATAGAAAATAAATTCAAAATAAAAAATAAAGAAATAAAAACAAAAAAAAATTTAGTTAATTCTAAAATTGGATTTGGAATAAAAACTCAAATAAAAATAATAAACATTTTCAAATTGTTTTTATTCTCATAAAAAAAATTTTTTTTAACTAATATTAATTTAGTTTGCTAATAAACATTTTTATATTAGATCAAAATCCTTTAAAATTTAAGATCAAATTAAAAAATAGTATTGACACACTTTTAAATTTAATTTTTTTGATATTATGAAATCTTCTACTTTTTCTAATATGAAGTGATCCATAAAAATATGACATTCTTGAATCCTAATGGTATTCTTAGAAGGAGCAACTAGTGGTTTGCTTGATAATCTTTTCGCTGCACCACTTCCTTATTAATTAGCAATAAACATTTGGAAATTAAATATTCTTAATTAATTATAAAATACTTAACGCTCCTCCATCAACATACACGCAAGATCCTGAAACATATGATGCTTTATCAGAACAATAGAAGTTTATAATTTCATTATATTCTCCAACTTTAGCCATACGTTGTGAAATATTTTTAGAATTATATTTTTGTTTGAATTTTTTAGGAGGTTTGTTTTCGATACCTCCTAATATAAAACAAATAATTTCAATTTTTGATGACTTGTAAAATGAAGCAAGAGCTTTAGTAAAACCTATCAATCCAGCTTTTGCCACAGAATATTCTAAATTTTTATACCCATAATATTTTTTAGTTTTCGATGTATATAAATTTTGATCTGGGCCAACCAGACCATAAATAGAAGAAATATTAATTATTTTTCCATAATTTTGTTTTTGAAAAACTCTTAGAGCATATTTAGATACTAAAAATGAACCTACTATATCTACTTCAATATTTTTTTTCCATTTTTCTAAACTATAATCAGTAAATTTAAAAGTTTTCATTTTTGAGTCTGCGTTAGGATTAACTGAAGCATTATTAATTAGAACATCTATTTTATTTTTTTTTGAAATACTCTCGATAACTTTTTTAACTTGGTTTTCATTCGTAATATCGCATTTAAAGTAATTTTTTCTTTTAATATTTTTTAGATCTATACAAAATATATTCTTACTTTTCTTTTCCATAAATTTTCGAAAAGATTTTCCTATCAAACCTTCTGAACCTGTTATTAAAATATTTTTTTTCTTCATTTCTTTAAAATCTTTATAGCTTTTTTTAAATCCTCAAAAGTATCAATATCGATAGTTTCTTTTCCTTTAACAACATAACCCATTATCTTATTGCCTGACACTGATTTTATTTTAGATTTATATTTAATTCTAAAATATTCAAAATTACCACATTGCCAATAAATTTGAGGTAATTTTTGTCTAGGTAAATTGTATTGTTCAAAAAAATTTGTTTTTAATATTGGTTTTATTATACCATTTTTAAACTTCCACATTTTATATGGAGTAGCAGGCGCGTAGCAAATAGCCCTCATTGAACTTGCATTTTTTTTTTTAAATATACTGTAACCTTTTTCAATATTTTTAATATTTCTAAATGGTGATGTTGGTCTCAATATTAATCCGATATTAAAAAAAATTTTTTTTTTTGAAAACTCTTTAAGAGTATGGTTCACAAAAGTTATATCAGTAGATAAATCTTTTGAAATTTTTTTAGGTCTTAAAAATGGTACATCAATCTTGTAACGTTCTATAATATTTTTTATTTTTTTAGAGTCTGTAGAACAAAAAATTACCTTACTTTTTTCTTTAATCTTCTTTGCGATAGAAATTGAGTAAGATATGAGGGGTTTTGAATTTAGTTTTAGTATATTTTTATTTTTTAAACCTTTACTGCCAGAACGGGCTGGTATAATAATTAAGAGATTTTTTTTTTCCATATTAAAAATGTTAATATAACAATATTTTAATATGTAAGAAGTAGTTTATGAAAAAAATACAAAAACCTTATTTAATAGCCGAGATTGGTATAAATCATAATGGATCAATTGATCTTGCTAAAAAGCTAATTTTACTAGCAAAAAAATATGACTTTGATTGTGTTAAATTTCAAAAAAGAGACTTAAATATTTGTATTCCAGAGCATCAAAAAAATATTTTTAGAGACACTCCATGGGGATATATTTCTTACTTTGATTATAAAAAAAAAATTGAGTTCACTATCAATGATTATAAAAAAATTGATAAATTTTGTAAAAAAGTTCGAATAAATTGGTTTGCATCAAGCTGGGATATTAATAGTCAAAAAGAAATGAGATTATTTAGATTCAAGTATAATAAAATTGCATCAGCAATGATAACTAATTTACCATTTTTAGAACTTGTTGCTAAAGAGAAAAAGAAAACATTTATTTCTACTGGGATGTGCAATATTAAGATTGTCGAAAAAGCAGTTAAGATATTTAAAAAACACAAATGTCCATTTGTTTTATTACACTGTGTGTCAACATATCCGTGTCCAGAGGATCAACTTAACTTAAATCTTATTAAAACTTATAAAAAAAAATTTAAATGTGATGTGGGTTATAGTGGTCATGAATCCACTGTTTCTCCATCAATTGTTGCTCTGATGATGGGTGCAAAAGTAATTGAAAGACATATAACTTTGGATAGATCAATGTGGGGAACTGACCAATCTGCATCACTTCAGGGAGAAGGTTTAAAAAATTTAACGTCAATTATTAGAAAAATTCCTTCATTTCTAGGTGATGGTGTTAAAAGATTTGGCGAAGAAGAAAAAAAAATTTCGAAAAAATTTAGATATTGGGAATAAAAGCTTAGTTACCGATTTTAAATTCTTTTATTAATTTAAAAGAACTTTTAATATCCGGTTCAGCTTTAGAATTATTTTTGATGCATTTTATAAAGTAAGCTATCTCATTTAAAAATAAATCATTTCTTTTAAAATTTTTAAATTTAAGAATTTTTTCTGATTTATTTTTAATTAAAAAAATTTTACTTCTATAATAATCAAAGTTAATCTGTCCTTTTTCTCCTGAAATAATAATATTTCTTTGAGGTTTTTTCATTAAATAATTAAGATGAACTGTTGCAAAAATATCTTTTTTAAATTCAATAAGAAAATTACTATAAGTATCTACTTTTAATTTTAAACTTGAAACATGTGAGTCTAGTTTGAAAACTTTTTGAGGAGCGCCAAAAAAATATTTAATTAAATCAAGATCATGACTCAACGTCAAACCAACGCCACCCCCTAGTTTTTTATTGCTTGCATAACTTTTTTTATAATTTTCTTTAGGATGCCAATCTGGCAAATATTCTCCCCATAATGATTGAACGTGAAAAATTTTTCCAATTTCATTCCTTTTTAATAGATTTTTAATTATTTTAATAGCTGGATGAAACCTCATCATATAACCAACCATATTTATTAATTTTTTTTTTTTGATTAAAGAGTTTATCTTTTTTTCATTTTTAGTTTGGGAGCTAACAGGTTTTTCAACAAATATATGACAATTTGCCTTCGCTGAGGATATAATTGAGCTGTCATGCAAACTAGTTGGATTACAAATTATTACAACGTTAGGCTTTAAACCTAAGCCGTCATTTAATTTACTATAAATTTTAAGATTTGAATATTTTTTATCAAGTTTTTGTTTTTTGGAAATAACAATAATGTCTTTATATCCTAGATCCAAAAGATTATTAGCATGTCTTTGTCCTACAGATCCAAAGCCATCAATTAAGAACTTCATTTAAGATGTTTCCCTTCTTAATTG
>JACWDG010000001.1:32500-73851 GCA_014654245.1 Pelagibacterales bacterium SAG-MED09
TACTCAAGAATTTTGTTAAACATTACTCATACGGGACTATCACCCTCTATGGTTAGCATTTCCAAACTATTCAAATTTTTTTAACAAAACTACTGGCCTAGTCCGCTTTCGCTCGCCACTACTAACGGAATCTCAATTGATTTCTTTTCCTCTGGTTACTTAGATGTTTCAGTTCTCCAGGTTGTCTCTTTAAACCTATTTATTCAGTTTAAAGTACCACATAAAGTGGTGGGTTTCCCCATTCGGAAATTTTCGGATCAAAACTTACATACAGCTCCCCGAAACTTATCGCAGTATATCACGTCCTTCATCGGCTTTCAGTGCCAAGGCATCCGCCACACGCCCTTAAACGCTTGATTTATGCACAGAAAAAAATTCTGTGTTGAATCAAATTTTTATTTTGAACATTAGCTAATAACATTACTAATGTTCGGATATAGATATTGATATTAATTATTATTTATATTTACAATTTTTTATAACTAAGTGTTTTGGTGGAGGATAGCGGGATCGAACCGCTGACCTCCTGAATGCAAATCAGGCGCTCTCCCAGCTGAGCTAATCCCCCTTAATCTTAAATTGGTGGGCCGAGAAAGACTCGAACTTTCGACCCCACCCTTATCAAGGGTGTGCTCTAACCAACTGAGCTACCGGCCCCTATGCAAGAGAAACACTACTTCAAGAAGAGAAATGAGGACGGTCAACATTACCTGTATATTATTTAGAATGAAATTTTACTTTCATTCATCCTTAGAAAGGAGGTAATCCAGCCGCAGGTTCCCCTACGGCTACCTTGTTACGACTTCACCCCAGTCGCTGACTATACCGTGGTCAAGGGTTTAAAACCTTGCCTTAAGGTAGAACCAACTCCCATGGTGTGACGGGCGGTGTGTACAAGACCCGGGAACGCATTCACCGTGGCACGCTGATCCACGATTACTAGTAATTCCAGCTTCATGCACTCGAGTTGCAGAGTGCAATCCGAACTGAGGTATCTTTTAAGGATTTGCTTGACGTCGCCGTCTTGCTTCCTGTTGTAGATACCATTGTAGCACGTGTGTAGCCCAACACGTAAGGGCCATGAGGACTTGACGTCATCCCCACCTTCCTCCAGCTTATCACTGGCAGTTCTTTCAGAGTGCCCAACTTAATGATGGCAACTAAAAGTGAGGGTTGCGCTCGTTGCGGGACTTAACCCAACATCTCACGACACGAGCTGACGACAGCCATGCAGCACCTGTGTTTCGTCCGGCCGAACCGAAAACTCTAATCTCTTAGAGTCGCGACGAACATGTCAAGTGTTGGTAAGGTTCTGCGCGTATCTTCGAATTAAACCACATGCTCCACTACTTGTGCGGGTCCCCGTCAATTCATTTGAGTTTTAACCTTGCGGTCGTACTCCCCAGGCGGTGTGTTTATCGCTTTCGCTGCGACACTGAAAATAAATTTCCAACGTCTAACACACATCGTTTACGGCATGGACTACGAGGGTATCTAATCCTCTTCGCTACCCATGCTTTCGTTCCTCAGTGTCAGTAATGATCCAGAAAGCTGCCTTCGCAATTGGTATTCTTTCTAATATCTACGAATTTCACCTCTACACTAGAAATTCTGCTTTCCTCTATCATACTCTAGCTGAAAAGTTTTGATGGCAGTTCCAGAGTTAAGCTCTGGGATTTCACCACCAACTTTTTCAACCACCTACGAACTCTTTAAGCCCAGTAATTCCGAACTACGCTAGGTCCCTTCGTATTACCGCGGCTGCTGGCACGAAGTTAGCCGGACCTTCTTATTCGGGTACAGTCATTTTCTTCCCCGACGAAAGAGCTTTACAACCCAAAGGCCTTCTTCACTCACGCGGCATCGCTGCATCAGAGTTTCCTCCATTGTGCAAGATTCCCCACTGCTGCCTCCCGTAGGAGTTTGGGCCGTGTCTCAGTCCCAATGTGGCTGATCATCCTCTCAAATCAGCTATTGATCAAAGTCTTGGTAGGCCATTACCCCACCAACAAACTAATCAAGTGCAGGCTCATCCAATGGTGCATAAAGCTTTCTCCGTAAAGACTTATCCGGTATTAGCACAAGTTTCCTCGTGTTATTCCAGGCCAAAGGGCAGATACCTACATGTTACTCACCCGTCTGCCACTAAGTATTGCTACTTCGTTCGACTTGCATGTGTTAGGCGTGCCGCCAGCGTACGTTCTGAGCCATGATCAAACTCTCAAGTTTAAAAACGGCGCACACTAGCTTCCATATAAATTCTAAGAATAAAATTTATATGATGTTGAAGTGTGTACGACAAATTTTTGGTAACCTTAACCGTCCACACTTCTCTTCTTAAATTTTTACATTTTAAATAGCTAATTGAGCAAAAAAGGCCCAATAATACTCACTAATCTATTGTAATTACAATAATTTACTGAGAAAGTTTGATGCTTATAGGCTAAAATTAAAGGAAATCAAGCGTTTAGAAATAAAAAAATAATCAAAAACTCGCTATTTTAGTGGGTTTTTTTTGATTTTTTTTAATACTAAACTAATAATTGTAAATTTAAAAAATCAAAAAATGTTAAGTAAAATAAAAGCGAAATATAAAAATAAAAAAGAAAATTTTGCACTAATTTTCATAATAATTTTAACTATTTTTTTTGCCTCTTATTATAATTTTACACAGCAGAAAATTAAAAATAATTACAATGAATTATTAAATAATATTTTTTTTAAAAAAACTGCAAATCATTTTTTTGATAAGTTAGAGCCAAAATTTAAAAAAATAAAACATAGCATTACACCAGGAGAAACGTTCGATAATATTTTAGATCTTTACCTTAATGACAAAAATGAAATTAAAAATTTAAAAAACAAAATTTCTGAAATAATAGATTTGAATAAACTAAATACTAATCAAAAAATTAATTTAACTATTGATCAATCAAGTAATAAAATTAAAAACTTTACATTTCAAATTTCAACAAAAGAAAAAATAGTTTTATCGAGAAATGAAGATGACAATTTCAATAAAGAAATTATATTAACTAAATTAGAAAAAAAAATTATTTATCAAGAAAATATAATACTTCAGAGTTTATATAAATCTGCAACTGATAAAAGAATACCTGCAAATACAATTATAGAGTTAGCAAGAATTTATGGTTTCCAAGTTGACTTTCAAAGAGATATCAAAAAAAAAGATCGTTTTCAGTTAATGTATGAAATATTTATAGATGAAAATAAAAATCCAATAGAAGCAGGTAATATATTATATGCAAATTTAATCCTGAGTGGAGAGGATAATTCTCTTTATTTTTTTGATAAAAAAGGAAGTGTTGGACATTATGATAAGAATGGCAAGAGCATTCAAAAGGCTTTAATGAAAACTCCAATTAATGGCGCAAGATTATCCTCTCCATTTGGAATGAGAAAACACCCGATAGATGGATTCAACAAGATGCATAGAGGTACAGATTTTGCTGCACCAATGGGAACTCCAATTATGGCCTCAGGATCAGGTATAATAAAAAAAGTTGGCTGGTGTGGAGGAGGAGGAAATTGTGTTGCGATTAAACATAACTCAACTTATGAAACAATTTATGCACATATGTCAAAGTTTGCAAAAGGGATAAAGAAGGGTGTTAGAGTTAAACAAGGACAGACAATTGGATATGTAGGATCTACCGGAAAATCAACAGGCCCACATTTACATTATGAGGTTATTGTAAATGGAAAAAAAATTAACTCTCAAACTTTAAAGTTACCATCTGGTAAAATTCTTAAAGGAAATGAGAGAAAAATATTTGAAACAAAAAAAATTAAATTAGATGTTTTAAAATCTGAAAAGATATTAGGAATAAATTAATTATTTAGCTGCTGCAATATCTGCTTCTATTTCGTCATTTTTAGTTACAACTTCATCCTTAGTCTCTTCCTTTTTAGGATCTACCGTATTTTTATCACTATCAGTTAACTGCTTGTTATCTCTTGTTTCAGAAGAATATCTTGCTTTTTTTAAGTTTTCTTGTTCATTTAAGATTCTTGTAAAATGATCGGCGTGTTGAAAATAGTTTTCTGATAAAATTTTATCTCCACTCGATAAAGCTTCTCTTGCTAAATTATTGTACTTTTCAATTAATTTTGAGGCATTGTGGTTGTTCCTTCCTGGAACTTTTCGTTGAAAATTTTCATTGTTAGAAAAATTCGATCCAAATTTAGGCCTTTCACCATTCGGCTTAAAGCCCCTGTCATTTCTTCTAAAATTATTTCTTCTATTATTATTAGCTCTAAATGTAACCATATATTACTCTTCTATTTTTGTGCTGATTATACATCTATCATTATTTGCTAGATCCTTAACGACAGAATTAATATAAAAGCTGTTTTTTCTTAATAATTCTTTAACCTCTTTTTTTTGGTTGTATGCTATCTCTAAAATTAACTTGCCACCTTTTTTTATCAGTTCAGATGATTTTTTAATTGTTTTTCTGATTTCTGATATCCCATCTAAACCACCGTCTAATGCCAATTTCGGCTCGTAATTAACTACATTTCTTTCCAAATATCTTAAATCTAAGTTTTTGATATAAGGAGGATTAGATATAATTAAATCATATTTCCCTTGAGAGAATTTGTCAATATCTGATTTAAATAATTTAACTCTATTTTTAACACCTAATTTATAAGCATTAATTTTACATACCTTTAATGCCTCATTACTAATATCTACCCCAGTTGCTATAAAGTTTTTTTTCTCTTTAAGAATAGACAATAATATACAGCCAGAACCAAATCCAATATCTAAAAAATTTATTTTATTTTTTTTATTATAAATTTTTAATACTTGCTCAATTATTATTTCTGTATCAGGTCTTGGAATTAGTACTTTATCATTGATAAAAAAATCATATTTCCAAAAAAATTTTTTATTTATTAAATATGCTATGGGTTTACCATTAAAACGTTGGGAAACCATTTCTTGAAAGTTATTGTATTCTCTTGTAGATATATCATAATCCAAATTTAAAATTATAAACTCTCTACTTTTTTTAATTGAATTTGCTAATAGAAGTTCACTATCAATTAAAGCTGTTTTAATTTTCTTATTACTTAACTTTTTATAAGCTTCTTTAAGAGCTACTTCTAATTTCATCATTAATTTAAGCTATTAAGACTCTCTTCTTGAGCCTGCAGTGTAAGAGACTCGATCATTTCATCAAATGCCTCTCCCTCTAAGAATTCTTCTAATTTATGAAGTGTAAGATTAATTCTATGATCGGTAACCCTTCCTTGAGGAAAATTATAAGTTCTTATTCTTTCTGATCTATCTCCAGTTCCTATTTTGCTTTTTCTATCTTGAGATCTTTCTTGATCAATTCTTGACCTTTCTAGTTCATAAAGTCGTGCTCTTAATATTTTCATTCCTTTAGCTTTATTCTTATGCTGTGATTTTTCATCTTGTTGAGAAACTGAAAGACCAGTTGGGATATGAGTAATTCTTACCGCACTATCGGTTGTATTAACAGACTGTCCTCCTGGACCACCTGCTCTAAATACATCAATTCTAAGATCTGATTCATTAATCTTTAAATCAACCTCTTCAGCCTCAGGTAAAACAGCAACTGTTGCAGCTGAAGTATGTACTCTTCCTTGAGTTTCTGTATCTGGAACTCTTTGAACTCTATGAACTCCACTTTCATATTTTAATGTTGAATAAATATTACTACCTTTTATAGATGCTATAACTTCTTTCAAACCACCTGCCTCACTTCTTGAAATTGAAATTAATTCAACTGACCATCTTTTTTTATGGCTAACTTTTTCATACATTTTAAACAAATCTGCAGCAAATAAACTTGCCTCTAATCCACCTGTCCCAGCTCTTATTTCAATTATTGCATCCTTTTTATCTGCCTCATCTTTTGGTAATAAAAATAGCTTTAATTTTTTTTCAATTTTTTTATTTTCAATTGAAAGATCATTTAATTCGGTTTCTGCCAATTTTTTTAATTCATTGTCTGAGTTTTCATCATCTAAAATTTTCTGAAGTTCTTGTTTATTATCTTGAAAAGAAATATATTTTTTTGCGTCTTCAATAATTTCATTTAAATCAGAATATTCTTTAGATTTTTCTGCAAAATTTTTTTTATCTACCAAACCTGAAGATAATTCTTTTTCAAGTAATGCATGTTTGTCTATTAAGTCTTCTATAGTTTTAATTGGAATCATTTATTTATTTTCTAATTCAAAGGCTTTTTTTTCAACTTCACTCACTACTTTTTCAATCATTTCACTTGTTAAAACCTTTTGAGTCTGTATGCCGGACAAATAAAGCATATTGTTACCTTTTTGGCCTCCAGTTATTCCTACGTCAGTCATCGCTGCCTCTCCAGGACCATTAACTACGCATCCTATAACAGAAAGAGTAATAGGTGTCTTAATATGTGAAAGTTTTTTTTCTAAAACTTTCACAGTTTCAATTACTTGAAACCCTTGTCGTGCACACGATGGACATGAAATTATTTTAACTCCTCTTTCTCTTAAATTAAGAGATTTTAATATCTCATTTCCAATTTTTACTTCTTCAACAGGGTTGTCTGATAAAGAAATTCTTATTGTATCTCCTATTCCATCTAATAATAATGTACCTAATCCAATCGAAGACTTTATACTTCCAGGTATAAAACCTCCAGCTTCTGTAATTCCTAAATGTAAAGGATAATCAGTAACTTTTGATAACTGACGATAGGCCTCTATTGATAGAAAGACATCTGATGATTTTACACTTATTTTTAGATTATCAAAGTTTTCATCCTCAAGAATTTTAGTATTTCTCATTGCACTTTCTACTAATGCCTCTGGGCAAGGTTCTTTATATTTTTCTAAAATATCTTTTTCTAAGGAACCTGCATTAACCCCTACTCTTATGGAACAGTTATTATCTTGGGCAGCTTTTATAACTTCTTTAATTTTATTTATACTTCCAATATTTCCAGGATTTATTCTTAAACAACTAGCGCCACTCTCTGCTGCTTCAATCGCTCTTTTATAATGAAAATGAATATCGGCAACTATAGGTACATCTATATGTCTAATAATTTCTCTCAGTGCTTTAGTTGATGGCTCGTCTGGGCAAGAAACTCTCACTATATCAGCACCTTCAGCATGAATTTCATTTATTTGTTTAATAGTTGCCTTTACATCTGTGGTTAGAGTATTAGTCATGGATTGAACTGAAATAGGATTGCTTCCTCCTACTTTTACTTTTCCTACATTTATTTCTTTTGTTTTTCTTCTTTTAATATCTCTAAATGGTCTTATGCTCATTTTTTGTTATCTAATTTAAATTCTTTATGAAGTGCAATTAATGCTTTTTTAGTATTTCTTTTATCAATTAAAACTGAAATTTTTATCTCAGAAGTTGAAATTACTTTTATATTAATTCTTTTATTTGCAAGTGTTTGAAACATTCTAAATGTAACACCGGGTGTTGTAATCATACCTACTCCAATTACTGAGATTTTTGAAACATCTTTTTCAAACAGTAATTTTCTATAATTAATATTTTTGTTTTCCTGAATTATCTTTTTTGTTTTATTTAAATCTTCTGTTTTAATTGTAAATGTTAAATCAGTCTCTTTACCATTAGAAGAAATATTTTGGACAACCATATCCACATTAATCAAATTTTTAGATAGTGGTTTAAAAATAGATGCAGCAACACCAGGCTTATCTTTTACTCCAATAAGTGAGACCTTTGAGTCATTTTGTGTCGATGATATTCCTGTAATAATTTTATTATTAATAATGTTAGATCTTTTGGTAATTAGAGTTCCAGATTTTTTTACAAACGAAGATTTTACCTCAATATCGATTCTATTTAACCTGGCATCCTGTATCGAAACTGGTTGCATAACCTTTGCACCAAGTGATGCCATTTCTAACATTTCCTCATATGAAATTATTTTAATTTTTTTTGCTTTTTTTAATTTATTAGGATCTGTTGTGTATACCCCTTCAACATCAGTATAAATTATACATTTTTCAGCTTTAAAAAATTTTGCAACCATAATTGCACTTGCGTCAGACCCGCCTCGTCCAATAGTTGTAATTCTATTTTCATTATTAACTCCTTGAAAACCAGTGATAATTGGTATTCCACCTTCTCTTAAATATTTAGTTATTCTATTTTTATTAATTTGATTTATCCGTGAATTTTTGTGTTTTCCTACTGTGAGAACTGGGACTTGCCAAGATAACCAAGATCTAGATTTGTAACCTTTATGAATTAGTCTTCCGGCAATTAAGGAACAAGCCATTTGTTCTCCTGAAGAAACCAAAACATCATGCTCTGACACAGAAAAATTATTACTAATTTCAAGAGATTTTTTTATTAACTCATTTGTCACACCACTCATTGCAGATGAAATAACAATAACTTTGTAATTTTTCTTTTTATAATCAGCAATGATTTCAGCAACTTTTTTTATCTTCTTGGTTGAACCAACTGATGTACCTCCAAATTTTAATACTACAATTTTCATGATAAACTCTTCTTTTAAATTTAAAAAATATTGAATAAATACATGTCGATTATAAAGTCAACTTAGAAATGAAAAGTAACACAATAAATAAAAAAGAAATAGAAAAATTTTCAAAAATTGCTGAAGAATGGTGGAATCCAAATGGCAAATTTAAACCTTTGCATAAATTTAACCCAATTAGAATTTTATATATAAAAGAAAATATTATTAAAACTTTCAAATTAAATCAAAAAAAAACTCCTCTTAAAAATGTAAAAATTTTAGATATAGGGTGTGGTGGAGGCTTACTTTCTGAACCCATTTGTAGATTAGGTGCCAAGGTTACTGCAATAGATGCATCTAAAAAAAATATTGAAGTAGCAAAACTTCACGCAAAAAAAAATAATTTAAAGATAAACTATATCTGTACGTCACCCGAAAAATTAAAAATCAAAGATCAATTTGATGTAATCTTAAACATGGAAATTGTGGAACATGTTGAGAATGTTAATTTTTTTTTGAAATCATGTAGTAAGCTTCTTAAAAAAAATGGAATAATGTTTGTTGCTACATTAAACAAAACTCTAAAATCTTATGTATTTGCAATTGTTGGTGCTGAATATATATTGCGATGGCTTCCAATTGGAACACACGAATGGGAGAAATTTTTAAAGCCGGAGGATTTAATTTCTATACAAAAAGAAAATAACCTTATAATTGATAAAGTTGATGGTATGAAATTTAATATCATAACTGACAAATGGCATGTCAGTGAAGATAAATCTATTAATTATATCGCTAAATTTATAAAAAATTAATTATTTTTATCCTCAAACCAAGGTATCATTTGAGTATCTATACCCTCTTCATTTAATTCTTTAAGATCTTTTTTCGACGCTGTACCATAAATACTTTTTTGCTTTTTTTCTCTATAATGAATAGATCTTGCTTCATAAGCAAAATTATTTCCAACATATTCAAAATTATTTTTTATAAACTTTTGATATTCTAAAATCGTTTTTTTAATCTTATTATATTTCTTTTTATCTTTGTCTTTTGAAAAACCTGATTTTGTGTTAATTAAATTAGGAGCCATTAAACTTTTTTCAATATTGGTTGAATTGCACTTTTGACAGTTTAATACATTTTTTTTTTTTAATTTTTCATAGTCTTTTGAATTCGAAAACCAACTTTCAAAAGCTAAATCACAATCTTTACAAATTAAACTATACTTAATCATTTGTATTAATTTAGGTATTGCCTAAATAAATTCAATACTCCTAACTTCTATAGTCAGCATTAATTTTTATATATTCTTTTGTTAAATCCATTGTGTAAGCTATAAAACTTTTTTTTCCACTTCCTGCATTGACATAAATTTCTATATCAGAATTTTTCATGTAGTTTGCTGCTTCCACCTCATTATAAGATTTATCTAATTTACCTTTTTGCACAATGTTGATGTTACCAAATCTAATAGCTAATTTATTTGTATTAATTTGTGCTTGAGATTTTCCAATCGCCATAATTATTCTTCCCCAGTTAGGATCTTCACCAGCAATAGCTGTTTTTACAAGCGAAGAATTGGCTATTGAAAATGCAATTTTTTTTGCGTCTGAGTCAGTTTTGGCATCTGCAACATTAACAGTTATAAATTTATTTGCACCCTCCCCATCTGCTACAATTCTTTTAGCCAAATTTAATAAAACTTTATTGAGTGAATAATCAAAATCTTTTAATTTTTTATCATTAATATTTTTAATTTTTTGATGATCGGCTTTACCAGTTGAAAAGATTGAAACCATATCATTTGTACTTGTATCTCCATCACAAGTAATTGCATTAAATGTATTTATTATATTTTTCTTTAAAAGTTTTTTTAAAATTTCATTAGAAAGTTCTGCATCTGTAAAAATATATCCAAGAGTTGTTGCCATATTTGGATGAATCATTCCAGAGCCCTTAGCAATTCCATAAATTTTGACTAAAGTCTTTCCAATATAACATTCTTCCATAGCCATTTTAGGTTGTGTGTCAGTTGTCATTATGCCAAGCGCAGCCTTCATCCATATAAGTTTATTTTGAGTATATTTTATGCTTTTAATTAAACTTGGTATTTTTAAAGTGATTTTGTTTACAGGAAATTTTTCACCAATAGTTCCTGTGCATCCAAACATTATATTATTTGGTTTAATTATTTTTGCATAATCCTCATCTAGTTTTTGTTTGCTTGATAACAGTATTGAGATATTTTCTGCTAAACTTTGCATACTTTTATATCCCTGAATGCCAGTAAATGAATTTGCATTCCTAGTATTTACCAGCAAGGAGAATATCTTCTTTACTTTTTGATTTAAATTCCACTTTATATTTTCAGATAAAATTTTAGATTGAGTATATACAGAGGCAAAATTAGCTCCTTCTCTAAAATAAAACATTACTAAATCATCTCTATTTGTATTGTAAAGATTTGCATTAACTGTTGAGATAGATACTCCATCTAGATGACCAAGATCTTGAAAATCAATCATTTTTCGATTTTTTGATTTAGAAAATAAGAAATTCGATATATTGATTCCCATACTATTTAAAAAAGTTATTTAATACTTATATTAGAGTTATAATTAAAATATATATCAAAACCAATGTTTAATCCGCTAAACTTTATCTCTAAATTTATTAAATCTACCAATCAAAAAGAGTTGGATAGAATAGGTAAAATTGTTAATGACATCAATAATTTAGAGGAAAAGTTTAAATCTTTAAAAAATGAGGATTTTCCAAAAAAAACTCTGGACTTAAAAAAAAGAATTAAAAGTGGGGAAACATTAAATCAAATTTTACCAGACGCTTTTGCTTTAGTGAGAGAGGCATCTAAAAGATCTAGAGATGAACGTCATTATGATGTTCAATTAATTGGAGGGATAGTTTTACACGAAAATAAAATTGCCGAGATGAGAACTGGTGAAGGTAAAACTTTAACTATCGTATTATCCGCATATTTGAACGCCCTAGAGGGAAAAGGTGTACATGTAGTGACTGTAAATGATTATTTGGCAAAAAGAGACTCCCAAGAAATGGGTCAGATCTATAATTTTTTAGGTTTATCATCTGGCTTTATCAATAATGATCAGAGCGATCTAGATAGACAAAAAAACTATAATTGTGACATCACTTACGCAACTAATAGTGAATTAGGATTTGATTATCTCAGAGACAATATGAAGTATTCCAAAGATGAAAAGGTTCAAAGAGATCACCATTATTCAATTGTAGACGAAATAGACTCATGTTTAATTGATGAAGCAAGAACGCCCCTTGTTATTTCTGGAACTGCTGAAGATAAGACCAGTCAATACTTGGCCATTGATAAATTAATCAAACAGTTAAATAAAGCTGATTATGAAATTGATGAAAAGGATAAAAATGTTCTACTAACTAACGAAGGTATTACTAATGTTGAAAAAATATTTTCAGGTGCAGGAATTTTAAAAAATAATAATTTTTATGATCCAGAAAATTTATCTTTAGTTCATCATGTTAACCAAGCGTTGAGGGCAAATCATTTATTTGAAAAAGGTAAAGATTATATTGTCAAAGATAATAGCTTAAAAATTATTGATGAACTTACAGGAAGAATTCTTGAAGGTAGAAGGTTTGGAGATGGTCTCCATCAAGCTTTGGAGGCTAAAGAAAAAATTGAAATTCAAGCAGAAAACCAAACACTTGCATCTATTACTTACCAAAATTATTTTAAACTTTATAAAAAAATATCTGGTTGTACAGGTACAGCAGCAACTGAGGCAGAAGAGTTTTATGAAATTTATAATTTACCTGTAGTTATAATTCCAACTAATAATCCTATGATACGTAAAGATTATAATGATCAAATTTTTAGAACGGAACAAGAGAAAAACCTTTCAATAATTAAAAAGATAAAGGAATGTAATGAGATTGGCCAACCATTATTAATATTTACTTCTAGTATCAATAAATCTGAAATCTACTCAAAATTGTTGGATAAAGAAAATATTAAACACATAGTTCTAAATGCCAAAAATCATGAAAATGAAGCTGAAATTATAGCAAATGCAGGTAAAGAGAAATCAGTAATCATTACAACAAGTATTTCTGGCCGTGGCGTTGATATTCAACTGGGAGGAAAAAAAAGATCAATTCCTGATGAACAACTAAAAAAAGATAAGAATAAAATCAAATCTATAGGTGGATTATTTGTAATCGGAACTGAAAGAATGGAATCAAGAAGAGTTGATAATCAAGCTAGAGGTAGATCTGGTAGGCAAGGTGATGAAGGAAGCTCAATATTTTATGTCAGTCTTGAAGATGATTTAATGAGAATATTTGGTTCTGAGTCTATGAATAATATTCTCCAAAAACTTGGCTTAAAGGACGGAGAAAGTATTGATCATCCCTGGATCAATAAAGCTTTGGAAAGAGCACAACAAAAAGTCGAGGCTAGAAATTTTGATATTCGAAAAACACTAATTAAATTTGATAATGTATTAAATGATCAGCGGCATGTGATTTTTTCACAAAGAAATGATGCAATGAATAGTGATCGAATATTTTTTTATTCAGAGGATTTTTTAAATGAAATTATTGATGATTTAATAAGATTAAAGACACAAAATATTATAAATCCAAAAAATAACGAATTTAATAATAAATTAAAATCATTAATGGGAAAAAATTTGGAGGAAGTGGAGTTTTTAAAGCTTCTTTCTTTAAAAAATAATGAATTCAAAGCAAAAATATTAGAATATTTTAATAAAAATAGAAGTGAAAGAACACAATTATTAGGTGAAGATCAATCCAAAGAAATTGAGAAAAAAATTCTTCTACAATCTATCGATATGAACTGGAAGTCACATATACAATACTTGGAGCAGTTAAGACAAGTAGTTGGTTTAAGATCGTATGGTCAAAGAGATCCTTTAATAGAATACAAGAAAGAAGCATTTGAATTATTTTCTAATTTGTTGGAAAAATTAAAATTTGATTACATTACAATTTTGATGAATTTAAAAGTGGTTGAAAAACCTCAAGAGGAAATAAATTCTAATAAAGTTGCTGAAAAGTTAAATAATCCTAAATGTCTTTTAATCTTTAAAAGAGATCAAAAAATTTCAAGAAATGATAGGTGTGAAGCAACAGGCAAAAAATTTAAACACTGCTGTGGTGCATTATAGAAAAATAAATCCAAAAAAAATAAGTAATAAAGAGAGAAAAATTCCAAAAAATATACCTTTTTTATTTTTATCAAAAAATTGATCAAATTGATTTTTTTTATTATCGAGAGAGCTTAAATTTTCTGGGTTACTTATAAATCCTTTATTTCTTCCAATTTTTAAAAACTTATTTTTCCTTTGATCCAAAATTTCCTCAGGTGTCATTTCTTTAAATAAGTTTAAATTTTTTAAAATTGACTCTCTCACATTGCTTAAAATTAAATTTCTATCGCGATGGGCCCCACCCAAAGGTTCTGGTATCATCTCATCAATAACTTTTAATTCCAGTAGATCTTTTGCGGATAATTTCATAGCTTTTGCTGCATCAAGCATCTTTTTTGGATCTCTCCATAAAATTGTTGCACATCCTTCTGGGGATATAACTGAATAAATTGCATTTTCTAGCATTATGACTTTACTTGATGAAGCTAATGCTATTGCTCCTCCAGAACCACCTTCGCCTATAATAATAGCAAATGTTGGAACTTTTAGTTTCATGCAACATTCAATTGATTTTGCGATTGCTTCCGCTTGCCCTCTCTCCTCAGCTCCAACCCCAGGATAAGCTCCTGGTGTATCAATAAAAGATATTATTGGAATATTAAATTTATCAGCTAGCTCCATGAGACGAATTGTTTTTCTATAACCTTCTGGTCTCATCATTCCAAAGTTTCTTTCTATTCTAGATTCTAAATTCTCACCTTTTTCTTGCCCTATAACTAAAACTGATTGACCATTAAATTTTGCAAAGCCAGCAAGGACTGATTTATCTTCACCATAATACCTATCACCTGCCAAAGATATAAAATCTTCAAATAAATTATCTATAAAAAATTTTGACTTAGGTCTGTCCTCATGTCTTGCAACCATTGTGGTTTGCCAAGGGTCTAATGATGAATAAATTTCTCTTAATTTTTCATCAAGTTCATCTTGAGTTTTTGAAATTTTAGCTGTGTCAACCTCTGATAGACCACCATGATTATAAGGATCTTTTAACTTATCAAGTTCACTTTCTAGTATCTTTATATCGTTTTCAAAATTTAAATAATTTTTCATTTATATTAGAATATTACTTATGTACTAAAAAAGGCAGTAAATGTTAATGATTATTTAATCAATTGACATAAATATATATATTAGTAAGTTTTAAAAATCGGGAGAGACTAATAATTTAGCACCGAAGGAGCAACCACCCCGGAAACTCTCAGGTAAACTGGACCGATAAAAGCATAACACTCTGGAAAGTGAATAGTTTTCCGCCGAAGGAGTAAAACTCTCAGGCAAAAATACAGATGGGGTTATTTATAAGTGATATGCAAGAAAAATATAAACATATACATAATCTTAAAGTTTCAGAAAAACTTTTCAACTTTGTTAACAATGAATTGCTGAAGGATACTGAGATCACACCAGAAAATTTCTGGAAAGGTTTTGATCAGGCGGTGCATGAACTAGCTCCAAGAAATAAGGAGTTACTAAAAATTAGAGATCAATTACAAAAACAAATAGATGATTGGCATATTAAAAATAAAGGAAATAAAATTAATACTGATGAATACAAAAAATTTCTTTTAGAGATAGGCTATTTAAAAGAAGAAGGTCCAGATTTTAAAATTGAGACTAATAATATTGATGAAGAAATTGCAACAGTAGCAGGACCGCAACTTGTTGTTCCAATTATGAATGCTAGATATGCTCTCAATGCTGCTAACGCAAGATGGATGAGTTTATATGATAGCTTGTATGGAACTGACGCAATCGAAGAGTCAGAAGACAGTACTTCACAAAGATATGATCCTGAAAGAGGAGAGGCTGTAATTAAGTATGGGAGAGAATTTCTTGATAAATACTTCCCATTAACTAATTTAAGTTGGAAAGATATAACTGGTATTGCGATTCAAAACGGTGAATTAAAAATACTAAAAGGTGTAGATGTAATTGATTTAAAAGAAAAAAATAAGTTTATTGGACACAGGGGTGAAGCTGATACTCCATCTGCTGTTATTTTAAAAAATAATAATTTACATATAGAAATATTAAAGAATCCAAGAGCTTTTAGCGCTCAACAAGATCATGCTGGTATAAGTGATATTATATTAGAGTCTGCAGTTTCAACAATATGTGATAACGAAGACAGTGTTGCTGCTGTTGATGCTGAAGATAAGGTATTGTGTTACCAAAATTGGTTGGGATTGATGAAAGGAAACCTGATCAGTCAATTTGAAAAAGACGGAAAGACCTTTGAAAGGAAACTGAATCCAAATAGAAGTTATGTTTCTAAAGATGGCAAAGGATTAAAGTTACATGGTAGAAGCTTGCTTCTTATCAGAAATGTAGGTCATTTGATGACAAATCCTTCGATAATTTTAAAAGATGGAAATGAAATTCCAGAAGGCTTAATGGATGCATTTATTACAACTGCTGCAGCTTTACATGATTTGAAAAAAAAAGGAAATTCAAGGGCTGGATCTATATATATTGTGAAACCAAAAATGCATGGTCCTGAAGAAACTGCATTCACTGATTTAATTTTTACTAAAGTTGAGGAGGTTTTAAATTTAGAAAAATACACTTGTAAAATTGGTATAATGGATGAAGAAAGAAGAACTTCTGTAAACCTTAAGGAATGTATAAGATCTCTTAAAAAAAGAGTGTTTTTTATAAATACTGGATTTTTAGATAGAACTGGTGATGAAATACATACCTCAATGGAAGCGGGTCCAATGATAAAAAAAGGTGATATGAAATCATCTAAATGGATTGAAGCATATGAAAATAATAATGTAGATATAGGTCTTATGTGTGGGTTTTCAGGAAAAGCACAAATTGGAAAAGGAATGTGGGCAATGCCAGATAAAATGAGAGATATGTTAGAACAAAAAACAAATCACTTAAATGCTGGAGCAAATTGTGCATGGGTACCATCTCCTACAGCCGCAGCATTACATGCCTTGCATTACCACGAAATTGATATATTTAAAAAACAAAAGGAGATACAATCTAGAAATCCTGCAAAACTAAAAGATCTGCTGACAATACCAATTGCAGACAGAACCAATTGGTCAATTGAAGAGATAAATAAAGAAATATCTAACTCAGCTCAAACATTATTAGGTTATGTTGTACGATGGGTAGATCAGGGTGTTGGTTGTTCAAAAGTTCCTGATATTAATAACATTGGATTGATGGAAGATAGAGCAACTTTGAGAATTTCATCTCAACACATTGCAAACTGGTTGCACCATGGAATTACTACAAAAATTCAGGTTATTGAGATAATGAAAGAAATGGCGAAGGTAGTTGATGAACAAAATGAAAATGATCCTTCTAATAGTAGAGATAGTGAGTCTGGGTATACTAAAATGTCAGACGATTTTGAAAATTCAATTGCTTTTTCAGCTGCTTGCGATTTAATCTTTAAAGGAAAAAAACAACCATCTGGATACACAGAGCCATTACTCCATCTAAATAGAACAAAAATAAAATCTATTCAGAACTAGAATTTAAATTTGAGCGATTTTTAAAAGCTGAAAATAAAGTTCCATCATCTAAACTTTCTATTTCTCCTCCAACAGGTAAACCTTGTGCTAATTTTGTAATTTTTACATTAGTTTTTTTTAAACTATCCTGAATGTAATACGCAGTTGTTTGACCTTCTACCGTAGCACTAGTTGCTAAAATAACTTCTTCTATTTTATCTTTTGCTACTCTATCAACTAAAGAATTAATTAATAAGTCTTCTCTTCTATGACCTGTTGAAGCAATAGTTCCTCCAAGAATGTGAAAATATCCTTTATATATATTTGAGTTTTCAATAGACCATTGATCAGCTATATCTTCAACAACACAAATTTTATTATATTTTTCTTTTACATTTTCACAATTTACACATCCCTCATTAGCTGATTTTAATGAACCACATGAATTACAACGAGTTACATTTTTATAAACTTGAGCCAAAGAGTTTACTAAAGGTTTAATAATTTCATCTCTGTTGTTTATAAGCTTTAAAACAATTCTTTTTGCTGATTTCGGACCAAGACCAGGTAATTTCGAAATCAATTTTACTAAATCTTCTATTTCAGGAATACTTTGCATCAACTATAAAGGCCATTTAAAACCAGGAATACCTAATCCACCAGTTGCTTTTGAAATTTCCTCAGTTGTTTTGGATTTTAATTGGGCTTTCGCATTATTATGAGCTGCAACTATTAAATCTTCTATAATTGATTTATCTTCTTTTAAAATATCGCCTGATAATTCTATTTTTTGCATTTCTCCCTCACCATCTAAACTAACCTTAACAGAATTAGAGCCCGAAATACCTTCAACTCTAATATTCTTTATTTTTTCTTGGCTTTCTTTCATTTTAGCTTCTAATTCTTTTGCTTTATCCAATATCTTTGAAAAGTCTGTCATTTATCATAATCCTTTCGTAAAGGCTTAACTTCAATTAATTCCGCATCAGGAAAGTACTCTGATAAAGTTTTATATAAATTTGATTTTTTCATATCTTCAATTAGCTTCTTTTGCTTGTTTTTTTCTTTATCCTTAATTGAAATTTCCCCTTTGTTTTTACTAAAACTTATCATCCATCTTTGTTTAGTCCATTCTAATAATTTTGTTGATAAATTTTTTACAAAATCTTTATCTAAATTATCATTAAAAGAAATTTCAATTCTTCCATTTTCAAATTTTACTAAATTTACGTTTTTTTCAAGCTCATATTTAAGATTCATTTCCTTTTTATTCAAGCATAGTTCTACTAATTCATTAAATGATTTAATTATAACTTCATTTGTAACTTTTGTTTCTATTAATGGTTCTGATTTAATCTTTTTTTCTTGTGATACATTTTTTATTTGATTGATAATCTCTTTGTTAACTATCTGGGATGGAATATTTTGCTGAGTGTTATCATCTTTATTATTTATTTCTGTATCATCATATCCACTTTTATCTTTCGGCTTAAAGCTTTTAAGATGAATTAATCTTAATAAAAACATTTCAATTGAAAGATGTTGATTAGAAACAATATCCAACTCACCAAGAGTCTGTACTGTAAATTGCCAAAATAAAATTAATACATCTGTATCAATATTATTTGATATTTCTTTAATTTGATTAAACTGCTCATCATTTAATGAAAAATTAGTACTTTCTATTGTAAGTGAATTAATATTCTTAAAATAATATAAAATTTCTAAAAAATCATTAATGAATATTTTTGGTTCAACACCTTGGTCATAAATCTTTTTATAATTTTCGATAACTTTATTTTCATCACCTTTCAAAATTAAATCAAATATGTTTATAAGTTGTGATTTATCGAAATAACCAAATATTTTTTGAGCAGCTCTTAGATCTAATTCTTTGCCATTATCAAGACTTAGAAGAGCTCTATCTAATAAAGAAAGTGCATCTCGTACAGATCCTTCTGATATTTTCACAATAAGTTTTAAAGCATCATCTGTTACTTTTCCGTTTTCTTTATCTTTTATTTGTTTTATAAAATTAAATAGTTCGGTCGATTTAATTCTAGAAAGATCAAATTTTTGACATCTAGAGACTACTGTAATAGGTATTTTTTTAATTTCTGTTGTGGCAAATATAAATTTTAAATACTGTGGGGGTTCCTCTAATGTTTTTAGCAACGCATTAAAAGCTTGCTTACTTAACATGTGAACTTCATCAATAATAAAAATTTTGTATTTAGATGAAGTAGGGCCGTATCTTGAAAACTCAATTAAATCTCTAATATCATCTACACCTGTTTTGCTCGCTGCATCCATTTCAAGAACATCAATGTGACTAGAGTTAGCTATAGCCTCACAATTTTCACATGGTTTTTCTTTACACAAATTTTCAATACCATTTAAACAGTTCAATGACTTTGCTACAATCCTTGCAGTTGTAGTTTTTCCTATTCCTCTAATCCCTGTAAAAAGATAAGCATTTGGTACTTTATTAGCTTTAACAGAATTTATAATTGTCTCAGAAACAACTTCCTGACCAATTAAATCATCAAATGATTGAGGTCTGTACTTTAGTGCTAAAACTTTAGTATTTTTATTCATTTTAATATTCTAGGAGACTAGAACCTGAATAGCTGTCTCTACGATTGCTTCCGTTAAGATCTAGTCGGGTTCAAGCAGCATCCACCTCTAGCCTCCATAACTATTATAGCAGTATTATTTTCTAATCTACAAGAAAAGATTAAGATTTTTTCTCTCTTACGGGATCAGCCTCAAAAACACCTAGAACATGAAAATCCTGACAATGAAGACCTAGCTCCTCTAGTGATTTCTGAACTTTTACATCTTCAATATGTCCATCAAGATCACACAAAAAAAAGAATGAGTCGAAAGAGTTTTTTTCTGGATAACTTTGTAATTTAGTTAAATTAACACCATTAATCGCAAAACCTCCTAATGATTGATATAGAGCTGCTGGCTTACTTTTAAGTTTAAACAAAAATGAGGTTATATAATTTTTTTTTCCAAACTCTGGTTGCATTACATCTTTACCCATTACCAAAAATCTAGTTAAATTTCCTGGCTCATTTTCAATATTTTTTTGGATTACTTCTAATCCATATGTTTCTGCACTCAAAGTAGAGGCTATTGCTGCTTCATTCTTTATTTTATTTTTTGAAATCATTTCTGCTGATCCAGCTGTATCGGCTCTTACATGCTCAATTAAATTATTTTTTTTTATAAATTTTGAACACTGAGATAACGCTTGAGCATGAGAAAAAACATTTTTAATATCTGATACTTTTACTCCTGGATGACCTAATAAATTGTGCTCAATTTTCTGAAAATACTCAGAATAAATATTTAAACGATATTTAAAAATAAGATACTCAATTCCAATATTTCCAGTGATTCTGTTTGACTCAGGAATTACAATTTTTGAATTTTGTTCACTTAAAGCTCTAGAAAAACATTCATCAAAAGTCTTACATGGAATTATTTCTGCATCAGGATAAATTGCAAGGGATGCTAAGTGAGAATAAGCTCCAAATGTACCTTGAAAAAAAATTTTATTCATGACTATTTATATTTCAAAATTTTTTTTATAGCCAGATAATCTTCTAAAGTGTCTACCCCGATTGGAGATTTTTTAGCAAGTGCTACGTTAATATCTATATTGTTATCTAATGCTCTCAATTGTTCCAACTTATTTTTTAGTTCATTTTTAGACTGTGTAAAAGAAATAAATTTTTTTAAAGTTTCTATTTCATAAGAATAGATACCAATATGATGATAAACATTTGTCTTATCATTTGATTTTCTCATAAAACTTTCAGCTAAAGGAAAATGATTTTTTTTAAATGGTTCTTTAATTTTTACTTTAACCACATTTTCATTACCATACATATCCTCATTTTTAATATTTGCTGCCAATGTTCCAATTTTAGATTTATTCAACTTCATCATTGAATCTAGGCTTATAATATCACTTACGTCAATATCTGGTTCATCTCCTTGAATATTCATTATGAAATCAATGTCTTTTTTATTAAATAAGTTAAGTGCTTCATAAATTCTATCTGTGCCTGTTTTATGATCTTTAGAAGTTAGTACTGCATTACCTCCATTATTTTTAACATCATCTATTATTTCTTGATCCTCAGCAGCAACCACAACTTCACCAATATTCGCACTTTCAGCTCTTTTAAAAACCAGAGAAATAATGGATTTACCACCAATTTTAAGCAGAGGCTTACCTGGCAATCTTGTGGCTGACATTCTCGAAGGTATAATAATTAATGTTTTCATAGCTTATTTATATTTATTTAGATTATAAAGAGGGGCAAAATTGTACAGTAAAATATAAGGAATTTTAAAATATTAATGTTATAGGTTCGTTATAAAACTTATCAAAAAATGGACTCATTTGAAATTAATAAAATTGTTGCTGCAATTCTTATGGTTGCATTGCTAGTTATTGGTATTGGAAAACTTTCTAATATAATATTTTACGTAGATAAACCTGAAACACCAGCTTATGTTGTAGAAGTAGAACAAGCTTCTGTAAATAGCACGCAACAAACATCTGATACAACTGAAGAAAAAATTGATATATCTTCATTGATGGCAATGGGCGATATAGCTACAGGAGAAAAAGTTTTTAAAAAATGTGCTGCTTGTCATTCAATTGTCAAAGGGGGCAAGAATAACATAGGACCAGCATTATATAATGTAGTCGGTAGACAAGTTGGCTCTATAACTGATTATAAATATTCTAAAGCTCTATCTGAGTATAATAAAGAGTGGACGATTGAAGAATTAAATGGCTACTTAATAAAACCAGCTAAATGGATTAAAGGAACAAAAATGGCTTTTGCTGGATTAAGAAAAGAAAAAGATAGAGCTTCAGTAATTAAATATCTAAATCAAAATTCAGATACACCACTTCAGTTACCTTAATTTTCCAAAACAATATAATAAAATACTTTTTTGCACATGAACTCTATTCAAAGCTTGTAACCAAACTTTTGAATTTTTACTTTTGAATACATTATCTTCTATTTCCGAACCTCTGGGCAAACAATGTAGAAAAGTGCAATCTTTTTTTGCATAACTCATCAAGTTTTTATTCACTTTAAATTTTTTGAAATCATTAATCTTTTTTCTTTTATCAACTTTATCATTTAAAGAAATTACTTTGTCAGAAAATATAACATCTGCATTTTTGGCTGCTTTTTTTGCATCATCAAAAACATAAACTTTCTTATTTTCACTTTTAACCCACTCTAAAATATTTTTTTTAGGCTTATATTCTTTTGGACATCCAATGTTTAATTTAAAAGAGAATTTTACAGATGCAGCTATTAAACTGTTAAGAACATTATTTGAGTCACCTATCCAGGTGATATTTAGTTTTGAAATTGATTTTCCTTTAATTTCTTCAACTGTAAATATATCAGATAAAACTTGGGTGGGATGCGAACTTGGCGACAAACCATTAATAATCGGTATTGTTAGAAATTTTTTAAATTTATCTATTTTTTTGTCACTGTCAGTTCTCAACATAAAACCATCTCCAAAATTAGATAGAATTTTTGCAGTATCTTCTATGGACTCTCCACCATCTCCTAGATGCAATTCATCAGATCTAAGTGTAATTGTTCCACCCCCTAATTGTTTAATTGCTAAATAGAAACTTAATCTAGTTCTTAAGCTTGGTTTTTCAAACATTTGTATTAACATTTTTCCATTTAAAGGAATATCCTTATCTGTTTGCAAAGTGCTTAATTTAGATCTTTTTTGTTTTCTTTTTTTGGCATCAACAAGTATTTTTCTTAATTCTCTAGCTGATATATCTTTCAGATGAATAAAATGCTTCATATAATTAATATTTAGAACAAACTTTTTCTATTATTTTTAAAGCTAAATCAAGTTCAGATTTTTTTACATTTAATGGTGGTAAAATTCTTACAACATTTTCTGCTGCTTTTATTGTTAATAGTTTATCATCCATTAACTTTTTAATAAAATTTGTTTGATCATTTTGTAATTGTAAACCAATCAAAAAACCTCTTCCTCTTACTTCTTTAATTATTTTTGGATATTTTTTTTTAATCACATTTAATTGACTTAAAAAATATTTTGAATTTCTTTTTATATTTCTTAAAAAAGTTTTTTTAGATATAATATCAAAAACTGCATTACCTACTTGCATTGCAAGAGGGTTTCCCCCAAAAGTAGATCCATGTGTGCCTGCAGTCATTCCAGAAGCAACTTTTTTATTCATTAAAACTGCACCTATTGGAAAGCCTCCACCTATGCCTTTTGCTATTGGTACAATATCTGGTTTAACTTTTGATTTTTCAAAGGCAAAAAAATCTCCTGTTCTGCCTATTCCACACTGAACCTCATCAAGAATTAATAGAACATTTTTCTTATCGCATATTTTTTTTAGACCTTTTAAACACCAATCTGGGATTACCTTGATACCTCCTTCTCCCATGATTGTTTCTATCATTACAGCTGCCGTATTTTTATTTATTAATTTCTTTAAAGCTTTGTGATCCCCAAATTTAAAATGATCAAAACCGTTAACTTTAGGACCAAAACCCTTTGTCATTTTTTCAGATCCACTTGCATAAATTGCAGCTATAGTTCTTCCATGAAAAGAATTTTTTATACACAAAACTCTATTTTTGTAAGGTTTTCCTATTGAGTAAAAATATCTTCTTGCAATTTTAATCGCTGCCTCTGTTGCCTCTGCACCACTATTTTGAAACATCACGTAGTCTGCAAATGTATTTTTAACAATTTTTTTAGCTAATTTCTCTCCCTCTGGAATAATAAATGCATTAGATACATGCCAAATTTTTTTAGACTGAATATTTAAAGTTTTAATTAATTGAGGATGGGAATGACCAAGAGAATTTACCGCAATCCCCTGAACAAAATCTAAATATTTTTCACCCTTAGTGGAATATAAAAAACTGCCTCTTCCTTTTATGAAAGCAATTTTTTTTCTGTTATAGTTTTTTGTAAGAAAGCTCATTTTTGAAATTAAGTATAATTAAATTAAATAGATTCAATTTTCGATTGAAAAATAACAATAGCTTATAAATTTGAATTGTTAATAAGTATTAAAAAATTCTTGTTTATTAATTTAATATAACATTATATTGTGTTTATAAATATATTAAATACATTATATAGATAAATATGAGCTGGACTGAGGAGAAAGTTTCTAAATTAAAAGAATTGTGGGGAAAAGGTAATACAGCAAGTCAGATTGCCGAAATAATAGGAGGAATTAGTAGAAATGCAGTAATTGGAAAAGCTCACCGACTAAATTTATCTGCAAAAATTAAAACAAGAGCCGCAACGTCTAATAAAAATTTTGAGAATTCTGTAGAGGGCAGTAATGCTCAATCTAAAAGAGGTAGAAAAAGTAAATTTAAATCTTTAATTATTGAAAAAGACTTTGAGCCTGAGAATCCAAAACAACTAGAAGAGTTAGATGAAAACTCTTGTAAATGGCCTATAGGACACCCTGATGAAAAAAATTTTTATTTTTGTGGAAGATCTTCATTAAAAGATTTTTCATACTGTAAACTTCATCTGCTTTATGCATATCAACCTAAGGGTAAAAAAGAAGATGTAACAGATAAAGAGGAAATTCCTGAGTTTATAGAAAAAAAAATTCAATCAGCTTAATTACAAATCTTTAATTTTTTTTAGATATTTTTCAGTTGAGAACTGTCCCCCTTCTCGCCACATATAAGCGTATTTTTTTACTTCTTGGTCGAAATATTTTTTACTTGGTATCCCTATATCAAAGTTACTTTTATATTTACCTGATAAAACATTGTCATATTTAAGCAATTTAAGCTGATCTTCTGTCAGTAAGGGATCAGGTAATAATTGAAATATTTTTGCTGATATCACTGCAAAGTGATATGGCATTGGAACTAATAATCTTTTTTTATTAATTAAATTTAGAAGTCTTTCGATTATTTCTTTAAAACTAATTACCTCTGGACCTACGCACTCAATTATTTTTGAGTCATTATTTGTTGTTACTAAGTTGTAGATTATATCAGTCAAATCTGAACAATGAATAGGTGTAAATTTTGTTCTACCTGAATAATATAATGGAAAAATTGGAAGCCTATTTAACAAGGTCATAAAATTAGTTGTGAAATTATCATCCACTGAAAAAACAACTGAAGGTCTTAAAATTGTTGAAATAGGAAAATTATTTAAAATATTTTTTTCTCCATCAAGTTTGCTCTTAGCATAATTGCTATCGGTAGCTTCATTTATTCCAAGAGCTGATAAATGAATAAAATTTTTTAATTTATACTCTTTTGATAATCTTGCTAATAAAGAAGGAAAAAGAGTATGAATGTTATGAAATGTATTAAACTTTTTTTTTTCATACAATATACCAATTAAATTTATACAAATATCTGATTTAGAAAATAAATCCCGTAATTTTGTTTCATCATGAATATTTGCCTCTACAATATTGATAAATCCCGCATTTCCTTGTGTTTTGATGATGTAGCTCTTTTGGTGAATGTTGCGAGTCACAACCGTAACTCTAATATTATTTTTAGTTAATTTTCTTATTAAGTGTCTTCCAATCTGGCCACTACCACCAAAAATTAGACAATTTTTAGGTTTCATATATATATATTTAAAAATGAATATTGATATTAAACTTCACAAGTCTGACTTACCAGATGATTTAAAATTAGGCAATGTTATAGCAGTAGATGGTGAATTTATGGGACTTAATGTTAAGAGAGATCCATTGTGTCTCATACAAATTTCTACTGGTAACTTAGATGCGCATATTGTTCAGTTGGATAGATCTACTTATAAAGCCCCTAATTTAGTAAAGATATTGGCCGATCAATCAATTACAAAAATTTTTCATTATGGACGAGCTGATTTAGCTCATATCAAGCACTATTTAAAAACTAATACAAACAATATCTTAGACACTAAAATTGCATCTAAACTGGCTAGGTCATATTCAGACAATCACTCTCTTAAAACATTAATTAAAGAATTTATGAATATTGATGTTAGCAAACAATATCAAAGTTCTGATTTTGGTGGAGAGTTATCTCCTTCACAACTTAAATACTGTGCTAATGATGTAATCTATCTTCACAAAATCCACGATGGGCTTAATAAAATTCTTGAAAGGGAAAATAGAAAAGACCTTTACCAAGATTGCTTGAATTTTTTGAAAACAAGAGTTGATCTAGATTTGGCATTGTTTAAGGATGATATTTGGTCTCATTAAAATGAAAAATAAAATTAACATCATAGGAAGAGACGTCATTGATCTTCAAATCAAAGCATTAAAAAAGTTAAAAAACTCAATTGGAGACTCTTTTCATGAGGCTGTAAAAGTGATTGCAAAATGTAAATCAAAAGTAATAATTTGTGGAGTAGGAAAAAGTGGAATAATAGCCTCAAAAATTTCAGCAACTTTATCATCTGTTGGAACTCCATCATTTTCAATTTCGGCAAATGATTGCTCTCATGGGGATTTAGGTAGAATTTCAAAGAATGATATATTAATTTTAATTAGTTACTCAGGCAACACTAACGAACTTAAAAATATAATCAGTTATGCAAAATTAAACAAAATTACTTTAATAGGAATAGTTGCTAATAAAAGATCTAATTTATATTTGTCAGCAAATATTAAATTATTAATTCCTAATGTTGAAGAATCTGGAGACGGTATAGTACCAACATCTAGCACTACAACACAGTTATCATTAGGAGATGCATTGTCCATAGCATTAATGAAAATAAAAAATTTTGGTAAATTGGATTTTAAAAAATTCCACCCTGCAGGAAGTTTAGCAAACAAACTAAAAACAGCTTCAGACTTAATGTTAACTAAAAGCAAAATACCATTTGTTAATGAAAATGAGGTAATTAAAAGTGCATTAAAGACTCTTAATAAAAAGAAATTAGGATTTTTAGTTGTTGTTAATAATCAAGGACTAAATAAAGGGATATTTACAGATGGTGATTTAAAAAGATCACTTCAAAAGAAAAATTTTTCAGAAAAAACAAAAATTAAATCTATTATGACCAGAAAACCTTTTGCTGTTGATCAAAATACACTGATTGTAGATATTCTTACTAAAATGAATAAAAAAAAAATTACTAGTGTTTGTGTTTTTAATAAAAGAAATAAAGAAAAAATAATTGGTGTTATTCATATCCATCAAATACTTAAGTTTTTAAATTAAAAAGTGAAAAAGTTCATACAACTTATTCTTATTTTTGTTTTGGTAATTAGCATAGCGATTTTTTATAATAAATTTTTTTACGAAGTTGATGAGGTGGTTGAAATAGTTGATGAAAAGATAGTTTCCCAAAATCAAAAAGTAAATCAAACAGAGAATAATATCATTAAAAATTTAAATTATGAAATTAGAATAGAGCAAAATAATGAGTATAAAATTTCCTCAGAACTTAGTGAAATAACTTATAGAAATGGTGTAGAATTAGTTTTAATGAATAATGTAACAGCTATTTTAAGAGACGAACAAAACAGAACTATGTTTATTAAATCTGATAAAGCTACTTATAATAATAACAATTATAATACTAATTTTGAAAATAATGTTCAAATTAGATATTTGAATAATGAAATTTTTGCAGAAAATATGATCTTAAATTTTGTGGATAATTACATATCAGTATTAGATAAAATAAAATACAATGGTCCTACTGGAACTCTGGAGGCAGACAACATAAAGATAAACTTGATCACCAAAAAAATTGATATATTTATGAATAACTCTAACAGAAAAATTTTAATTAAATCAGTGAGATAATGTCTAGCATTAAAAAATTTAGAATAAAAAATTTTAAATCAGGTAATAGAATTCTTAAGATTGATAAATTGTCTCTTAAATACGATAAAAAAGTTATATTAGACAACCTTAGTTTAGAATTAAACAAAGGACAAATTTTAGGACTTCTTGGTCCCAATGGAGCTGGAAAATCTACTTTATTCAACCTAGTAATTGGGTTGATAAAGCCAGACACTGGTTCAATAATTATTAATACAGAAATGATCAATAAATATCCTATTTATGTAAGAGCACAAAAATTTCAAATAGGATTTGTTCCACAGTATGGTGGTTATTTTCATAATTTAACAGTTTATGAAAATCTTAAAGCTATAAGTGAAATAACAATTAAAAAAGAAAATTACAGAGAAGAAAAAATAAATTCATCAATATCTAAATTTGAATTAGATAGTGTAAAATATACTAAAGCTGATTTTTTATCTGGTGGTCAAAAAAAAAAATTAGTAATTGCAATGGCCTTAATTTCTAACCCAAAAATACTATTACTTGATGAACCTTTTGCTGCACTTGATGTCATGACTATTAAGATGCTTCAAGAAATAATAGTAAATTTACAAAATACTGATGGTGTTTCAATAATTCTATGTGATCATCAAGCGAGAGATTTATTAAATTGTGTAGATATTGCTGCAATAATTAACAACGGAAGAGTAGTTGCTCAAGGCACACCATCAAATCTAATTCAAGATATTAATGCTAGGAATGCATATTTTGGTGACTCTTTTAGAATAAACTAGCCACTTAATTTATGAATAATACAATATCAATTAAGGGTATAATTAAACCTTTCAACAAAAAAATAAAAATAGAAGGCGACAAAAGCTTATCTATTAGATGGGCGTTACTTGCATCTCAATGTGAGGGTAAATCAACATCGTTTAACATTTTAAAATCTGAGGATGTATTAAATACATTAAACTGTTTAAAAAAACTGGGAGTTAAAACAAATCTTTCAAACGATAAATGTGAAATTTTTGGATTAGGTGTAAATGGTTTTAAATATAAAAAGAATATTACTTTAGATGCTGGTAATTCAGGCACTCTGGCAAGACTTATTATGGGTTTATTGGTTCATTCAAAAAATAAAGTTAAGATAATTGGAGATAAAAGTTTATCAAAAAGAGATTTTTTAAGAGTTATCACACCACTTAAAAAATTTGGTGCAAAGTTTCAAACAAAAAATGGAAAGCTACCTGTCGTTATTAGTGGTACAAGAAATGCAAGACCAATTAAATATTATGAAAAAAAAGGTTCAGCTCAATGCAAAAGTGCAATAATGTTAGCTGCGATAAATACTAATGGGCAAACTTTAATTAAAGCAAAAAAATCTAGAAACCATAGTGAGCTTCTTTTTAAACACTTAAAAATACCTATTAGAATATATGAAAAAAATAAATTTGATTTAATAAAAATTAAAAATAAAAAAAAAATCAAACCAATAACTTATAAGATCCCATCTGATATTAGTTCAGGATCTTTTTTTATCGTTCTTACTGCACTTTCAAAAAATTCTAAAATAAATATAAAAAATGTAAATATAAACCCATCAAGAATTGGTGTATTAAAAATCTTAAAAAAAATGGGAGTAAAAATATTTCTTAAAAATTTAAGAGAATATAAAGGAGAAAAAATTGCTGATATTCATGTTAAAAGTTCAAAATTATTAAAATCAATTAGATGCCCTTCGCATCTAAATAGTTCAGCAATTGATGAATTTTTAGTTATTTTTTTAGTTGCTGCTAAAGCTAAAGGAGTATCTTACTTTAAAAACCTATCTGAATTAAACCAAAAAGAAAGTCCTCGATTAAAATGGGGCGCAAAGATTCTGAATTTAATGGGGGTTAAAACAATAACTACAAACGATTCTATTAAAATTTTTGGTAACCCAGATTTAGACTTAAAGAAAAAAATTGTTATTAAAAACTACTTAAAGGATCATAGAGTTTTTATGACTAGCGTAATAGCTGCTTTATCATTTGGTGGAAATTGGATTATTCATGATAAAGACTCTATAAAAACTTCTTTTCCATCATTTTTGAGAATCATAAATAACCTCAATAAACGAAAATAAATTATTTAAGCTCAATTAAGAAAATACTCAAAAAACCTTAATAATAATAAAAAATTACTCTGATAATAGTCCACTATTTGCTATTGATTTAGATGATAATTTTCTCTAAAAGATCCTGTTTTTATAAAAAAGATTGCAACTAAATTATTAATGGAAATATATAACGATTTAAAAAGTCAAGCTTCTCAAGAATTCGAAAAATTACTAAATAATCAACTTTCCAAAATGAGTATAGAGGAAGGGAAGATAATTGAGGGTAAAATCAATAAAATAACAGAGAAGTTTGTTTTTCTTTTTATCGAAGGTCTAAAAAGTGAGCCAGTTTTAGACATAAATGAGCTGAAAAGTATGGGCTTGGCTGAAAAGATTAAAATTGGAGAAACAATTCCTGTATTATTAGAAAAAATTGAAGACAAAAATGGAGAAGTTTTAGTATCAGCTAACAAAGCTCAAAAAATTAAAGGTTGGGATAAATTAGTTCAGGCATATGAAAAAAATGAACCAATTATGGGAAAAATTACATCTAAATGTAAAGGTGGATGTATAGTCGAACATATAGATACGGGTTCTTTGATGTTCTTACCTGGTTCTCAAATAAGTGACAAACCTTTAAAAGATATTAGTCATTTAATGAATGAGCCTCAAAAATTCGCTTTAATCAAACTAGATAAGATTAGAGGAAATGCATGTGTATCGAGAAGAGAAATTATTTCATCTTTTAAAAAAGAAGATAAAGCAAAAATTGTAGAAAAATATAAAGTTGGTGATGTTATTAAAGGTGCAGAAGTTAAAGGATATAGTTCTTTTGGATGCTTCTTCAATGTAAATAATGAACTTGACGTTTTAGTGCACTTACAAGAAATATCTTACTCAAGAGTAAATCACCCTGAGGAAATTTTCAATATTGGGGAAAAACATGACTTAAAAGTTATAACAGTTGATAAAGAAAAATTACAAGTTGGCTGTTCAATAAAACAACTATCTCCAGATCCATTTGAACATATTGAAAATTATGAGTTAAACAAAATTTATAAGGTTAAAGTTGCTAAAATAATGGACTTTGGAGCATTCTGTGAACTAGAGCCAGGGTTAACAACTTTACTTCACTCTAGTGAATTAAGTTGGACTAAAAAAAATATTTCTGCAAAAAAAATGTTGAAAGTTGGTGATGAAATTGATTGTGTGATTACTGAAATAGATAAAGATAAAAGAAGAGTAGCAATATCGCATAGACTTACAAAAGAGAATCCTTTTAGTATTTTTGAAAAAAAATATCCAGTTGACTCAGTTGTGGAGGGAGAAATTGTAAACAAAAATGAGTATTCTTTATTTTTAAAAATACAAGATTTAGATGTTGATGCTTTTTTACATTGTAATGATTTAACTTATCTAAATAATGGTGAAGAAGAATTAGGTAAACATAAAAAAGGTGATAAATTAAAAGTTAAAGTACTTGAAATTAAAGCTTCTGAACAAAAAATTAGAGTAGGTTTGAGGCAAACACAACCAGATCCTTTCGACTGGTTTAATGATAAAAAAGTTAATCAAACTATAACTGTAAAAATTATATCAACTGATAATAAGGGTCTGATAGTAAGACCTGAAGGCTGTGAAATAGATTTGCATATCAAGAAATCTCAAATAGCTATAAACGCTGCTGATGCCAGACCTTCTAGATTTACAGGTGGTGAAAGAATTGATTGTGCAATTGCTGAATTAAATTTAGAGAAAAGAAAAGTAATACTTAGCATCAAGCTTCTTGAAGAAATTGAAAAAAAAGAGGCTCTAGATAAATACGGAGCAGAAGGTTCAGGAAAAAATCTTCCTTTTTCATCATTATCAGAAGATTTGAAAAAAAAAGACGAGGACAAATAATAATTAAAAAAAGTAGAATAAATTGGCTATTGTAAAATCAAAGCTTTTAAAACAACTTTCAATAAATTATCCAAATTTTTTAAAAAAAGATCTCGAAAAATTTACCGATATCATTTTAAAAGAAATCAAAAGAACACTTAGAAGAGGTGAAAGAGTAGAGCTCAGAGGATTTGGAATTTTTTCAACTAATAAACAAAAAGCAAGGATATCAAGAAATCCTAAGACTGGTGAAAAAATTAATACCCCAGAAAAGAAAACAATTCACTTCAAAATGGCAAAAGACTTGTTTAATAAATTAAATAATCATGAATAAAAATATTTTTGTAGCTTGCGATGTTTCAAGTCAAAATGAAATTTTAGATTTATTAACAAAAATACACAAAGAGATATCTGGAATTAAAATAGGTTTACAATATATAACCCAGCATTCTCCAGATGAAATAAAAGCTCTATCAAAGTTTAAAAAACCAATTTTTTACGATGGAAAATTTTTTGATATCAAAAATACATTGGTAGAGTCAGTTAAGTCTCTTAAAGATTTAAATATCAGCTATGCAACCGTGCATTTATTAAATGGGCTGGAGGCATTAAGAGCAGCAAATCAAGCAGCAGAAAAAATTAATATTAAATTATTAGGTGTTTCAGTCCTTACAAGTTTTAGTAATGAAGACTTAAATCAACTTGGATTTAAAGATCAAGTCGATGAACAAGTTTTAAGATTAATAAAAATTGCAAACGAGGCAAATTTATATGGTGTTATCTGTAGCCCATTAGAAATAAAAATTATCAAAAAAATAGCACCTAATCTTAAATGCTTTACTCCAGGCATAAGACAAAATGAAAATATAAATGACCAAAAAAGGACGATGAATGCCAAACAGGCTTTGGAAGCAGGTAGTGATTGTTTAATTATAGGAAGACCTATCACCAATGGAGATCCTAGAAAAAATATTCAAGAAATTTTATCTTCTTTAAATTAAATGAAAGTTAAAATTTGTGGAATATCAGATGTGGATACTCTAAAATTTTTAACAGATTATCATCTTCCACCTCAGTTTATCGGCTTTATAGTAAATTATCCAAAATCAAAAAGATTTGTAGAAACTAAAAAATTAAAAGAATTACTAAAAATTGATAAAAAAAATTCTTTGTATGTTGCAGTTTTGGTCAAACCAAACAAAAAAATATTAGAGGAAATTAAAGATTTACCTTTTGATTATTATCAAATTTATGATTGTGAACCTAATGAAATTAGAAATATCAAAAAACAATATGATAAAAAAATTATTACTGCATTCACAGTTCATTCATTAGATGATGTAAAAAAATATATTTCATACAGTGATGTCTCTGATATCTTTTTATTTGATGGCAAAGGTTACGAAAAAAGCAGATCCTTTGAACATACTTTGTTGGAAAATATTAAATTTAATAAAGAAGTAATGTTAGCAGGCAATATTCAAATTAATGATGAGCTTGATAATTATAAAAAAATAGCTGATATTATAGATATATCTGGAGGTGTAGAAACTTCTGGAATAAAAGATATTTCCAAAATAGAAATTTTTTTGAAAAAAATTAATAAAGTGAATTATGAAAATTAAAAAAAAAATCCCACTAATTGACCAGCATGATAAGTTTGGATTTTGGGGTGGTAAATTTGGGGGTAGTTTTATTCCTGAGACCTTAAAAAAACCTATTGATGATTTAACAAAAGAATTTGAAAAACTTAGAAAAAATAAAAAATTTTTAGAAAAAAGAAATTATTATTTTAAAAATTATATAGGATCTCCTACTTCTTTTGTAAAATTGAATAATTTATCAAGTCACTTAGGTGGTGCTCAAATATGGGCTAAAGTTGTTTCTGAAGCTAATGGTGGTGCGCACAAAATATATAATGCTACTGTTCATGCCTTAATATGCAAATCAATGGGTAAAAAATATATTGTAGGTGACACTGGGGCTGGATATGCAGGAAAAATGCTTAGCATGGCAGCAAAAAAATTTGGACTTAAATGTAAAATTTTTATGGGAGCAAAAGATATTAGAAGACAAAAACCTAACTGTGATGCAATGAAAAAAAATGGTGCTGAGATAGTTCCTGTCTATTCGGGAAGCCAAACATTGGTAGATGCTGTAAGTGAATGTATGAGATATTGGGTTTCAAATTGTGACAATACCCATATGTGTGTTGGCTCAACTGTTGGACCTAATATTTTTGTTAAAATTTGTGGCTGGAGTACTGCTCAAATCTCTAGAGAACTTAAAGTGCAACTAAAAGAAAAATTTAAAAAAATTCCAAAAAAGATAAAACTTATTAATTGTGTTGGTGGTGGAAGTTCTGCATATGGTTTTTGGAGTGAGTTTATTGACTATGATAAAAAACATATAGAATTAGTTGGAGTTGAAGCTGGTGGGCCAAAAAAGTCTAATTTACACGCAGCACCATTAAGTAAAAATACAAAAATTGGTATTCTGCATGGAGCAGCTTCATATGTTTGCCAAAATAAAGAAGGGCAAATTCAAGAAACTGAGTCGATTAGTGCTGGTTTGGATTATCCTGGTGTAAGCCCTATTCATTGCTTTTTAAAAGATACAAAAAGAGCGAGATATACTTATGCAACTGATGAAGAAGCATTAGATGCGCACCAGATAGTTACAAAATTTGAAAAACTAAACCCTAGTCTTGAACCAAGTCATGCTTTTGCTGAAGCAATAAAACTAGCTCCAAAATTAAGTAAAGACACAATTATAATTGTAAATTCTTGTGGGGATGCAAAAAAAGATAGGGACATCTTAAAAGAAAGACTGGGTAAATAAAGATGAAATCTTCTTTGATAAGTCAAACATTTAATAAAACTAGAAAAGAAAATAGGCCAGCTCTTATTACCTATACAGTTGCAGGAGATTATAATAAAAAAAAATCATTAGAAATTCTAAAATCAATTTCAGATTATGCTGATATTTGTGAACTAGGTTTTCCACACAACACTCCAATTGCAGATGGTGGCCAAATTCAAACTAGTGCTTATAGATCAATCAAAAATGGGATTAAAATAAATGATGTTTTTTCAATAGCAAGTCAGTTTAAAAAAGAAAAAAAGCATAAACCAATAATTTTAATGGGTTACTATAACATGATTTATCAATACAATAAAAATAAGTTTATTGATAAATGTAAAAAAACTAAAATTGATGGATTAATTGTTGTTGATTTACCCTTTCCTGAAAACAAAACATTTGCTTTAAGATGTAAAAAAAAAGGAGTTAATTTTATACAATTAGTTTCTCCAACTACTTCAAGGGATAGATTGAAGCAAATTATTAGAAACAGTCATGATATGATTTATTATATCTCGATGCTATCAACTACTGGTGGTAAGCTTAAGGTAGCACCAAAAAAGATCTTAGAACGATACAAAAAGATTAAGTCATTTAATAAAAATAAAAATATAGTAATCGGATTTGGAATCACTGAAAAAACAATCAAATCCCTCAATAAAGCTGATGGTTTAGTAGTTGGAAGTGTTATTTGCAAAGAAATCACTAATTCTATTAATAAGAGACAAAATGCTGTCACAAATGTTACTAATATTGTCAAAAAATTAAGAAATAAAATTAAATGAATTGGATTACAAAAATAATTAAAGCAGGTGAAAAAATTAAGACTGCTATACATAAAAGAGCCTCTAAAGAAGAAATAGAAAAAAGTGACTGGACTTCCTGTTGTAAAGGTCCAATTCTTAAAAAAGATTTAGAAAAAAATTTATGGGTTTGTCCAGATTGTAATAAACATCATAGGATTAAACCTAATCAAAGATTTGATATTCTTTTTGGAAAAAATAATTATGAAATATTTAAAACACCAGTGCCAAAAGACGATCCTTTAGAATGGACTGACTCAAGATCTTATAAAGATAGATTAAAAAGTGCTCGTAAAAAAACAGGTCTTGATTGTGGACTGATAGTTGCATGTGGAAATATTAAAAACATAAAAGTAACTGCAGTTGCATCTGATTTTGATTTCTTAGGTGCTTCAATGGCTTCGGCTGAGGGTGAAGCTTTTTTATATGGAATTCAACATGCCATTGAAAATAAAACTCCATTTATTTGTGTAAGTGCTGGTGGTGGAATGAGAATGATGGAAAGTTTAATATCTTTATCTCAGATGACAAGAACAACATTAGCTATTAATGAACTAAAAAAAAATAATCTTCCATACCTTGTTTTGATTACTGATCCAACTGCTGGAGGTATTACTGCTTCTTATGCAATGCTAGGCGATATTCATATAGCTGAACCTGGTTCATTAATTGCATTTGCTGGGAAAAGAGTTATTCAAGGTACTGTTAAAGAAGAACTACCTGAAAACTTTCAAACAAGTGAGTATGTGCAAAAAACAGGATTTGTTGATTTGATAGTTGAAAGAAAAGATTTAGCTGAAAAAATCGGAACTTTATTATCAATATTGTTAAACAAAAATTCTGTTATAAGCACTGAGGAAAATGAAACTTCAGAAAATAGTCAGTCGCTTACAAAAGCTGCATCCTAAAGAAATCGATCTAAGTTTAGATCGAGTATTAAATCTTTGTAATAAATTAGATAATCCCCAAGACAAAATAAAAGCTATTTCTGTAGTAGGAACAAATGGAAAATATTCAACAATTCAAGCAATGTATGCAATCTTAAAAGAAGCAAAAATTAATTGTAACATCTATACAAGTCCACATATTAAAAAGATTAACGAAAGATTTATTTTTAATAATAAAGAAATTAATGATGGTGAGTTAACGTGCCTTTTAGAAGAAGTTGAACAAGCTAATAATAATCAACAAATTACATTTTTTGAAATTTTAACAGTTGCTTATTTTTACAAAGCTGCTGAATATCCTAATAATATAAATCTAATTGAAACTGGTTTATTTCATAGATTTGATGCAACCAATATCTTAAAAAAAAACTTAGCTAGTGTAGTTACATCAATTGGATTAGATCATTTAGATTGGTTACCAAAAAATGAACAAACTGTTGAAAAAATTATTTTTGAAAAAGTATCAAAGTTATTAAATTCAAATATTATCATTGCTAAACAAAGCTCAAAAAATATTTTGACAAATATAAAAAAAACAATAAAAAAAAATAAATCAAACAAATTTTTCTTCGATGAGGAATATAGTTTTTTATCGGGTGAAAATGATTTTTTTTATTATGAAGATAAATTCGGTGGAATAAAATTGCCAAGTCCTAATATTAATGGACAATTTCAACTTGAAAATATCTCGACTGCTATTGCTACATTAAAAATTATTAATCAATTAAGAATTAACGACTCACATATAAAATCAGGAATAACCAAAATACATAGCATAGCTAGACTACAAGAAATTACTGAAGGAAAATTAAAAGATTTAGCTAAAGATAATAGATTACTAGTCGATGGTTCTCATAATCCTTTAGGTGCAAGAGTTTTAAATAAATATCTTAAAAGTTTGGATTGTAACAAACATATCATTCTTGGAATGATGGCCAATAAAGATCATCAAGAATATATGAGTTACTTTGAAAATATAGCGACCTTGACCACTGTAGATATACCAAATCAGCCAAACTCAATTAGAGGAAAAGACCTAAAAGATAAGCTAAATAGTTATGAAAATATCCAATATAAAAAAAATATATTTGAGGCAATCAGGTCAATTCCAGTCAAACAAGGGGACTTAATCTTAATAACTGGATCTTTATATTTGGCTGGTGAAGTGCTGAATTTAAATTAAATGTTTTTTTCTAAAAATTCTTTCATGTGACCTTCGGAAACACCGCCTATTTTTCTGTCTACTTCAACACCTTTTTTATATACAATTACGGTGGGTACTCCTCTTATGCCTGCAGCACTTCCTGTATTAATTCCACCATCTTCTATATCTGCATAATAAAAACCAGCTTTATCTTTATATTCATCTGACAACTTATCCATTACAGGCTTTAAAGCCTTACAAGGACCACACCATGCAGCAGAAAATTGAATTACTGATACGTCTTCATTTTTGATTTTATTTTCAAAATCTTCGTCTTTATAATCTATAAGCATATATTTGATATAATTGTTTTGAGTGAATATTCAATGATCAAAAAAAGTTTTTTTTAATTTATCAACTAAACATCTGAATATTTTTGCTCTAAATTCATAACATAATCATTAATTCCATCAAGAAATTTGAGCTTTTCATCTATTGTTTTAAATGAAAACATTTTATCATCATTTTCTCTAATTTCATCACACTCTGAATAAAAAGCTGAAACTGTCCACCACTTTTCTTTGTTAGTACTAAGTATTCTAGAGGCAATTCTTCTTTTAATTTTTGCATGAATATCTTTAGGTAGCACCTCAGGTGCTTCATTATAAATTAAACTATGTCCAAAAGTTACCAATCGATCATCTTGAAACTTATCTAATAATGCAAATTTCTCCTTCCAATCGCTGCTGTGAAATTTTGGAAATAAGGCTTCATCTTTTGATGAAACAAATCCTCCAGTATAAATTGACTCTTCTGGCTCTATATCTTCTTGTGATGCAGTTTCCAATTTTTCTTCTGCTGCCTCTTTTAAAATATTACAAATATCTTGAGAAAATTTCTCATTTTTCTTCATTAACTCTGCCCTTTTATTCAGCAAATTTTCACCTATTTTTTTATAGGGATCTATCTTCATTCCTAAACTTTTATCTAAAATTATAGGAGCCTTATTAGCTTTAATAGTTTTGTAGAAACGTGGAGATTTCTTCATTTCTTTTTTTAAATCTTGATAATTTAGTTTTTGAAGTTCTTCAATATTTGCTGATAAATTTACAACTTGTCCCCATTTATATACTGGATGCATCCAAGAATTTGGATGAAGTGGAGCAACTAAAAATAAATAATTTTTACCAAAAAAATTTTCATTAATGGTAAACATTTTTTCTTGCTTAATCAAATTTTCTACAACAACTTTACTTCTTGTTTTTAAATATTCATGCCATAAATCTGGTTGTTTTTCTTTTAATAATCCTAAAACTTTAACTGTTAACTCTGTATCAAATAATGCTGAGTGAGCATCTTTAGAATCAAAACCATTTAGTCTTGCTAAAGATTCTAATTTCATTGATTTATTTCCCTTGGGATTAAGCTCTGTTTTCAAAATATTTTCATCGACTGCAAATGCTGCTTTAATCATATTTAAAGCGTCATGCCTTGCATTCCCTTCTGTATTTAAAAGATAAGGTTTTCTTAGTGATTTAAAAAATTCTCTCCTTAATATTTCATCATCAAATCCAACACTTGAAAAACCCATAAAAGTTGCTGGTGACCATTCTCTGAATTTTTTTTCTAATTGAGCAATCATCTCGTAATGGCTGAAATTTCCTTTTGTAATTAAATCAACATTAGATTTATTAATACATAATGCAGTCGCCGATGGGACCCTGTCTTGAGGCATTCTACATCTTGCAGAAAACCTTTCTTTTTCCTTGAAATTTTCATCCAAAAGGATTGCACCAACTTCAATCATTGTTGCCCAATCTAATTGTGCAGAGTCTGTTTCAATATCCCAAATTACATAATTCAATTTGCTAACCTTTGTGTATAAAATTGTTCTACTTTTTGTATAAATTGATTTTGATAGCTTTTAAATCTTTCACCATCAATTACAAATCTTTGAAAAATATTATCTTTTGTACATAAAAGAATAACTGCTTGCGTAATATTTGAACCATAAACAGTATTGTGAGCCAGACCATAGGCTGCACATTGAAGATAATAATCATCAATCCATTCATCTTTTTTTGGTTTGTTGCTTTGTTTAAAGTCTATGATCGTTTCTTTATTTTCATAAATACCAATGCAGTCTGCGGCCCCAGCATATTTTCCTGGATAATATAAGGTTGCTTCACAGCCCCAAATTTCATTTAATTTATTTCTAAGACCATTTTCAATAATTTGATCTGCCATCATTTTTTCTCTTGTATTATCACCCAGTAAATCTAAATTTAATTTTCCCAATAAGAATTTTTCTAAGTAATCATGCATCGAACTTCCTCGAGAAGTTGCCTCTCTTGAAATAGCTTCTGCTTGCTTAAGTCCTACTTTTTTTTTCCACTCCTCTAATTTTGCTTTTTTTTCTTTAGACTCAGTTGCTTTTAAAATAGTTGTAACAGATGGAAGATTTTCTTGATTAACTGAATAATGTCTTGAACCTTGAAATATTGATCTTGTAGATTTTGGATAAGTGTATTTATTATTCCACTGCATGTGATTTCTTATAGACGGTATTGACGAAAAAAAGAAATTAATTTTTAAACTGTCTGTTTCGTTCAACAAATTTTTCTACATTTTCTGCTTGTACAGCTTTCTCAACCTGTTCTGGATCTTTAATACTTTCTAAAGTTCTTGTAATAGATCTTGCGTCAGTTCCAAACTTATCAACAACACTCATTGCATCTTCTAATTTTTTTCTAAGAGTAATGATATTATCAAAGTGTTTTGAAAATCTTGTGCTGATTGTTTTTAAATGATTATAAATTTCTGTTGCGCCCTTTTGTACCTTAAGTGATTGAAATCCCATGTGGAGAGATTGTAAATATGCTGAAAGTGTATTAGGTCCACAGATCACAATTTTATATTTTTTCATTAATTCTTGAGTCAATAATTCTTTAGTACTTGGATCTTGGTAATCTGTTAATTCTTTATACAAACTCTCAGTTGGGGCATAAATAATTGCAAAATCAGTAGTTTTGGGCGGAACAATGTATTTCTCATTTACACTTTTAGCTTTTACCTTAAAAGCACTAGCTAATTTAGCTCTAGCATCTGCGACTGCTTTTTTATCATCCGTATCATAACCATCCGTAATAGCTTTAAATTTCTCCACTGGAAAATGAGAATCTATTGGAACTAATACATCGCCTTGAAGTTTTATTGCAAATTCAACATTCTCACTCGTATTTTCTTGCATCTTCACATTGGTCATAAATTGTGATGTAGGTAATAAATCTTTAATTAATGCATCCAAAGAAAACTCGGCAAGAGTTCCATATTTTTTAACTCCTGCTAGAATTTTAGTAATTCCCTCTTGGCTTTTATTTAATAATTGAACTTGTTGATTAAAACTTCCAACTACTAAACCATCAGCTTTATTGAGGGATTTGATTGTTTTTTCAGTGATTCCAAATCCGATTACTATATTTTTATTTTTATTAAATGACTTAATCTTTTTGTATCGTTCTA
>JACWDG010000010.1 GCA_014654245.1 Pelagibacterales bacterium SAG-MED09
TTGTGTCCAACCATGTCTTCGGAAATAGTGATCGGAATAAATTTTTTACCATTATAGATTAAAAAACTTACTCCTACAAAATCAGGAATAATTGTAGATTTTCTTGACCAAGTCTTTATTGGAATTTTTTTAGGATCAGTTTTGTATTTATCTACTTTTTTCATCAAACTTTCTTCAACAAATGGTCCCTTCCAAACTGCTCTAGCCATTAATTATCCTTTCTCTTTCTTCTTCTTCTTACTATAAATTTATCTGTTCGCTTATTATCTCTAGTTTTTAAACCTTTTGCTGACTGACCTGTAGGTGACACGGGATGCCTTCCTCCAGCAGATAAGAAAGCAAAACCTGCAGAAGCTGGAGAAAAGAAATAAGATATGAGTAAAAAAAAGAATATTGATAATAAAAAAGATAAAATTGTGAAATCTATAAATAACAATATAAGATCAAGTGTAAGAAAACTTAATCCAATCTTAAAAGGTATAGTTGGAAAAAAAGTTGACATGGCTATTAGAGATTTACAATTTTCTGAAAAAAGAATTACAAAAGATATTAGAAAAACAATCAGCTCAGCTGTCGCTAATGCAGAAAATAATTTTCAATATGATATTGATAACTTGGTTATTAAAGAAGCATATTGTGGAAAAAAAATAACAATGAAAAGATTTAGGCCTAGGGCAAAAGGTAGGGCAGCCCCAATCCTAAAACCTTATTCAAGTGTAACAATAATTTTATCAGAAGTAAAAAAGGTAGAGAGTCATGGGGCAAAAGGTTAATCCGGTAGGTTTTAGATTAGGTGTTAACAGAGGTTGGGACTCTGTTTGGTATGCTAAGAAAAAAGATTTTGGTAACTATCTTATAGAGGATTTTAAAATAAGAGAATATATCAAAAAAAATGTAATTAATTCAGGTGTATCTAAAGTGATGATCGAGAGAACATCAAATAAATGCTATGTAACAATTTATACTTCAAGACCAGGATTTGTTATTGGAAAAAAAGGGAGTGATATTGATAAAATAAAGAATAACCTATCTAAATTTACTAAAAATGAAGTCACATTAAATATTAAAGAAGTTAAAAAACCTGAAACAAATGCTTATCTAGTAGCTGAAAATATTGCACAACAATTAGTAAAAAGAATTTCGTATAGAAGAGCCATGAAGAGAGCAATGCAATCATGTATAAGACTTGGAGCCAAAGGTATAAAAGTATCATGTAGTGGTAGACTTGGGGGAAATGAAATAGCTAGAACTGAATGGTTGAGAGATGGTAGTATACCATCACATACTTTGAGAGCTGATATTGATTATGCTGAAGCCGAAGCATTAACTACATATGGTATTATTGGGATTAAGGTTTGGATTTATAAGGGAGAAGTTTTTGCTAAAGAATTCAGTCAAGAAACAAACAAAGTAACCCCAAAAGAAGGTAAAGAATAAAATGTTACAACCAGTTAGAACTAAGTGGAGAAAAGCACATAAAGGAAGAATTCACGGGAACGCTTCAAGAGCTAACTTTATTAACTATGGGGCATTTGCACTAAAAGCTATGGCTCCAGAAAGAGTAACAGGTAAACAAATTGAAGCAGCGAGGGTTGCTTTAACAAGACATATGAAAAGACAAGGTAGAGTTTGGACAAGAGTGTTTCCTAATATTCCAGTATCAAAAAAACCTATTGAAGTAAGAATGGGTAAAGGAAAAGGTTCACCAGAATATTATGCTTGTAGAGTTAAACCTGGAAGAATTTTATTTGAAGTTGATGGTGTTTCAGAGCAAATTGCAAAAGAAGCTCTTTATAAGGCATCAGCAAAATTACCAATTAAAACTAAAACTATAAAAAGATTTGCATAATGAAAAAACAAGAAATTAAAAAATTATCTAAAGATGAAATTCTTAAGAATATAGATAAATTAAAAAAAGATTTATTTAACTTTAGATTTCAAAAAATTAATTCTCAGATAACAAACCCTGCTAAGATTGGAGAGACAAGAAAAATAATAGCTAGATTGAAAACAACCTTAAAGGAAAAACTAAATGCCTAAAAAAATTTTAACTGGAGTGGTAGTAAGCGACAAGCCCAATAAGACCGTTACTGTAATGGTTGAAAGAAAATTTTCTCATCCAGTATTAAAAAAAGTAATAAAAGTAAGAAAAAAATATAATGCACATGATGAAAATAATAAATTTAAAAATGGCGACAAGGTTTCTATTATTGAAAGTAAACCATTTTCTAAAAATAAAAAATTTCAAGTTATGGAGAATAATAAATAATGATACAGGTCCAAACAGAATTACAAGTTGCTGACAACACAGGTGCAAAAAAAATAGAATGTATCAAAGTTTTAGGAGGCTCTAAAAGACGATATGCTAGTATTGGTGATACTATTGTAATTGCAGTTAAAGAAGCAATACCTAAAGGAAAAGTAAAAAAAGGTTCTGTGCATAAGGCAGTCGTAGTAAGAGTTAAAAAAGGAATTCATAGAGATGATGGTTCTAAAGTGAGATTTGATAATAACGCAGCTGTCCTAGTTGATGACAAAGGCGAACCAGTAGGAACAAGAATATTTGGCCCTGTAACAAGAGAGCTAAGAAATAGAGGGCAAATGAAGATAATTTCATTAGCTCCAGAGGTATTATAATGATTAAAAAAGGTCTTAAAGTAGTTGTCCTCGCTGGCAAAGATAAAAAAAAAGAAGGTGAAATTATTGAGATAGATAGACCTAATAATAGAGCAAAAGTTAAAGAAATAAACATGGTTAAAAAACATATAAAGACAACTAAAGAAAAAAAAGGTGGAATTGTATCGAAAGAAAGTTTTATACATATTTCAAATTTAAAACTGCTTAATGATAAAAAGGTAACTAAAAAATCCGAGGCTAAAAAATAATGACACCAAGATTAAAAGAACTTTTTTTTAAAGAAATTCAACCTGCACTTAAAAATCAATTTGGATTTAAAAATATTTATATGACACCTAAAATTGAAAAAATTGTTCTCAACATGGGCCTCGGTTTAGATGGCAATGATTCAAAATTATTAAAATCTTGCGAAGAAGATATGGCTAAAATCACTGGACAAAAACCTGTTATTACAAAATTTAAAAAATCAGTAGCAAATTTCAAAACAAGAAAAGGATCTAATGCTGGTTTAAAAGTAACACTAAGAAAAAATAAAATGTATGAGTTTCTTGACAGGTTAGTTAATATAGCTCTTCCAAGAATTAAAGATTTTAGAGGGCTATCTGCTAATGGTTTTGATAAATTTGGAAATTATACATTTGGAGTTAAAGAGCATATTATTTTTCCTGAAGTAAGCTTTGATAGAGCTGACAAAGTAAGAGGTCTAGATATAATAATTGTTATATCTTCTCAAAATAAAGAACATAGTTATACATTATTAGAAAAACTAAATTTCCCATTTATTAAAAAAGGAGAAAATTAAGAATGGCTAAATTAAGCTCAATAAACAAAAATAATAGAAGAATAAAACTTTCAAATAAGTTTTACAAAAAGAGAGAACAATTAAAAAAAATTGTAATGGATAAAAAACTTCCACTAGAGGAAAGATTTAAAGCTCAACAAAAATTATCAAAATTACCAAGAAATTCGGCTAAGAATAGAATTATGAACAGATGTCAAATAACAGGTCGACCACATGGTGTTTATAGAAAATTAAAAATATCCAGAATTGCATTAAGACAACTTGGATTGCAAGGAAAGATACCAGGAATGGTAAAATCAAGTTGGTAGAAAGGAATATATGAGTTTAAGTGACCCAATTGGAGATATGATAGCTAGAGTAAAAAATGCTCAAGCAAGAAATCATAAAAAAGTAGAATTACCATCATCAAATTTTAAAAGCAAAATTGCTGATATTCTTAAAAATGAAGGATTTATAAAAGATTTTAAAATAAGTGAACAAGATAAAAAGTCTATTTTATCTTTAGAACTTAAATATCATTCTGGAAATCCGGTTATAAGTAATTTTGAAAGAGTATCAAAACCAGGGAGAAGAATATTTTCGAGCGCTGATAGCTTGCCAAAAATTAACAATGGCCTTGGTATAGCTATAGTCTCTACACCAAAAGGTGTTATGACGGATATAGATGCAAGAAAACAAAAAGTGGGTGGAGAAATTATCTGTAAGGTATTTTAATTATGTCTAAAATTGGAAAAATAAATATTACAATTCCCGATAAAGTTAAGGTTGTTTTAGCTGGTAATATCTTAAATATTGAGGGACCTCTTGGTAAAAAATCTTTAGATATAGATTTAGATACATTTAGTTTAGAAATAAAAGAAGGAAAAGAAATTTCAATTAAACCTAAAAAAATTGATCAAAATACAAAAAGACTTTGGGGGATGAATAGAAGCTTAATTAATAATGCTGTAATTGGCTCAAGTACTGGATATGAAAAGATATTAGAATTAGTTGGTGTAGGTTATAGAGCAGCTTTAAAAGGTAATCAGTTAAATTTACAACTTGGTTATAGCCATGATATAAATTTTAATATTCCAGAAGGTATTAAAATTGTAGTTGATAAACAAACTACCTTAAAAATTTCAGGTTCTGATAAACAATTAGTTGGTGTTGTTGTATCAAAAATTAAAACATTAAGAAAAATTGAACCCTATAAAGGTAAAGGAATAAGAGAAAAAGGACAATATGTACTCAAAAAAGAAGGAAAGAAAAAATAATGAAATTAACTACAGGCATTAGAAAGCGTTTTAGAGTGAGCAATAAAGCAAAAAAAGTTGCACCTAAAGATAGATTTAGATTATGTATATCTAGATCAGCAAAAAATATTTCAGCACAAATAATTGATGATAATAAGAACATGACATTATTATCAGCCTCTTCTATAGAAAAGGATGTTAAGTCTGGATCAAAAGTGAATAAGACTGAACTTTCAAGAATTGTAGCAGAAAAATTAGCGAAAAAAGCTCAAGAAAAAAAAATAACCAAGATATTTTTTGACCGTGGTATTTATAAATATCATGGTCGTGTAAAAGTATTTGCAGAAACTTTACGTAAAAATGGAATGGAATTTTAATTATGGATAATTATAAAGATAAAAAAACTGACGATATTTTAGAGAAATTAGTTCACATCAACAGAATTACTAAAGTTGTAAAAGGTGGAAGAAGATTTGGGTTTTCGGCGCTAGTTGTGGTTGGAAACCAACTAGGTAAGATTGGTATTGCACATGCAAAAGCAAAACAAGTTCCAGATGCAATTAAGAAAGCTAATGAAATGGCAAGACGAAAACTTATTCATATACCACTTAGAGATGGAAGAACAATTCACCATGATGTTAAAGCCAAAGATGGTTCAGGCAAAATTATTTTAAGAGCAGCATCTAAAGGCACTGGAATTATTGCTGGAGGCCCAGTTAGAGCTGTTTGTGAAGTTTTAGGCGTTAAAGATATTGTAGCTAAATCTATGGGAACTTCCAATGCTCATAACGTTATTAGAGCTACCTTAAAAGCTTTGATGAAACAAAATTCACCTAAACAAATTTCTGCAATTAGAAATAAGAAAATATCTGAAATTATTGAAAAAAGAGGATAATGACTACAGAACTAAACAATAGAGAAAAAATTAATAAATCCAAAATTCGAGTTGGAAGAGGTATTGGTTCTGGCAAAGGTAAAACCTCTGGTAGAGGTGTAAAAGGTCAAAAATCAAGATCTGGTGTTGCAATTAAAAGTTTTGAAGGTGGTCAAATGCCATTATATAGACGTTTACCAAAAAGAGGATTTAATTCATTTTCATCAGAACATGTTGCAATTTTAAACTTAGAAAAAATCCAATCTTTTATTGATAAAAAAACAATTAATCCAAATGAACTTTTAAATACTGATTTATTAAAAAAGCTTAAGATAATTAATAAAAATTCAACAAAATTAAAAATTTTAGGTACAGGTGAAATAAAAGCTAAAGTTAATATTGAAGCAAATTTAGCTTCTAAATCTGCTGTTGAGAAACTTGAAAAAATTGGTGGATCAATTCAACTGAAAAAATAGATCATTTAAATATGAGCTCTTCATCTTCAACAAATGATTTAAGAAATAGGATACTATTTACAATTGGAATTTTAGCTGTTTATAGATTTGGTACATTTGTGCCTTTGCCTGGTATAGATCCAGAACAACTTAAAACATTAATGGAAGGTAACCAAAAAGGTTTACTTGGAATGTTCAATGTTTTTGCTGGTGGTGCTGTAAGCAGAATGGCAATTTTTGCATTAGGAATAATGCCATATATATCCTCTGCTATAATTGTACAACTACTAACAGGTGTATCAGATTATTTTAAAAATTTAAAATCACAGGGTGAAACTGGCAGATCTAAAATTACACAAATAACCAGATATGGAACTGTATTACTGGCAACTGTCCAAGGTTATGGCCTAGCTGTAGGATTAGAGTCCTCAGCAAACTTAGTTATTAATCCAGGCTTATTTTTTAAAGTTTCTACTGTAACCACAATAGTAGCAGGTACTATTTTTCTAATGTGGCTTGGTGAACAAATAACACAAAGAGGTATTGGTAATGGAATCTCATTGATAATTTTCGCAGGAATTGTTGCTGAAATACCAAGAGCTTTAGTCACGACTTTTGAATTAGGAAGAACGGGTGCAGTTTCAACTATTATGATTTTAGCAATATTTATTTTATTAATACTAACAATTCTTTTTGTAGTGTTTATGGAAAGAGCTCTGAGAAAAATTTTGATAAATTACCCTAAGAGACAAATGGGTAATAAAATGTATGGAGGTGAATCTTCACATTTACCTTTAAAAATTAATCAAGCAGGAGTAATACCAGCAATCTTTGCATCTGCTTTATTATTACTGCCAGTTACATTTTCAAATTTTAATTTTTCTGACAATGATACATTCTTAAATTTAAGTTCTTTTTTCACACAAGGTCAACCTCTTTATATGTTGCTTTATGCATCAGGTATTATATTTTTTACTTTTTTTTATACATCTATTACTTTCAATCCAACAGAGACTGCTGATAATTTAAGAAAATATGGTGGATTTGTCCCAGGTATAAGACCTGGTGAAAGTACAGCTTTATATATTGAAACTATTTTAACAAGATTAACAACAATAGGAGCATTATATCTTACTCTTGTTTGTTTAATGCCAGAATTATTAATAGCAAATTATCCTATACCATTTTATTTAGGTGGTGCATCTATTCTAATTGTTGTTGTAGTTGCTATTGATACTGTAACACAAATTCAAACAAGACTTATGAGTGCTCAGTATGAGCAATTAATAAAAAAGACAAAATTTGGAAGATAGTTTAAGTGAATATAATATTGTTTGGTCCTCCTGGTGCTGGAAAAGGAACACAGGCTAAATTTTTAGTAAAAAAAATAAAAGGATATCAAGTTTCAACTGGTGAAATGTTGAGAAATGAAATTAAGAAAAATTCAATTATTGGTAAAATGATAACCGATGATATTAGTGATGGAAAATTTGTAAGCGATGAAATTGTCAATCAACTTATTAAAACTTATATATTTGATATTAAAAAAAAAAATAGATTAATATTTGATGGATATCCCAGATCATTAAGTCAGGCTAAAAATTTGGATATACTATTAAAAGATTCAAATCAAAATATAGATCATATTTTTTTTCTTAATGTAAACAAAAGTGTAATTGTAGAAAGAATTAAAAAAAGAAAAACCGAAGAAAATAGATCAGATGATGAATTAGATACAATTCTTAAAAGATATGATACTTACATGATGACAACAAAACCAGTCTTAGATTTCTACTCTAAAAATTCAAATTTTCATGAGATAGATGGATCTCAAAAAATTACTGAAATAACTAGTAAAATTGAGGGTTTTATCAATTTATAAGACATTGACTTTAAAAGATCTTCTTATATAAAAGTCACAATTTATCACAAATTTTTATGGCTCGGATCGCAGGTATTAATATTCCACAAAACAAGCTTGTTCATATAGGTTTGACATATATTTATGGAATAGGTGATAAATTCTCACAACAAATTTGTTCCTCTTTAGAAATTCCAAAAGAGAAAAGAGTTAATGATTTAACAGATGATGAAATTTTAAAAATTAGGGAATATATTGACCAAAATTTTAAAGTCGAGGGTGACTTAAGAAGAGACTATTCTCTAAGCATCAAAAGATTAATTGATCTTGCTTGTTATAGAGGAACAAGACATAGAAAAAAATTACCAGTAAGAGGACAAAGAACTAGATGTAATGCTCGAACAAGAAAAGGTAAAGCAATTGCAATTGCTGGAAAAAAATTAACGCCAACTAAAAAATAACAATGTCAAAAACAGATAAAGTTGAGAATAAAGATCAAAAAGTAGAAAAAACTATAAAAAAATCAAATAAAAGTTCTTATTCAAAAAAAAAGAAAACAAAAAAAAATATATTAAATGGTATAGCTTATGTTCAGTCGACTTTTAATAATACAATAATTTCTATAGCTGATACAAATGGAAATGTAATATCATGGGCTTCTGCTGGTCAAAAAGGTTTTAAAGGATCTAGAAAATCAACACCCTATGCTGCTCAAATAGCAGCTGATGCAGCAGCATCTAAAGCTTTAGATTATGGAATGAAAACATTATCAGTGGAAGTTAAAGGTCCAGGCTCAGGCAGGGAAACAGCCTTAAGAGCTTTACAAGCAAGAGGTTTTAAAATTTTATCTATCAAAGACACAACACCAATGCCTCACAATGGCACACGACCACCAAAAAAAAGGAGAGTTTAATGGAAACTGAAAATGTTAATGTCAAAAATTGGAAATCTTTAATCAAACCTGCAAAATTAGATGTTAAAATGAGTGATGATCTCACTCATGCAAAAATAATAGCTGAACCTTTGGAGAAAGGATTTGGATTGACTCTCGGTAACTCACTTAGACGAATATTACTTTCCTCAATAAGAGGATCTGCTGTTACATCAATACAAATAGATGGTGTATTACATGAGTTTACTTCAATTAAAGGTGTACGTGAAGATGTGACTGATATCGTTTTAAATGTAAAATCTTTAGCTTTAAAATCATTATCTGAAGGAAAAAAAAAATTAGTTTTAGATGCGAAAGGTCCAGGAGAAATCAAAGCCTCAGATATTTCACCAATCGCTGATATAGAAATTTTAAATCCTGATTTAGTTATATGCAATCTTGATGAAAATACTAAATTTCATATGGAAATGAATATAAATACAGGAAAAGGATATGTTCCAGCTGAACTAAATAAACCGGAAGAACCTCCTTTAGGTCTAATTGCAATTGACTCATTATATAGCCCTGTGAAAAAAGTTTCTTATTCTGTGAGTACAGCTAGAGAAGGTAATGCTCTTGATTATGATAAACTTACTATGGAAGTTGAAACAAATGGCTCAATTTCAGCAGAAGATGCTGTAGCTTACTCAGCAAGAATTTTTCAAGATCAATTAAAAATGTTTGTAAATTTTGATGAGCCAGTTGAAACACCAGTTAAAGAGGTATCAACTGAACCTGAATTTAATAAGAATTTATTACGAAAAGTTGACGAGTTAGAGCTCTCTGTAAGATCAATGAATTGTTTAAAAAATGATAATATTATTTATATTGGTGATCTCGTACAAAAATCAGAAGGTGAGATGTTAAGAACACCGAATTTTGGTAGAAAATCTTTAAATGAAATAAAGGAAGTTTTAACTGCAATGTCACTTTATTTAGGTATGGAAATACCAAATTGGCCACCAGACAATATAGCTGAAATGTCTAAAAAATTGGAGGAGGCCATTTAATGAGACATGGAATGGCAAATAAGAAGTTAAATAGAACTTCAGAACATAGAAAAGCTCTTTTGAAGAACATGTTAAATTCTTTGATAAAGTATGAACAAATCAAAACAACTTTACCAAAAGCTAAATTTTTAAAGCCACAAGCTGATAAAATTATTACACTAGGAAAAAAAGAAACATTACAAACTACAAAAATGTTAGTTTCTCAACTTCAAGATATTAAATCTGCTAATAAAGTAAAAAAAACTCTTTCAAAAAGATATGAAAAAAGAAATGGCGGCTATACAAGAATTATAAAAGCTGGATTTAGATACGGTGATAATGCACCAATGGCCATCATTGAATTTGTGGACAGGGATGTTGCAGCAAAAAAAATTGATAAACCAAAAAAAGACACCAATAAAGAAACACCTAAAGCTGAGGAAAAAAAACAAGCAACAGCTTAAGTTTTAGACCATGAAAAAGTCTTATACCGTTGACTCAACGTGTAATGATATGCGTATAGATCGTTGGACAAGACTTAAAATTGGTAAAATTCCTCAAGGATTAATAGAAAGATATTTAAGATCTGGCAAAATAAAGATTAATAAAAAAAAGATTAAAAGTTCAACTAAAGTTAAAACTAATGATATTGTAGATTTTTTTATTTTAGATTTTAAAGAAACAATAGTTCAAAAAAAAATAAAATTTGAACCATCTCAAGAAATTATCAAATCTAACGAAGATCAAATAATTGATAACAATGAAAATTTTATTGTATTGAATAAGACATCAGGTATCTCTGTGCAAGGTGGGACTAAATCAAAAAAAAATTTAGTAGATATTTTTGCTAAAAGTGAAATCTTTCAAGGGATCAAGCCATATTCGGTGCATAGATTAGATAAAGATACTTCTGGTGTTTTTATAATGGCTAAATCAAGAGAGTCGGCACAATTATTAACTTCTTTGTTTAGGTTGAGAAAAGTTCACAAAACATATTTAGCAATTTGTCATGGAGAGTTAAATAGAGACTCAGGTGAGTGGAATGATAATCTTATTAGGTATGATGGTGAGAAAAAAATTATAGAAAAAGCTAAAACTTTATATAAAGTTATTGATAAAAATTCCGAGGCTAGCTTGGTTGAACTAAAACCTATTACCGGGAGAAAACATCAGTTACGAAAGCAATTGTACGCTATAGGACAACCAATATTTGGTGATTTAAAATACAAACTTTCTAACACGAATAAAGGAATTAACAAAAATTTAATGCTACATTCATATCAAATCAGATTTATGATCAATGATATAAAACACACTTATACAGCTTTATTACCAGATTATTTTAAAAAATTGCTAAAAGCTAAACGTTTAACCTTTTCAAGTTTGAAATAAATTTATTAATTAAGATATCATCAATATTATTAAATTTTATTTTTGAAATTCTTGTTAAATTAGTGACTTTTTTATCTGAAATTCCACAAGGAATTATTTTTTTGTATGGATCTAGATCATTTTTTATATTTAAACAAAAACCGTGATATGCAATCCATTTACTTACTCTTACACCTATAGCTGCAACTTTTTCAAGTTTGCCTTTATTATTAAACCAAATACCTATGTTCTTTCTATCTGTATGACATTCTATTTTAAAATCTTTTAATGTTTCGATAATAGAATTTTCTATTACCGAAATAAATTTTCTTATATCTTTATTTCTATTTCTTAAATCAATAACAAAATAAAACATTAATTGGCCTGGCCCATGATAAGTAATTTTACCTCCACGATTTGTTTCATGTATATTTATTGATTTATCAATAATGTCATTTACTGAATAACTTGTTCCAGCTGTAAAAATTGGCTCATGTTCTAATATCCATATTAGTTCTTTGTCTTCATTTTTACTTACTAACTTTGATCTAGCTTCAAGTTGAGTAATAGCATCATCGTATTTTACTGGTTTTGTTGACTTTTTAATCTCTATATTCATAAAAAAATTGTATTCTATATATTATGTATTAAAAGTTCCGACTAAATAATAGGTATATTTATGACTTTAATAAAAAAAATCAAAGATAAAAAAGTCAATTTTGAATTTAATAAAGAATATATTAAAGTTGTTACTGATAAGATCTCTAGTAGCGATGCTTTATTTATTACGAATTCTTTTAAAGAAATGCATCCTGCTGATGCTGCTGATATAATTGAACATTTAGGTGAAAGTGATAGAGAAAAATTAATTAAGTTAAATAATTTTAGAATAGATCCTGAAGTTTTTATTGAGTTAAATGAGTCTGTTCAATCAGAAATTATTAAGTATCTTTCATCAGATGCTATTGTAAGAATATTAAAAAATTTAGACTCAGATGATGCTATCGCAATTTTAGAAAATGTTGAAGAAAAAGACAAAAATACAATTCTAAGTTCACTACCACCAAAAGACCGTTTTGCTTTGTTAGAAGGATTAAGTTATCCAGAAGATAGTGCTGCTAGAATAATGCAAAGAGAATTTACAGCAATACCCAGTAATTGGTCTGTCGGTCAAACCATAGATTATCTTAGAGAAAATAAAGATTTACCAGAACAATTTTTAGAAATTTATATTGTCGATGAAAATTTTAAACCAATTGGTACCGTTCCGTCATCTAAAGTTTTAAGAACTGCTAGAGAAACAAAAATGTCATCAATTATGGATGATACAATTTTTTTGATTCCAGTTGATATGGATAGAGAAGAAGTTGGTAATTTATTTGAAAACTATAATCTTAATTCAGCATGTGTTGTTGATAAAACAAATAAGTTAGTAGGTATGATTACTTCAGATGACGTATTGACAGTACTTAAAGAAGAAGCTGAAGAAGATGCATTAAGGTTAGCTGGTGTAGGCGATGAAGAAATTACTGACGGCATAGTAAAGAAAACAAAAAGAAGATTCAATTGGCTTTTACTAAATTTATTTACAGCCTTTTTAGCAACATGGTGTATTAGTTTATTTGGAGCAACTATTGAACAGATGGTAGTATTAGCTTTTTTAATGCCCATCGTTGCTTCTATGGGTGGAAATGCGGGCATGCAAACATTGGCTGTAGCAGTAAGAACTATAGCAACTAATGATTTAACTCAAAATAATTTTTCATCAAATGTATTTAAAGAGTTTTCTATTGGAATTTTAAATGGAATTATTTTCGCTGTTATAAGCGCTTTCATCGTTCAGATTTGGTTTCAAGATAACATTCTTTCAATTGTTATTGCTATATCAATGATACTTACAATGATTATAGCAGGATTGTTTGGTATTTTAGTCCCTTTCACTTTAAAAAAAATGAATATTGATCCGGCCATAGCATCAAGTGTCTTTGTAACGACCATAACAGACGTAATAGGTTTTGTTTCTTTTTTAGGTGTTGGTGCTTATTTTTTATAAAATTAAAAATTATCAATTAATCTTATTTTGTTTAAATAGTAAGCAATAAATAATCTTGCATTTTTATTTTTTTTTGAAAATTTAAGACTTTTAATATTTCTTAATTCTAAATATTCAATTTTAATTTTGAATTTAATTTCAAGCTGTTTTTTTTGTTGACTCAAAAAATCAAAAATATTTTTTTTTTTACTAATATTATTTTTAATTATTATTAATCTTCTACAAATTTTACCTGCTAAAACTAAATGATTTTTATTTAATAGAAGGTTTCTAGATGATAATGCTATCATTTTTTTATCACGTATTGTTTTACAGGGAACGATTTTAGCTTTATATTTTTTTTTTAAAAAATTTCTGACTAAGTAAAATTGTTGAAAATCTTTTTCTCCCATGAAAATTTTATTAGGATTAATGATTTTTGTTAACCTATTCATTACATCTAAAACCCCTTCAAAATGACCTTTTCTAAATTTTGCACATAGAATCATGTCTTTTTTTTTAAGATTAATATTTGATTTTTTATTATCTTTATAAATATCTTTGAATTTTGGAAGATAAACAAAATCAACTTTTTTACTTTTTTCTAGAATTTGTAAATCTTTTTTAATATTTCGTGGATAAGACTTTAAATCTTTTTTATTATTAAACTGCTTAGGATTTAAAAAGATACTCACTATAGTTTTTTTGCAAAGTTTGTTAGATTCATTTATAAGCGATAAATGACCTTTATGTATACCACCCATCGTAGGGACAAAACCCAAGTCATTAAATTGCCTTAATGATTCAATTAATGAAGAATTGTTTAATAAAATTTTCATTTGTATTAAAATATTTAATAAGTAAAACATTTAAATGATTAAACAAGCAATTATTCCTTTGGCTGGTCTAGGTACAAGATTACTACCTTTAACCAGTATTTTTGCCAAAGAACTCTTGCCTATAAATGGTAAACCTGGAATTGAGTATATTCTTGATGAATGTATTAATGCTGGGATTAAAGAAATTATATTTATTATTTCAAAAAAAAAATTAATGATAAAAAAATATTTTTATAGCGATTATTTTTATAAAAATATAATAAAAAAAAAGAAAGATCCAAGAATAATTAGTGAGTATAAAAAAATACTTAAATACAAAAAAAGAATTAAATTTGTATATCAAAATAATCCTAGAGGTACTGGTGATGCAGTTCTTAAAACACAAAAATATATAAAAGATAAATTTTTTTTAATGTTACTACCAGATGATTTGATAATAAAAAAAAATTGTTCTAGAGCAATGATTAAGCTCCACCAAAAATACAACACTTCTGTTATGGCCTCTATGAAAGTAAAGAAAAATAACGTTTCAAGATGGGGAATATATAAAGTAAATAAAAAATTAGATAAAAGAAATTTTATAATTGATGGTGTGATTGAAAAACCAACCGTTAAATCTGCTCCATCAAATAATGCAGTTATTGGAAGATATATATTGCCAAAAAAAATCTTTAAGAAAATAAAATCTTTAAAACCTAAAAAAGGAAATGAAATACATATTACAAATGCTATTCAATTATTAATAAACGAAAATGAAAAATTTATAGCTCATAATTTTGAAGGTAAGTATCTTGATTGTGGAACAATGAATGGATATATCAATTCCTCAACTGAAATAGGTAAATTATGAAACTGTGTATGATTGGTACAGGTTATGTTGGACTTGTAAGTGGAGTTTGTTTCTCTGATTTAGGCAATGATGTAATTTGTGTAGATAAAGACATTAATAAAATAACTAATTTAAAAAAAGGCATTATTCCAATTTACGAGCCTGGTTTAGAGGAATTAGTTTTAAAAAATTATAAAAATAAGAGATTGAATTTTTCTACTAATTTAAAGGAGTCAGTTAAAAAATCAGATATTATTTTTATATGCGTTGGAACTCCTACAAAAAAAAAAAATAATAGTGCAGATCTTTCACAAGTTTATTCTGCTGGATATGAAATATCTAAATCAATAAATAAATATAAAATAATTATAAATAAGTCCACTGTTCCTGTTTCTACGGGTGATGAAATTGAAAAAATAATATCTAAAAAGGTAAAAAAAAAATATTTTTCAGTTGTATCAAATCCAGAATTTCTAAGAGAAGGAGAGGCAATCAGAGATTTTATTTATCCAGACAGAGTTGTAGTTGGATCAAATGATAGTAAATCTAAGAAAATAATAAAAAATTTATATTCACCTTTAATTTCTAAAGGTGCTAATTATCTATCAACTAGCAGAAGGGCAGCTGAATTAATTAAATATGCATCTAATGCCTTTTTAGCAACAAAAATCACATTTATTAATGAAATTGCAAATTTATGTGAAAAAACAGGAATTGATGTTGAGGATATTTCAATAGGTATTGGTCTTGATAAAAGAATAGGAGGTAGGTTCTTGAGGGCTGGTCCTGCCTATGGAGGATCATGTTTTCCAAAAGATACTAAAGCTATTGTTTCTACTGCTGATAAATTTAAAACTAATTTATCTTTAATAAAAAGTGTAATTAAATCTAATAATATTAGATCAAATTTATTACTTAAAAGATTATCTTTAATTATGAAAAATAAAATCAAAAATAAAAAAATTTCATTTTTAGGTGTAACCTTTAAAGCAAATACTGATGACATGAGAGACTCTTCAAGTTTAAAATTAATCCCATATCTTTCTAGAAAAGGTGCAAATATTAGATATTATGATCCTACTGGCTTAAAAAAAGAATTTAAGAATTTAAAAAATGTAAAATTTTCTAATTCGATACATGAGTCGATAAAAGATTCAGATCTTATAATAATTCATACTGAGTGGAATGACTTTAAATCAATTAATTTCAAAAAATATTCTAAAAATAAAAAACTAATCATATACGATATGAGAAATATTTTTTCACCAAACAAAATTAAAAATCTTGGTTTAAAATATTATGGTATTGGTCGTTAATTTAATTTAATTCAAATATTGCATCAACCTCAACTGAAACTCCAAGGGGCAAACTATTTGTACTAACAGCAGCCCTAGTATGCATTCCCGCATCACCAAATATTGATGCTATTAAGTCAGAAGCACCATTAATCACTTTCGGTTGTTCAGTAAATTCATCTGTTGAATTGACAAAACCAGTTAACTTTATACATGATTTTATTTTAGATAAATCATCTTCACAAGCAATCTTTGCTTGAGCAATTATACTTAACCCACATCTTTTTGCAGCTTCATAACCTTGTTCAGTCGTAAGTTCTTTGCCAATTTTACCTTTAATTAATTTTCCATCTGCTGTTGTTGAAATTTGACCAGAAATATAAAGTAATTTACCTATTATTTTTGTTGCAACATAATTCCCTGCTGGAGCTTTGGCTTCAGGCAATTGTATATCTAATTCTAGAATTTTTTTATCAAAACTCATTTAAGGAATTATTTTTTACAAATTAAATCTGTAAGAGTATTTTTCTCACCCGTACATGCTTTTCGCTTTGGTATTTTATCTTTTATATCAATACTAGCGCATCCGGTAAGGATTATTATTAACATTATAGATGAAATTTTTTTTATCATTTTTTTTTATTCTTTTTTTTCTTAGTTTTATCGTATTCTTTTCTTTTCTCAATTAAAATTAATGCTTCTTCCATATTTATTTCTAATGGATCTTTTTCTTCAGGTATTGTTGCATTAAGAGATTTATACTTAATATAAGGGCCATATTGACCCTTCATTATTCTCACCGGCTTCTTATCTTCAGGATGTTCACCTAAATCTTTGATTATTGATGATGACATTCTTCCTGGTTTAGCCTCAGCTATTAATGTAATTGCTCTATTTATTCCTAGTGAAAAAATCTCTTCAATATTTTCAATTCTTGCCGATTTGTTATCACATTTTAAATATGGACCAAATCTTCCAGTATTTAAAAATATATCTTTTTGATTTTCTGGATTAATTCCAAGAGACTTTGGAAGAGAACATAGAAATTTAGCTTTATCTATATCAATGGTTTCTAATGAAATTCCTTTTGGAATTGAAACATTTTTAAGTAATTCATTTACATCAGATTTAGTTTTTTTTGTTTTTTTTTTCTTTTTAGGTTTTTCTTCTTCTAAACTTTCTTCTAAAATTTTTTCGTATTGTAGGTATGGTCCAAATCTTCCATTTTTAAGAAATATATCATTACCATTGTCGTGTTTTCCTATAAATTTCGGCTCTGCTAATTGTGATTGTGCAGCTGCTTTAACTTTTGACAAAGGTCTTGTAAATTTACAGTCAGGGTAGTTTGAGCATCCTATAAATGCACCACCTCTAAAACTATTTTTTAAACTCAAAGAACCAGTTTCACATAACTGGCATTTTCGTACTATATTTCCATCTTTATCAGTATTAAATATTAATGCACCTAAACTTTCATTAAGAAGATCCAATACTTCTCTTGTTCTTTTTTCTTTAACTTCAGAGACGTTACTATTGAAATCTTTCCAAAACATTTCTAGAACATTTATCCAACTTTCTTTACCAGTTGTGATTTCATCTAATTGATCTTCAAGACCAGCAGTAAAGTTATAATCAACATATTTTGAGAATAATTTTTCCAAAAAAGCAGAAATTAACTTTCCTCGATCAGTTGGAAAAAATCTTTTATTAATAATTTCTGCATAGCCTCGATTTGCAATTGTAGAAATAATACTAGCATAAGTTGATGGTCTACCAATACCTAGCTCCTCTAATTTTTTTACTATACTAGCTTCAGAATATCGTGGAGGTGGTTGAGTAAAATGCTGCTCATCAACTAATGCTTCAATATTTATTGGACCTTTTGACATTTCAGGAAGAATTTCCTCATCTTCATCTTTATTTGGATTTGTATAGACTTTTAAAAATCCATCAAATTTAAGTACAGAGCCACTTGCTTTACATATAGTTTTTTCATCCTCAGAATTAATTGTTATAGTATTTCTGTCAAATTTAGCTGTTTCCATTTGTGAAGATAAAGCCCTAGACCATATTAAATTATATAGTTTTTGTTGATCAGAACTTAAATATTTTTTAACTGTCTCTGGCAATCTATAAATATCTGTAGGTCTTATTGCTTCATGAGCTTCTTGGGCATTTTTTGCTTTTTTTCCTGAATAATTATTTGGATTTTCAGGTAAGTATTCATTGCCATATTCTTTTTTAATAAAATTTCTAAAATCTGATATAGCATCAGTAGATAAGTTAGTGCCATCAGTTCTCATGTAAGTAATTAACCCTACAGTTTCACCATCTATTTCTATCCCTTGGTAGAGTTTTTGAGCTATTTGCATTGTTCTTGAAGCTCCAAAACCTAGCCTACTAGATGCTGTTTGTTGGAGTGTCGATGTCGTAAAAGGTCCAGATGGATTTCTACTGATAATTTTTGACGAGATATCAGTTATATTAAATTTTTTATCTTTTATTTCTAAAATTGCTTTTTCAATATCATTTTTACTTTTAAAAGAAAATTTTTCTAATTTTTTACCATTTAGTTGTGAAATACTTGCTAGCAAATTATTTTTACTTTTGTCTTGGAAATTTATACTTAGCGTCCAAAATTCTTCAGGATTAAATAATTCAATTTCATGCTCGCGTTCAGTAATTAATTTTAATGCAACAGATTGAACTCTTCCTGCAGATTTTGAACCAGGTAATTTTGTCCATAGTATTGGAGAAATGTTAAAACCTACAAGATAGTCAAGTGCTCTTCTAGCCATATAAGCGTCAACAAGAAGAGGTTCAATTTGTCTTGGATTTTCTATGCCATGTGTTACAGCTTTTTTAGTAATTTCGTTAAATACAACTCGTTCGACTTCTTTATCTTTTAAAAGTTTTTTTTCTTGTAAATATTCTTTTACATGCCATGCGATTGCCTCTCCCTCACGATCTGGGTCAGTGGCAAGAATTATTTTTGTAGACTCTTTTGCTGCATCAGTAATTTCCTTTAAATATTTTTTTGAGAAGCTGTCAACTTCCCATTCCATTTTAAAATTTTGATCTGGATCAACCGACCCATTTTTAGATGGCAAATCTCTTATATGACCATAACTAGCTAGAACGGTATAGTTATCTCCTAAATATTTATTAATTGTTTTAGCTTTTGCAGGGCTTTCAACAATGACTAGATTCATAAATTAACAAACTACCCAAAAGAGTTTGATAGTCAAATTAATAAATTTTTGTCTTTGTTTCTTCTTTGTTTTTTAATCGTTTAATATTTTCTCTATGAGTAAAAAATATCAAAATAAACATTATTCCAAAAAATATAGCATTACCTTTTTGATCTAAAAATAATACATATATTGGTATAGAGAGAGATCCAATTAAAGAAGCTAAGGAAGAAAATTTAGAAATAAAAAAAGTTATTAGCCAACAAGCACCAAAAACTAGTCCTAAAGTTAAGTTTATACTAAAAAGTATACCAACATATGTTGCAACACCTTTGCCTCCTTTAAATCTTAACCAAATAGGAAATACATGTCCCAAGAAGGCTGATAAAGCAGATATAAAAATAAATTCTGGAGAACTGAACTTAACATATAAAACTGGTATAACAGCTTTTAGAATATCTAGAACTAAAGTTGAATAGCCAATTAATTTATTTCCAGTTCTTAATGCATTCGTTGCTCCTATATTACCTGAACCAATTTCTCTTATATCTTTATTAAGAAATATTTTTGTTAATATTAAACCAAAAGGAATTGATCCAGCTAGGTATGAAATAACACCTATAGTTATAAGTTCCATTTTTATATCTTAAATAATTCCTTACCTTTTACAAATGTATTGGTAACTTTTCCCTGAAGTTTTTTATCATCAATTGATGTATTTTTTGATTTTGAAATTAAATTTTCTTTTTTTACAATCCATGGTTTATTAATATCAACTATACATAAGTCCGCATCATTACCAATGGTTAGATTTCCTTTATTAATATTTAATATTTTTGCTGGATTTGAAGTTAAGGCTTGAATAATAGTTTCAAGTTTTAATGATCCATTATGAAATAATTCTAAACTTAGTGATAATAGAGTTTCTATACCTGAAGCACCTGTTGCGGCTTGTGAAAAAGTCAGTCTTTTTGACTCTTCATCTTCAGGTTTATGATCAGAAACAATGACGTCAATAGTTTTGTCTTTTAATCCTTGAACCAATGACTCTCTATCTTCTTCTTTTCTAAGTGGGGGTGATAGTTTTAAAAATGTTCTAAAGTCACCAATATCATTTTCATTCAAAGAGAGGTTATTTATTGAAACACCACATGTAAATTTTAAATTTTGCTTTCTGTCTTTGATTATTTCTACTGACCTCCCTGATGAAAGTTGAGATATATGATACCTACATTTAATTTTTTCTAATAAAGTTAAATCTCTCTCGATAATAATTCTTTCAGCTACTTCTGGAATTCCAGACAAACCAAGCTTCGTAGCTATAATGCCTGAATTAATCATTCCATTTTTTGCTAAATCATAATCTTCTGCATGTTGCATTATTAAACATCCTAAATCTTTAGCTGAATTCATAATTCTAGACATTAGTCTAGTATTTTGAATAGTTTTAACACCATCTGTGAATGCAATAATTCCTTTTTTAGCAAGAAGGCCAAATTCAGTCATGTTTGTTCCTTCTGTTTTGTTAGTTAATGAGGCGCAAGGAAATATATTTATTTTAGATTTATCACGTCCTCTTCTTCTTAAAAAATCTACAATTGAAACATTATCGATAACTGGATCAGTATTTGGCATTGTAACGACCGAAGTTACACCTCCAGATAGCGCAGCATTACTCAAGGTTCTAAAGTTTTCTTTATATTCATATCCTGGTTCACCTACAAATACTCTCATATCTACTAAACCAGGAAATATATGTTTACCTTTTAAATCAATTGGCTTTTCTCTAGTTGGTAAATTGTTTGTATTTACTTTTTTACCAATTGCTTCGATTCTACCTTCTTCATCAATTATTAATCCACCTGTCTCATTTAATGAATTAAATGGATCTATAATATTAGCATTTATAAAATATTGTTTTTTCATTATTCACAAAATATTTTTAAACAAGCCATTCTGACAGCAACTCCCAGTTCTACTTGCTCTTTTATTACACTTTTATTTATGTCATCAGCTAATCTCGTATCTATTTCAATTCCTCTGTTCATTGGGCCAGGATGCATTATCAATGCATCTGATTTTGCATGTTCTAGTTTATCTGGTGTTAATCCATAATATTCATAATATTCTCTGTTTGATGATAAATAAGAACTTGTCATTCTTTCGTTTTGAAGTCTTAACATCATTACAATATCACAATCTTTAAGTCCTTTTTTCATATCGGTAAAAGTATTAACACCAAATCTGTCAATCTCTTTTGGCATTAAATTAGATGGAGCAACAATGTTAACTTCAGCTCCCAACATTGTTAGTAAATAGATATTAGATCTTGCCACTCTAGAATGAAGTATGTCTCCACATATAGCTATTTTTAATCCTTCAATTTTTTTTTTCCTATTTCTAATTGTTAGAGCATCAAGTAAAGCTTGAGTAGGATGCTCGCGTCTACCATCGCCAGCGTTTAAAACTACACAATTTACTTTTTGAGATAACAGATTACATGCACCAGAGTCTTGATGTCTGATAACAATTATATCAGGGTGCATAGCATTTAAGGTCATAGCGGTATCAATTAAAGTTTCACCTTTTTTAATAGCTGAATTATTCATGTTCATTGACATTACATCTGCACCAAGTCTTTTTCCCGCTAGTTCAAAAGAACTTTGAGTTCGTGTTGAGGGTTCAAAAAATAAGTTAATTTGTGTTTTGCCCCTTAGAACATCAATTTTTTTATTTTTACTCTGGTTTAATTTTATAAAAATTTCAGACTCATCAAGAATATGATTTATATCAGTTATTGATAGATCTTGGATACCTAACAGATGTTTTTGGGAGATTTTAACAGCTTTATTTGTTTTAATTGCCATTAAAATTAACTCTATAGCCATAAAGCTACTAATTGGCAAGGATTAATTTTTTAAATAATCTATAGCCCCTTGTAGAATAAATGCAGCTGCGTTTTGATCTATATGCTTCTCTCTCTTAGAAACATTTATATCTAGTTGACTTGATAAGTTAAATGCACCTACAGTTGAAAGTCTTTCATCCCAGAGGCAAACATCTATATCTATATTTTGATCAATATTCTTAGATACATCATTAACAGATTGAGCTGAGGGACCTAATGAACCGTCCATATTTATAGGATAGCCGATGATTATTCCTCGAATATTGTTTTCCTCTATTATTTTTTTTAATTCATTAATTAGTTCTTCATTACTAGTTTTATTAATTGTTTTATAGGGTGTGGCTACTGATTGTCTTTCGTCACAAATTGATACTCCGATTCTTTTAGACCCAAGATCTAGACCAATTAATCTAGAGGTTTCAGACTGTTTTTTTTTGAATTCTTCTATAGTGATCATATTGTATATTTTAAACTTAAGTGATAGTTTGCGACATATTTAAATACCATATGACCATCGATCTTAAAACAATAAAGCACATATCTAAATTATCAAGAATTTCTGTAGATGAGAAAAAAGCAGATAAACTTGCAGGTGATTTAAATTCAATTTTTGATTTTATTGAAAAACTAAACGAATTAAAAACTGACAATGTTGAACCATTAACTTCTGTTGCTGAAACAACTCTTAAATTAAGAGCTGATGAAGTAAAAAGTAAAAACTTAAGAGAACAAGTAATAAAAAATTCTCCTAAGGATAATGAAGATTATTTTGTTGTACCAAAGGTGATTGAATAATGTCGGATGTTACTAAGAAATCACTATCTGATCTGGTGGAGAATATTAAAAATAAGAAACTTTCTTCAAGTGAAGTTACTAAAGCATTTATTGAAAGATCAGAAAAATCAAAAGAATTAAATGTATATATAACTGAAGATTATTCAAATGCTTTAGATAAAGCAAAAAAGTTCGATGAAAAACCTAATTTTGATTTGAAATTGCCTGGTATTCCAATGGCTGTAAAAGATTTGTTTTGTACAAAAGATTTAAGAACTACGGCAGGTAGTAAGATTTTAAATAATTTCATTCCAACTTATGAATCAACTGTAACACAAAACATTTGGAAGGAAGGGGCTATCCTTATGGGTAAGTTAAATTGTGATGAATTTGCAATGGGCTCTTCTAATGAAACTAGTTTTTTTGGTAATGTACAAAACCCAATTGATAAGAATTTAGTTCCAGGTGGATCATCTGGTGGATCGTCTTCTGCTGTAGCAGCTCAATTAACCCCAATAACTATTGGAACAGATACAGGAGGATCCATAAGACAACCTGCTTCTTTTACAGGGACAGTTGGATTGAAGCCTACTTATGGTAGTTGTTCAAGATATGGAATTGTAGCTTTTGCATCATCTTTAGATCAAGCTGGACCTATGGCGCAAGATGTAAAAGACTGTGCCTTGTTACAGGAAGTTATAAGTACTTATGATGAAAAAGATTCAACATCTATAAATTTTAAAAGAAATGAGTATAGCAAGGAATTAACAAAAAATATTAAAGGTAAAAAAATTGGAATACCTAAAGAATATAGAGTAGATGGTATGCCTAAGGAAATAGAAGACCTATGGAAAAAAGGTATTGAATATGCAAAAGATTGTGGTGCTGAGATTGTAGATATATCTCTGCCTCATACAAATTATGCACTACCAACTTATTATATCGTAGCACCTGCTGAGGCCTCTTCTAATTTAGCTCGATATGATGGTGTTAAATATGGTTTTAGAGCAGAGGGAGAAAATCTCATTGATATGTATGAAAAAACTAGATCTGAAGGATTTGGTACTGAAGTTCAAAGAAGAATAATGATTGGAACTTATGTTTTGTCTTCAGGATATTATGATGCTTATTATCTTAAAGCACAAAAAGTGAGAAAACTTATCAAGAATGATTTTGATGAGGCCTATAAAAAGGTTGATGCAATTTTAACTCCATCTACTCCTAGTTCTGCATTTAAAATTGGTGAAAAGACAAATGATCCTGTTTCAATGTATTTGAATGATATATTTACTGTTCCAGTTAATTTGGCTGGTTTACCAGGTATTTCTATACCAGCAGGCCATGATGCAAAAGGATATCCATTAGGATTGCAGATAATTGGGAAAGCTTTTGATGAACAAAATATTTTAAACATAGCATATGCGATGGAAGAAAAAATTAATTTTAAAAATAATATTACAGATTGGTGGATTAAGTGAGTAAAAATAAATCTGAATATCTAATCAATAGACGCGATAATCAATATGAAGTAGTCATTGGTTTAGAAGTTCATGCTCAAGTTTTATCAGAGTCAAAACTATTTTCTACTTCAGCTACTAAATTTGGAGCTGAACCAAATACTCAAGTAAGTTTAGTTGATGCTGCTTTCCCAGGAATGTTACCTGTTATAAATGAATTTTGTGTTAAGCAAGCTATCAAAACAGGAATTGGTCTTAATGCAAAAATTAATAAACGTTCAGTATTTGATAGAAAAAACTATTTTTATGCAGATTTGCCTCAAGGTTATCAGATTTCACAATTTAAAGATCCAATAGTAGGTGAGGGTAAAGTTATCTTAGACATGCCTGATGGACAAAAAGAAGTAGGTATAGAAAGATTACATTTAGAACAAGATGCAGGAAAAAGTATTCATGACTTAGACCCTCAAAATACTTTTGTGGATTTAAATAGATCAGGAGTGGCTTTAATGGAGATTGTAAGTAAACCAGACCTTAGATCTCCTGATGAAGTAAGTGCATATATTAAGAAATTAAGATCAATAATGAGATACTTAGGTACATGTGATGGCAATATGCAAGAAGGATCATTAAGAGCAGACGTTAATGTATCTGTAAGAGCAAAAGGCTCAAAAGAACTTGGAACAAGGTGCGAAATAAAGAATGTAAATTCTATCAAATTTATGCAAATGGCTATTGAATATGAAGCAAATAGACAGGTTGATTTAGTTGAAGAAGGTAAATCAATTGATCAGGAGACAAGATTATTTGATACTAAAAAAAATGAGACAAGATCAATGAGATCAAAAGAAGATGCACATGATTATAGATATTTTCCAGATCCTGATTTATTACCTTTAGAAGTTTCTGATGAATTTGTTAATGAACTTAAAAATAATATTCCAGAATTACCAGACGATAAAAAGAAAAGATTTATTGATGAATTTAAACTATCACCATATGAGGCAACAATCTTAGTCTCAGATATAGATACAGCAAAATATTTTGAAGATGTTGTATCAAAGATGGGTAAAAATAAAGATATGAAGTTAGCAGTTAACTGGATTACAGGTGAATTATTTGCTGTTTTAAATAATAAGAACTTGGAAATTTCTCAAAGCCCAGTAAGTGCAAAGAATTTAGCTATATTAATTAATCTAATAAAGAATGGAACAATTTCAGGAAAAATAGCAAAGACTGTGTTTGAATTAATGTTGGATGGAGACAAAGATCCTCAAAAAATTGTTGAGGAAAAAGGATTAAAACAACAAAGCGATCCTAAAGCTATAGAGGCATTAATTGATAAAATAATTAACGATAACAGAGAAAAAGCAATTGAGTATAAGTCAGGTAAGGAAAAATTATTTGGTTTCTTTGTTGGTCAAG
>JACWDG010000011.1 GCA_014654245.1 Pelagibacterales bacterium SAG-MED09
TTTAAATTTTTTTCTAATTCTTTTAACATGACTATCAATGGTTCTATCTTCTATATCTGTATCTTCTCTGTAAGCTATATCCATTAATTGTGCTCTTTCTTTTATAATCCCTGGTCTTTTAGCTAATTCTTTGACTATCAAAAATTCAGTTGTTGTTAGTTTATCAGGTAACTGATTTCCATTCCATTCACATTCTAATTGAGATGGATCTAATTTTAATTTACCATGAGCAATAATATTTTTATTTTCTTCAATCGTTGTATCTGCATCTTTTTTTCTAAGTTGAACTCTAATTCTTTCAATTAAAACTTTAATGGAAAATCCACCTGATTTTTTTATAAAATCATCAGCACCAAGTTTAAGTCCCAATAACTCGTCTACCTCTTCTTCTTTTGATGTTAAAAATATAACTGGCATTGAAGTTTTTTTTCTTAGTTTTTTTAATAACTCCTCACCATCCATTTTAGGCATCTTAATATCTATGACAGCAAGATCTGGTGGCGTCCTTGTGAGTCCTATTAGTGCACTTTCTCCATCAATATAGGTTTGAACTTTAAAACCCTCTTTTTCTAGAGCAATACTTAAGCTTGTAAGAATATTTCGATCATCATCAACAAGTGCAATAGTTTGTTTAAGCATTAGTTATTTTAAAAATACTAAATTGTTCTAATTTGGGCAATGAATTAAATTAATGCAGAGCTCCCCAATTATCTCCACTATTTACATCAACTGTGAGAGGAATTGAAAATGAGTGATAATCACTATTTGCAACACCTGTCATTTCTTCTTTAATAATCTTCATCACCTTTTGAATTTCATTTTTTTGTACTTCAAATATCAATTCATCATGAATTTGAAGTAACATTTTTGATTTAAGTGATTTCTGTTCTTTGAGTTTTTTATCTAGCCTAATCATTGCTAAACGCATAATTTCAGAGGCTGATCCTTGAATTGGAGCATTAATAGCAGCCCTTTCTTGGAAATTTCTTACGTTATAGTTTTTATCATTTATAGAATTAAAATGAGATCTTCTACCAAAAATATTATTTACATATCCACTTTTTCTACAAAATTTAATTGTGCTATCCATATACACTTTAATTTCAGGAAATTTTGCAAAATATGAATTTAAAAATTCCTCTGCTTCATAATTTGAAACATTAATTTGTTTTGCTAGACCATATTGTGATATTCCATAAATAATCCCAAAATTAATAGCTTTAGCTTTTCTTCTTTGATCTTTATCTACTTTTTGAATATCAATATTAAATATTTGGCTTGCTGTTAATGAGTGAATATCTTCATTATTTTTGAATGCTTTTTTTAATTCTCTTACATCTGCTAGATCAGCTAATATTCGCATTTCGATTTGATTATAATCTGCTGAGATAAGTAAATTGTCTTTTTCAGCAACAAATGCTTTTCTAATGTCTCGTCCATCATCAGTTTTTATTGGAATATTTTGTAGATTTGGATCACTAGAAGCTAATCTTCCAGTTGTAGTAGCCGCCAAAAGAAAAGATGTATGTACCCTTTTAGTATTTGGATTTAAATGTTCAGGTAAAGAATCTGAATAAGTATTTTTTAATTTTGATAACTGTCTCCAGTCTAAAACCAACTTAGCTATATCATGTCCTTTAAATGCTAAATCCTCTAACACAGATGCACTAGTTGCAAAACTTCCTTTTTTCGTTTTTTTAAGATCTGTTATTTTTAAATCATTGTAAATTATTTCACCCAATTGTTTAGGGGATGCAATGTTAAATTCTTTTTTTGAAATCTTAAAAATGTCTTTTTGAGTCTTTTCTATTTTCTTTGAAAATTTTAAAGATAAAGATTTTAAAAATTTGTTATCAACTTTGATGCCTTCGATCTCCATAAAAGCTAGAATTTCTATCAATGGTTTTTCAAAAATTTCATAAATATTGATCAGTTTTTCAGATTTAAGACTTTTATAAAATTTTTTATAAAGTCTATATGTTATGTCTGCATCTTCAGCAGCATAATTTTTTGCTTTATCTAATTCTACTTCACTAAAATTGATTTCTTTTTTACCTGAGCCAACTAATTCTTTAAATTTAATTGTTTTATGGTTTAAATGAATTTCTGATAATGTGTCCATGTTATGTCTATTTTTTCCTGCATCAAGAACGTAAGACATCAACATTGTATCTTCCATAGAATTAAGCCTTATTCCTTGTTTGAAGAATACTATAAAATCAAATTTTATATTTTGACCAATTTTTTTTATGCTTGAATCCTCAAGAAAAGGTTTAATTTTTTTTAAAACATCCTTCTTATTGAGATTTTCTTTTGATTTGTGTCCCACAGGAATGTAGCAAGCTTTACCAATCTTTGAACTCAAAGATATACCTACCAAATTAGCTTGATGTGGATCAAGCGAGTCTGTTTCGGTATCTACTGCAATTTCTCCTACCTCTTCTGCTTCCTCTATCCATGCATCAATTTCATAAACATTTTTAATTAAAAAATAATTTTTGTGGTTAATTGGCTTTGAATTTTCAGTTTTGTCTTTTTTGTCATCAAGAGATTTTTTTATATTTGGCTCACCATAGGCAGAGATTACAGAACTCAACAACCTATTAAATTCCATTTCTCTTAAAAATTCATAAAGTTTTTCTTTATCTACATCTTTTAATTTAAATTCACTTAGTTCTCTTTTTACCGGAGCATCATATTTTAAAGTTACAAGTTGTTTGCTAATTAGTGCTTTATCTTTATTATTTATAAGAGTTTCTCTTCTTTTGTTTTGTGTAATTTCACTAGTAGATTTTAAAAGCTTCTCTAATGTTCCATATCTATTTATTAACTCTGCAGCTGTTTTAACCCCAATTCCTGGAACACCAGGCACATTATCACTACTATCTCCAGCTAGAGCCTGCACATCTATGACTTTACTAGCATCAACACCAAACTTTTTAAAAACGTCTTCTTCATTAACAAACTTATTTTTCATTGGATCAAAAATACGAACATTCTTTTTATAAAGTTGCATCAAATCTTTATCAGATGAAACAATTGTTACTTTAGCTCCTTTTTTTAAAATTTGATCAACATAAGTGGCAATTAAATCATCAGCTTCATAATTAATTAGATCTACTGAAGGTAAATTGAAAGCTAAGACTGATTTTCTTATATATTCAAACTGGGGAGCTAAATCATCAGGTGCCTCAGATCTATTAGCCTTATAGTCACGATAAATTTCATTCCTAAAAGTTTTTCTAGCAGAGTCAAAAATTACTGCAAAGTGAGTAGGTTTTTGAAGATTTTCATTTGATTTAGAGTCTTCGAGTAATTTAAATAACATACTACAAAAACCACTTACCGCCCCAGTTGGCAATCCATCACTTTTTCTCGTCAAAGGAGGTAAAGCATAATATGCTCTAAAAATATATCCAGAACCATCAATTAAATAAAAATGGTCCGTTTTTTCAATTTTACTCATTTAATATTATTTATATAAAATGTATTATCATCTATTCACACAAAAATACATTTACAATAATCAAAAATTACTACTAGAATATGAAGTGAATAAAGGTTATTATTAAAAATGGAATTAGTAAAACAAAATTTTCAATCTAAATTAATAAAATCCTTATTGGTAATTATATTAGGCTCTATAGCATTAACAATTTCTGCAAAAATAAAAATTCCTTTTTATCCTGTCCCAATGACAATGCAGACTTTTGTTGTTTTGTTTTTAGGTTTAGTTTTTGGATATAAAATTGGTTTATTAACAGTTGGTCTTTATTTGTTAGAAGGTATTGTAGGTTTGCCAGTATTTTCAAACTCCCCAGAAAGAGGGGTTGGAATAGTCTACTTTACTGGTCCTACCATGGGGTATTTAATTGGTTTTTTATCTGCTTGTTATTTGGCTAGCTTTATAAAAGTAAATGATAATTTTTTTAAGATACTAATTAAGCTTACACTGGCTGTTTCAACAATTTATATTTTTGGAATTTTATGGCTTGGTACTTTAATTGGATGGGATAAACCTATATTCAATCTAGGAGTCGCTCCTTTTTTATTAGCTGAAACCTTTAAAATTTTATTATTAAGTCTATTAGTAAAAAAGTTAATAAAGCTTAAAAAATTTATCTAGGTGATCTTTTAGATAGTATTCTTTGAAGAGTCCTTCTGTGCATTTTAAGTCTTCTTGCTGTTTCAGAAACATTTCTATTACATAACTCAAAAACTCTATGAATATGCTCCCACTTAACTCTATCAGCTGACATTGGGTTTTCTGGTGGGGCTGCTTTTTTTTTTGAAGGATCCGCCAATAAAGCTTTTTCAACATCATCTGCATCTGCAGGTTTAGCAAGATAATCTATAGCTCCCTCTTTAATTGCTGCCACTGCGGTAGGTATATTTCCATAACCAGTTAACATAATGATCCTACTTGAAGAATTGGAAGTTTGAATTTCTTTTACAACTTCTAGACCGTTACCATCTGCCAATCTCAAATCTACAACTGCGAACCCCGGTTTTTTAGCTTTAACTGTATCAATACCTTTTTTTACACCCTCTGCTTGTAAAACTTCAAAACCCTTTTTCTCCATTGCTCTAGATAATCTCTCCCTGAAAGGGTTATCATCATCAACAATAAGTAGGGATTTATTATCAAAATCACTCAAGTTTTGAAGAATAGCATCGTTTTTCATAATCCTCATATGGACATTTATTAAGAAAATTCAATAGAGAATTATTTACTTTACATGCCTTTATTATTGGCTTAATTGCACATTTTATAAAAAGTTTTTAAAAGTTTTTAAAGCTTTTTTTTTGTTAAATTTTTTTTGGAGGCATTAAAAATGCAAAAATTTAAATCAGTTGAAAATTTAGTAAATCAACTGAAACCTGAAAAACCTGTTTATTGTATCAGAAAAAATTCTGTTACTACTGCCTCAAAATTTTTTCAAAATAGCTTTCCAGGTGACATTTTGTACGCAGTAAAAACAAATCCACATCCTTTAATAATTAAAACATTAATTAGTAGTGGGATAAACCAATTTGATGTTGCGTCTATAGAGGAAATAAAACAAGTAAGAAAATTTACAAGCACGGCAAAATGTTCTTACATGCATACAATCAAAAGTCCTGAAAGTATTAAAAAAGCATATTTTGAATTTGGAATAAAAACTTTTTCGATAGATACTAAAGAGGAACTAATCAAGATTATTAAAAACACTAATAATGCTAAAGATTTAGAATTATTTGTGAGAGTGGCTGTTTCAAATGAACATGCTGAAATAGATTTATCTAAAAAGTTTGGAGCCCTAAATTCAGAAGCTTTAGGTCTTCTTAGATTAGCAAAACAATATGCTGAAAAGGTTGGATTAAGTTTTCATGTCGGCTCTCAATGTATGCACCCTATTTCATATGCAAAAGGAATTTCAGAGATAGGAAATATAATTAAAAAAACAAAAATTTTACCAGATTATATTAATGTTGGAGGGGGCTTTCCCACAATATACCCTGATCTTATTCCACATAATCTAGTTGAATATTTTAATGAAATAAAAAAAAGTCTAGAAAATTTAAAATTAGAAAAAATGCCAAGAATAATTTGTGAACCTGGGAGAGCTTTAGTTGCTGAAAGTGGTTCTACAATTGTAAGGGTTAATTTAAGAAAAAAACAAAAACTTTATATCAATGATGGAACTTATGGAACACTGTTTGATGCAGGAACTCCAAATATTGTCTATCCATCGAAAATGATAAAAGAAATATCAAGTAAAATTATTTCAAAAAAAATGACTGCTTTTGATTTCTATGGTCCAACATGTGATAGCATGGATTATATGAAAGGTCCTTTTATTCTTCCAAATAATATTAAAGAAAATGATTATATAGAACTTGGTCAACTTGGTGCATATGGACTTACTTTTAGAACAAAATTTAATGGATTTTATTCTAATGAAATTTATGAAGTAGAAGATGATCCAATTATGAGTCTATACAATAAAGACATTAATAAAGCTACTTTAGTTGCTTGATGTCAGAGGGTAAAAAACTTACACATAATAGTAAAAAAGATTTTCTTAGAAGTCCAGTAGAACATATCGATATAACCTCTTTTGACTCAAGACCTATTATTTCTTCTATGGAAAAAATGTCTTTTGTCTCAAGAGAAACTGCTAATGCAGCTAACATATTTAATGAAATGTTGGGTGACAATGAATGTACAATTTTTTTAACACTTGCCGGATCTACCTCAGCAGCTGGCTGTATGAATATTTATAAAGATCTTGTCAAATATAATATGGTTGATGCAATAGTTGCGACTGGTGCATCAATAATTGATATGGATTTATTTGAGGCACTTGGTTTTAAACATTACCAGGGCTCTCAATTCCAAGATGACACGGAATTAAGAAAAAATTATATTGATAGAATTTATGACACTTATATTGATGAAGATGAACTTCAAATGTGTGATAAAACTATTTGTGATATCGCGAACACTTTAGAGTGTAGAAGCTACACATCTAGAGAGTTTATCCACGAGATAGGTAGATTTTTAAAAAAAAATTCAAAAAAAAAAGATTCTTTGATCGAAACTGCGTATGATAATGACGTTCCAATATTTTGTCCAGCATTTACAGATTCTAGTGCTGGGTTTGGACTAGTAATGCATCAAGAAAAAAATCCTAAAAAACATATAACTATAGACTCAATTAGAGAATTCCGAGAATTGACTGAAATTAAAATAAGATCTAAAGGATCTGGACTATTTATGATTGGTGGCGGAGTACCTAAAAACTTTATTCAAGATACAGTTATTTGTGCTGAGCTTTTAGGTAAAGAAGTTGAAATGCATAAATATGCTGTTCAAATTACTGTGGCAGACTCTAGAGATGGTGCATGCAGCAGTTCAACTTTGAAAGAAGCGAGCTCATGGGGTAAAGTTGATATAACTAAAGAACAAATGGTTTTTGCGGAAGCAACAAGTGTTTTACCTTTAATAGCTAGTGATGCATACCATAAAGGTGCGTGGAAAAAAAGAGATAGAAAAAATTTTACAAAAATTTTTGGATAAAAAATTGAATTATCTTTCTAATAAAAATGGATTTCTAGGGGTAGATAATAAATTTAACTTCAAAGAAAAAGTAATAATAGTTCCTTTTGGTTTAGAAAAAACTGTTAGTTACGGTAGTGGCACAAAAAATGGGCCCAAAGAAATAATCAAGGCATCTCATCAAGTTGAGTTATATGATGAAGAGTTTAATTGTGAACCATATAGGCAAATTGGCATTAAAACTTTAAAACCATTCAAGATTGATAAAAATATCAATAAAGCATTAAACAGAATGTCTATCATTAATAAAAATATATTAGATAAAAAACTTTTCCCCATGACATTTGGGGGTGAGCACTCAATAACACCTGGTTGTTTAAAACCTTTTGTAAAAAAATACAAAAAAATTTGCCTTCTTCATTTTGATGCACATGCCGATTTAAGGGAAAGTTATCAAGGTGAAAAATTTTCACATGCATCAGCTATTAGAAGGTGTTTAGATTATCAAAATGTATCTGTAATTTCTTTTGGTATTAGAAATATTTCACAAAGTGAAATTCCATTTCTTAAAAAAAATTCATCAAGAATAGATATTTTTTGGGCTAAAGATAAAGCTAAATGGAATTTAAAAAAATTTAAAAAAATGATTAAAAATAAAACTGTTTATCTTACATTTGATGTAGATGGTTTAGATTCGAGCATCATGCCTGCAACAGGCACACCTGAGCCAGGAGGATTGTTTTGGGATGAAACTTTGGAAATTATTAGAATTGCATCAAAAAACTCAAATATTGTTGGTGCTGATATAAATGAGCTTGCCCCTATAAAAAATTTTAATTCTTATAACTTTTTAGTAGCAAAATTAGCTTACAAAATTTTAAGTTATAAATTTTTATTTAAGTCACTGGCTTAAAAGTATTTAAAAATACTCTAAACGGTATCAGCATAATCAAAGCAACAAAAAACTTAACTGACAAATCTCCTAAAGATAATGTTATCCAGGGTACAACTGTTCCATAAAAGGAGATTGAAAAAAATAAAAAAGTGTCAACTACAGACCCAACTAGTGAAGATGTCAAAGGAGCTATGAACCATCTTTTTTTTCTTAATCGATCAAAAATTTGAACATCTAATAATTGAGCTACAAAAAAAGCTATTCCAGATCCAAAAGCAATTCGGATAGAAATTAGATCTTGAAAGTTTGTAGAAAATAATACTGTTGAAACTACTCCAATAAAAAATCCTAAATATACAATTTTTTGTGCAATTAATTTTCCATAAGTTCGATTTGCCAAATCAGTAATCAAAAATGCAATTGGATATGTAAATGCTCCATATGTTAAAATTTCATCTAAACCATAATAATTTATTGGAAATTGAACAAGATAATTTGATGATAAAACAATCACTCCCATCAAAAAAGACAGGATTAAAAAAGTTTTATTCATTAAGCTGATTTAGATGTTGTAACTTTTTTAAATGGAGATTTAATTAAAATATTCTTTTTAAGCTTTTTTAGTCTTGGTGATAAATTCTTATTTTTCACAGTTTTCAAAAACTCATCAAAAGTTCCTTTTTTATCAACTGATCTCACACCAGCGTTACTTACTGTTAATTTAAGGCTTCTCTTAAGAAGTTCACTAGTAAATTTAACTTTTTTAAGATTAGGCAAAAATCTTCTTTTTGTCTTATTGTTAGCATGACTAACGTTATGACCCTTCATTGGAATTTTACCAGTTAGTTCACATTTTTTTGACATCGTAGTCGACTATATAAAGTGTGATGAGGTTCGCGTCAAGTTAATAGAATTAAGTATTATTTTTTATTTCCTATAATTTCGCTGAAATTTTTAACTCCATCTTTCTCTAATAGTTCAGCAAGATCATTTTTTATTAAGTTTACAATATTTGGTCCTCTATAAACCATTCCTGTATATAGCTGAATTAGATCAGCTCCAGATAAAAATTTTTTGTAAGCACTTAATCCAGAGTCAACGCCCCCTACACCAATAATTTTTATTTTACCTCGTAAGCTATTATAAAACTTACTAATCAATAAATTTGATTTATCTTCTATAGGTTTTCCAGACAAACCACCCTTTTGATGTTTTTGAATATCTTTTAATTTTTCTCTAGTGGTATTAGAAGTATTTGAAATAATTACAGCTTGAATGTTATTACCAAGTAAAACATCTGAAATTTTATAAATTTCTGACTCGGAAATATCAGGAGCAATTTTTACTACTATGGGTATCTTTGAGTTTAATCTTTTTTTTTCATTATCTATTGCTTTTAATAATTCTTCTAATCTTGTTTGATCATGAAAATCTCTCAAATTTTCAGTATTCGGAGATGAAATATTAATCGTTATATAATCTGCTGATTTATAAAAAGTTTTAATTCCAATTAAATAGTCCTCTAACCTATTTTTAGTGTCTTTATTTGGTCCAATATTAATTCCAAGAAATCCGATTTGTGGATTTTTTTTAATTCTTAATTCTACATCTTGAGCACCATAATTATTAAAGCCTAATCTATTTATTAAAGCCTCGTCTTCGACTAATCTAAATACTCTTGGCTTAGGATTTCCATATTGACTTAATGGTGTTACTGTTCCAACTTCTACAAAACCAAAACCTAATTTAAATAACTGATTATATACCTCAGCATTTTTGTCAAAACCAGCAGCCATACCAATAGGATTACTAATAGATTTGTTAAAAATCTTAAGTTTAAATAATTCTTCATTACCTTTTTGTTCAAAAACATTAGGTACGAAATTTAATTTAAGCGATTTAATTGCTAAATTGTGTGCTGTTTCTGGATCTAATTTAAATATTAGTGATCTTAAATTTGAAAACATTATTTAATTTTATTCATTATAAGCTCTTTAGTTTCATTAACACCAAAAAAACTTATAAAAAATCCCATACGCGGCCCATTTTCATCACCAAAAACAACTTGATAAATCAACTTAAACCAATCCCTAAGGTTTTCTGAATATCCATTTTCCTTACCCGCAGAATAGATCAAAGTTTGAATATCCTCAGGGGACATTTGATCATCACATTTCTCGAGAGTTTTTATTAAAGACTCTAAAGCTTGTTTTTCTTTTTCGTTTGGTTTTTTATAATTTTTTTGAGATTTAATTACATCATTAAAATATTTAATTGCATAACTTACAAGACTGTCGAATATTGGAAAATTTTTTTTATGTATATCTGTTTTATATTTTTTAACAAATTTCCAAAGAAGATCTTTTGTGTCTGCATTGCTTGTCTCGACCAAATTTAATAACATTGAAAATGACATAATTGAATTTTCACTTGGTATTTCACCATTGTGAACATGCCATACAGGATTCATCAATATTTGTAATTCATCTTGCTTTTTTGCTTTTTCAATAAAGTCTAAATATTCATCTACAGCTTTGGGTACAATTTCTTTGTATAGTTTTTTCGCTCTTTTTGGATTTTGATACATATACAAAGACAAACTTTCTGGTGATGCATATTCTAGCCATTGATCAATTGTAATTCCATTCCCCTTAGATTTTGAAATTTTTTCTCCTTTTTCATCTAAAAACAATTCATAAGCAAATCCAGAAGGATTTGTTTTACCAATTAACTTAATGATTTTTGTAGATAAAATTGCACTTTCTATAAGATCTTTTCCATACATTTCAAAATCAACATCTAAAGCATACCATCTCATAGCCCAATCCACTTTCCATTGTAGTTTGCAATTTCCATCTAAAATACTTTTTTCTAATTTTTTTCCGTTATTATCAAAAATAATCTTTGAATTATTTTTATCTATTTCCAAAACAGGTATTTCAAGCACATGCCCATTATCAGGACATATAGGTAAAAATGGACTATAAGTTTTTTGTCTTTCTTTTCCTAATGTAGGCAAGACTATATTCATGATACCATCATATTTTTCTAAGATTAGCTTGAGTGTTGAGTTAAAAACTCCTGATTTATATAATTGTGTTGAACTTTTAAAATTATAATTAAAATTAAAACTATCTAAAAAGTTCTTTAACATTTCATTATTATGTTCACCAAAACTGCTATATTTTTCAAAAGGGTCAGGAACTTCTGTTAATGGCTTATGTAAATTAGCTTCTAATAATTTTTGATTTGGAACATTTTCAGGAATCTTTCTTAAACCATCCATGTCATCAGAAAATGTAATTATTTCTATTGGCAAATTAGTTAATTGTTTTAATGCATTAACCATCATAGAAGTTCTTGCAACTTCTCCAAAAGTTCCAATATGAGGTAATCCACTTGGACCATATCCTGTTTGAAGAGTAATTTTTCCCTTTTTTTCAATAAATGAATTTCTTTCACGAAGCATTTTTTTTGCTTCTACAAAAGGCCAGGCATTAGTTTTATCTAAGTTTTCTTTTTTTATCATGAATTACACTTTAAGCTTCTTATTATAGTGAATTTACTAATTCTTATAGAGTTGAAATTTATTTACCATAAAATAATGTTCTTTCAAAATGTCTAATTATAAAACTGTTTTTTTTACGCTTGGAATTTTACAAATAATTCTAGGTGTATTCATGTTTATTCCAATAATTTTACAATTTTTTTATTCAGAGGTTGATTCATCTTTTTTTGGAGCATCCATCGTAACAATTATTTTTGGTACACTATTTTTTTTATCTAATTTAGATCACGATAAGAAGTTAACATTACAGCAAGCTTTTCTTCTAACCGCATTATCATGGCTAAGTGTTGCAATTTTTGGGTCTTTACCTTTCATTTTTTCTGATTTGAATTTTTCATTTGTAAACGCTTTTTTTGAAAGCATGTCAGGAATTACAACAACAGGTTCTACAATTATCTCCAACTTAGATGAAATGCCAAAAAGTATATTGCTTTGGAGAGCAATTCTTCAATGGTTGGGTGGTATAGGAATAATCATAATGGCTATCACTTTAATGCCAATAATGAATGTAGGTGGAATGCAACTCTTTAAAATATCAAATAATGATTCATCTGAAAAAATTTTACCAAAATCAAAAGAAATAGCACTTCGTTTAATTTACATTTACACTTCTTTAACAATCTTATGCGGTCTAACTTATAAAATTTTTGGTATGAGCTTTTTTGATAGCTTAACACACTCAATGACAACAATAGCTACTGGAGGTTTTTCTAATTATAATGAGTCAATTGGTTTTTTTGATAGTGTTTCTATAGAAATTTCAGCGATGATTTTTATAATTTTAGGAAGTTTACCATTCATTGCTTATATTAAGTTTTTAAGTGGAAATAAGAAAATACTCTTTAACGATGTTCAAATTAAAACATTTTTTAGAATAATAATCTCAAGTATAATAATCTTATCAATATATTTAATTATAAGTGAGTCGGCAGAACTTAATATAAGATCTGTTTTTTTTAATATTATTTCCATTTTGACTGGCACTGGTTATGTTAATGATGATTTTGATACATGGGGAAGTTTTACGTTAATTCTATTTTTAGGCTTAATGTTTATTGGAGGTTGTGCAGGATCAACAACCTGTGGAGTTAAAATATTTAGAATTCAAATATTATATTTATTTGTTGTTAATCAATTAAAAAAAATAATTTATCCTAATGGAATTTTTGTTTTAAAATATGATCAAAATCCAATTGATAATAAATTTATATCGTCGGTTATTTCATTCATTTATATGTATTTTGTTATTTTTTTTGTTTTAACAGCCCTATTGTCTTTAACCGGATTAGATTTTATTACATCTATTTCAGGAGCAGCAACATCGATATCTAATGTAGGTCCTGGACTTGGATCTATAATAGGACCAAATGGTGACTTCTCTACTCTTTCTGATAGTTCAAAATTGATTTTAACATTAGGAATGATATTGGGTAGACTTGAGCTCTTTGCAATATTAGTATTGTTCTTACCTTCTTTTTGGAAAAATTGATTATGTTTAAGACAAAAAAATCATCGTGGTTTGACTCTCTTTCAACATACAAAGATATTAGAATGTTAAGAATTTTACTGCTTGGTGCTATTAGTGGTTTTCCATGGGTTTTAATTGCTAGTAGTTTAAGTCTTTGGCTTAAAGAGGAAGGACTAAGTAGATCGACTGTTGGATGGGCAGGTTTAATTTTTGCTGTATATGCTTTTAATTATTTATGGGCCCCAATTGTAGATAGAATTCAAATACCAATATTAACAAAGAAACTAGGCCATAGAAGAGGATGGATAGTTTTAATGCAAATAATAATTTTATTAAGTTTGATTGTGTGGAGCATGATTAATCCTACTCAAAATTTAGCTTTACTAATAGCAGTAGGGTTAGTTATTGCTATTGCGTCTGCAACACAAGACATAACTGTCGATGCGTTAAGAATTGAGCAAATTGACGAAAATGAAGGAAAAACAATGGCAGCTGGTGCAGCAATGGCTGTGGTAGGATGGTGGACGGGTTATAAATTAGGAGGAGTTCTTTCTTTATTTACAGCCGAATTTTTTGAAAATTTAGGTCTTATAGACTATTGGCAAATGACTTTTTTAGTTTTAGGTGGCTTAATTATTTTAATGAATATTGGATTATTATTTGTCCATGAACCTCTGGAAACAGATAGACAAATAAAGCAAAAAGAGACTGATAAATTAATTAGAGGTAAACTTGGATCTAGAAATATTTTTACAAATTTTATTGCATACATAACTGGAACTATTGGCGGGCCAATCATAAGTTTTTTTAAAAAAAATGGTTTTGCTATAGCTGCTGGAATTCTAGGCTTTGTTTTTTTATTTAAAATTGGAGAAGCATTCATGGGTAGAATGTCCATTATCTTTTATAAAGAAATTGGATTTTCCAAAGGTCAAATTGCAATTTACTCAAAAGGACTTGGATGGATTACAACGGTAGTATTTACATTGTTAGGTGGTGTTATGGCCATGAGAGCTGGCACGATAAAAACAATGTTCTTTGCTGGAGGACTGATGGCCATAACAAATCTTTTATTTGCAGTTTTAGCATGGGCTGGTAAATCTGAAATTTTATTTGCAATTGCAGTTATAGCAGATGACATAACAGCAGCTTTTGCTACAGTAGCATTTGTTGCTTTTATATCATTGTTAGTTGATAGAACTTATACCGCAACACAATATGCATTGCTAGCTTCAATAGGTACTGCCGGTAGAACTACATTAGCATCCTCATCAGGAGCACTAGTTGATTGGTTAAATGGAGATTGGGGAACATTTTTTATTTTAACAACCATAATGGTCATTCCTTCTTTAATTTGTTTATGGCTTATAAAAAATAAAATTAAGATCAGTGCAAAATAATTTTTCTTTTATAGGTAATTTTTCAAATATTTATAAGAAACCTTCAGCATTTTCTGAAGTTGTTTCTCAAATAATATATGGTGAAGAATTCAAAATTTTATCAAATAATAAAAATTGGATAAAAATTAAAACTTCATTTGATAATTATATTGGGTATATTAAAAATAAACAATATGAGTTAAAAATCAATTCAAGTTACAAAGTAAGTAATCTTAAAGCAATAATTTTTAAAAAACCTAATTTAAAAACAAAAAATTATCTCACTTTTGGATCAAAATTATCACTTATAGATCAAAATAAAAATTTTATAAAAATCCAAAAAAATAAATGGATAAAAAAAAAGGATATTAAAAAAATAGATCATAAAGAAAAAAATTTCGTCAAAATTTTTAAAAAGTTTTTAAAAGTAAAATATGTTTGGGGAGGCAAAACATTTAAAGGAATAGACTGCTCAGCCTTGTTGCAAATATTTTTCTATTATAATAACTCATTTTATCCAAGAGATACAAAAGACCAATTAAGATATTCAAAAGGAAATTTAAAAAAAATAAAATTTAAAAAAGGCGATATCATATTTTGGAAGGGTCACGTTGCCATGTGCTTAAATTCAAAAGAGCTAATCCATGCTTACGGGCCTGAGAAAAAAGTTTTAATTATGCCGATAATACAAACTATTAATAGGATTGAAAAAACAGCTAAACTTAAAGTTAAAAAAATTGTTAAAATTGAAAATTAATTTCTACCAAAATCTGGTTTATCAATATCCTGTTTCAATTTAATTATTTTTGATCTTACTTTTTTAGTTTGAACAAGTTTTCTTAAAATTGACTTATTGTTTTTAGAATTTATGTCTTTTTTAAATGAATTTAAATTTTTAACAAATAAATCAATTGCTTTTGAAATGTTGTTTTTATTGTTAAAAAATATATCCCTCCACATAATTTCATTAGATGCTGCAATTCTTGAAAAATCTCTTAAACCACCTGCGCTAAATTTGATTAAGTCGTAATTTTGTTTTTTTTCAAAATCTTGAGCAGATTTGACCAGGTTATAGGCAATTAAGTGAGGCAAATGACTAGTTATTGAAAAAATCTTATCATGTTTTTCTGACTCCATAAAAACTACCTTGGAACCAATTTTTTTCCAAAATCTATTTAAGATATTTAATTCATTTTTTTTTGTATTTTTATCTTTTATTAATATACACCATCTATTTACAAACATGTCTTCTTTACCGTGCTCAGGACCACTTACTTCTGATCCTGCTATTGGATGACTTTGTATCCAACTCAAATTCTTTCTCAAAAACTTTTTGATAATTTTAGAAGACTCAATCTTAGAAGAACCAATGTCTGTAATTAACTTTTTTGGCAAATTAAAATTATTCAATTTTATAATAATTTTTTTATACTCACTCATAGGAGTGCAAAGAATAATGAGATCAGAATTAGTTGCTCCTTCTTTTAGTGTTTTTACGACCGTACCAGGTAATTTTAATTTTATTATTTTAGAAATATTAGATTTAGACTTTTCGTAAATAAATATTTTTTTAGCTAATTTTTTTTTGTGTATCCGCCTCAAAAGAGATGAGCCTAATAATCCACAACCTATAATTAAAATACTTTTCATTATTTTAGTGCCTGCTTGACTACATTCATAAATTTTAAATTTTCTTTTTTTGATCCAATAGTTAATCTTAATTTATTCTTAATATGATAACCATCCTCTGTTGATCTCAATATAATTCCTTTATTTTTTAATTTTTTGTATAAAAATTTTGCTGAATACTTGCATTTTTCAAAATTGAGTAAAAGAAAATTGGCAGAAACTGCATTTGAATAAATATTATATTTTTCAAGAAATTTTTTAATATTTCTTGCATAATACAAATTATGCTTAATTGATTTAGCTATAAACTTTTTATCTTTTAGTGAGTCTGATGCAGCTAATTGTGCAATACCGTTTACATTAAATGGAGGTTTTATAAGATTAAGAGCATCTACTATTTTTTTTGATCCATATCCCCAGCCTACCCTTAAAGAGGCCAATCCAAACATTTTAGAAAAAGTTCTTAAGATGAAAACATTATTCTTATTTTTGAATAAATCTAAACCTGAGGAATAATCTTTATTTTTCATATATTCTGCATAAGCATCATCAATTACTAATAAAATTTTTTTATTTAATTTTTTTCTTAATTCTAGAACTTCTTTTTTAGATAAATAAGTTCCTGTTGGATTATTTGGGTTAGCTATAAAAACAATTTTTGTTTTTTTTGTAATTTTTTTTAAAATTTCTTTTACCGAAACTTTAAAATTGATTTCCTTAGCAAATACAACTTTTGCACCAACAATTTTTGAATAAATTCTGTACATTAAAAAACTATATTGTGGAACTACAACCTCATCTTTCGGGTTTAAAAATAATTGACAGATCATTTGAATAACTTCGTCTGAGCCTGCTCCACAAATAACTTTTTCTGAGTCACATTTGTAAGCATTAGATATTGCTTTTCTTAAATGTTGAGATTTCCCATCAGGATATTTATCTAATTTTAGATTTTTATTTGATATAATTTTCTTAGCTTTCGGACTCATGCCTAATGCTGATTCATTTGCAGATAGTTTAATTACCTTTTTAAGTTTTTTAACTTTTGATTTACCTGGTTTATAGGCTTCAATATTAAATTTTTTAAAATTTGGAGTTATCATTTTTTTCTATTTATGTGCTCTTTATAGATAAAATAACAAATTTTTATAGAGAATAAGAGGTTTTTTTAAAAAATTGACATAATAAATAAGTTCTAGTAAAAAAATTATGCGCTGATTTAACTGAATTGCGAGCGCTTAAAAAAAACCGCTAAAATAGTTTTTTTTCTCACAATTCAAAATGGCTTAAATATGAAAACTGAGAAAAACATAAAAACTTTAATTGTTAAAAAACCTTTAAAATTAGACTGTGGAAAAACTATTAAAGAATTTCCAATAGCCTATGAAACTTACGGTTCTCTTAATTCAAAAAAGGATAACGCAATATTAGTTTTTCATGCTCTAACAGGAGATCAATTTGTAACTGGAACAAATCCAATAACTAATAAAGATGGATGGTGGAGTTATGCTGTGGGTCCTGATAAAGCTATAGATACAAATAAATATTTTGTTATTTGCTCTAACGTTATTGGTGGGTGTATGGGGTCATACGGACCAAGTCACAAAGATCCTAATCAAAAAATTTTTGGAACAAATTTTCCAGTAATTACTATTAATGATATGGTGAATGCTCAATATAATTTACTAGAACATTTTGGTATAGATAAACTATTTTCAATAACTGGCGGTTCAATGGGAGGAATGCAAGTTCTTCAATTTATTAGCAACTTTCCCAATAAATCTAAAACTGTGATACCGATAGCAACCACATCTAGTCATTCAGCGCAAAATATTGCTTTTAACGAACTAGGTAGACAAGCTATTACAGCTGATAGTAACTGGAAAGATGGAGACTATACATCAAACGAGACTAATCCTGGAAAAGGGTTGGCTGTTGCTAGAATGGCGGCACATATAACTTATTTATCTAAAAAAGGTTTGCAGGAAAAATTTGGAAGAAAGTTACAAGAAAGAGAAGATCTTAAGTTTGGATTTGATGCTGATTTTCAAATAGAAAGTTATTTAAGATATCAGGGCTCAGTTTTCGTAGATAGATTTGATGCTAATAGCTATCTTTATATAACAAGAGCTATGGATTATTTTGATTTAGCAAAACAATTTGGCGGTAATCTTTCTAATGCATTTATAAATACAAGAGCAAAATTTTTTATAATCTCATTTACCTCAGATTGGCTTTATCCAACGCAGGAAAATAAAGATATTGTAATTGCTTTAAACTCAATAGGAGCTGATGTTGGATTTGTGGAAATTGAGTCAGATAAAGGTCACGACTCCTTTTTACTAGACGTTCCAGATTTCTTAAGTGCACTTAAAAACTTTTTAGATAAATCTTACGAAGAGGACTAATTATGAAAAATGAATTTCAGGTAATTGCAGATTTAATTGAAAAAGATAAGAAAGTGTTAGATGTAGGTTGTGCTGATGGTACTTTGATGAAATTTTTAAAAGATAATAAAAACATTAATATAAGAGGATTAGAGATTTCGAAAGAAAAAGTTCAAGAATGTATTGCAAAAGGTTTAACAGTAATCGAAGGAAATGCAGAGAAAGATTTAAAACAATTTCCAGATAAATCATTTGATTATGTTGTTTTAAGTCAAACACTTCAGGCTTTTCTTAATCCTGAATTAGTTTTAGATGAGCTTTTAAGAGTTGGAAAAAAAGCAATAGTTACTATTCCTAATTTTGGATATTGGAAAGTAAGATTTCATTTGTTATTTAAAGGCACAATGCCAATTACAAAAAAATTACCTGATCAATGGTATAATACCCCAAATTTACACATGTGCACAATCAAAGATTTTTTTCATTTTGTAAAATCAAGAGATATCAAGATTTTTAAATCGCTCGCTTTGAATAATCTTAATACTTCAATAATAAATGAGCGTAATTTAGGGGTTAAAAATTTGTTTGCAGATCTTGGTATATTTTTGATAGAAAAATAAAATGCGTATTGAAATAATACCTTGTCTTCAAGATAACTATAGCTACTTAATCATAGATGACACTAACAATTTTGCATGTGTTATAGATCCTAGTGAGTCTGAACCAATAATAAATTTCTTAGAAAATAAAAATATAAAATTAAAATATATTCTTAATACTCATCATCACTATGATCATATCGGAGGAAATCAAGAATTAAAAAAAAAATATGGATCAGTTGTTGTAGGTTTTAAAGGGGACTCGAAAAGAATACCTGGGATAGATATATTATTAAAAGATAATCAAATATGGAAAGCTGAAAACTTTGAAGCTAAAATTATGCATATACCTGGACACACTTCTGGACATATTTGTTATCATTTTTTTAAAGAAAAAATAGTTTTTACAGGAGACACGCTTTTTTCTTTAGGTTGTGGAAGAATATTTGAGGGTACTTACAAAGAAATGTTTGAATCTTTGAAAATCATTAAATCTTTGCCAGAAGAAACAAAAATTTATTGTGGCCACGAATACACGCTAAATAATTCAAAATTTTGTATTAAATATGATCCTGAAAATCAAAGTTTAAAAAAGAAAATAGAAAACTTAAAAAAAAAAATTGTAGCTGGTTTGCCTACAATACCATCAACTATAAAAGAAGAACTAGATTGTAATATCTTTTTAAGAACTCAAGATTTAGAAACTTTCTCAAAATTAAGAGATTTAAAGGATAATTTTTAGTTAATTCGACTTGACTAAACAGACTCTCAGTCTATATTGCGCTAACTAAATTTAACTACAAATACTATGTCATACGCAGTTATACAAACAGGTGGAAAACAGTACAAAGTTAAGTCTGGAGAAATTTTAAAGATAGAAAAACTAGCAGACTCGAAACCTGAAACTAAAATAGAATTTAAGGAAGTTTTAGCTTATGGTGATGATAAAATTATTGAAGTTGGATCACCAACTGTATCTGGAGCAAAAGTTGAGGCTGAACTAGTTAAAAGCGGTAAGAATAGAACAGTATTAATTTTTAAAAAAAGAAGAAGACATAATTCAAGAAGAAAAAATGGACATAGACAAGAATATTCAATGATAAAAATAAATAAAATTTTTTCAAAAGATGGTAAAGTTTTATCAGAAGCTGAAAAAAGAGCTGCTCCAATTAAAAAAAAGGAAGCAACTGCTAAAGAGCAAAAAAAATAATTAGGTAACTTATGGCAACAAAAAAAGCAGGTGGATCATCGAGAAACGGTCGTGATAGTGCAGGACGAAGACTTGGTGTAAAAAAATACGGTGGAGAAACCGTAATTCCTGGAAATATCATTGTACGTCAGAGAGGCACAAAAATTTTCCCTGGTGAAAATGTTGGAATGGGTAAAGATCATTCAATATTTTCAGTAGTTAAAGGGAAAGTAGTTTTTAAAAAAACTAAAGCAGATAGAACTTTCGTTTCAGTAAAACCCAATTAATAGTACAACCGAAATAGATGTTGTATTATGAAATTTTTAGATCAAGTTAAAATATATATCAAAGCTGGTGATGGTGGTAATGGCTCACCGAGTTTTAGGAGAGAAAAATTTATAGAATATGGTGGACCTGATGGTGGAGATGGAGGAAAAGGTGGTTCTATAATTTTAAAATCTGAACGTAACTTAAATACACTTATTGATTATCGTTATCAGCAACATCACAAAGCTGAAAGAGGTGAAAATGGAATGGGTCAGAATCGAACAGGAAAAAGTGGTGAAGATTTAATTCTTAAAGTTCCTCTAGGTACACAAGTGTTTGAGGAAGATAATAAAACATTAATTTATGATTTTATAAAACCAGGTGAGAATTTTGTAGCAGCAACAGGAGGTAAAGGTGGTTTAGGTAATACAAGATTTAAAAGCTCAACAAATAGAGCTCCAAGAAAATTTACCAAAGGTGCTACAGGTGAGGAATTCATAATTTGGCTGCAGTTAAAAACAATTGCTGATATTGGTATTATTGGACTGCCAAATGCTGGAAAATCTAGTTTGCTTGCTTCGATTACAAATGCATCTCCAAAAATTGCAAATTATCAATTCACAACTTTAAACCCAAACTTGGGAGTTGCATCATATGATGATAAAGAAATTACTATTGCTGATATTCCTGGATTAATAGAAGGTGCTCATGAAGGCACTGGATTAGGAATTAAATTTTTAAAACACATTGAAAGATGCAAAACTATTTTACACCTTATAGATATTACAGTTAATGATATTGAAAAAGCCTATAAACAAGTTAGAACTGAACTTTTTAGCTATAGTCAAGATCTTAAAAATAAAAAAGAATTAGTTGTTTTAAAT
>JACWDG010000012.1 GCA_014654245.1 Pelagibacterales bacterium SAG-MED09
AACCATATCCACAGCAATCTTCACTGCTGATTTAGAGGTTCTTTTTCCAGATCTCGTTTGTAAAATCCACAACTTGTTATTTTCAACTGTGAACTCTACGTCTTGCATATCTTTGTAATGAATTTCTAATTTTTTCAAAATCTTTTCTAACTGTTTATAAACTTTTGGCATATATTCTTCCATTGATGCATCATTTACCTTAGCTTCTTTTTTTGCTTTTTTTGTAATATATTGTGGGGTCCTAGTACCAGCTACAACGTCCTCGCCTTGGGCATTTATAAGATATTCTCCATAAATATTATTTGATCCATCAGATGGATTTCTTGTAAAAACCACTCCAGTAGCACAATCATTACCCATATTTCCAAAGACCATTGATTGAACATTTACAGCAGTGCCCCAATCAGACGGTATTTGATTTAATCTTCTGTAAATTTTTGCCCTATTACTTTCCCAAGACAAAAAGACAGCACTTATTGCACCTATAAGTTGTTCATAAACATCTTGGGGAAAATGTTTGTTTGTTTTTTCTTTAACTATATTTTTAAAATCATTAATTAAACCATCCCAATCATTTTCATCAAGTTCAGTATCTAATAAAACACCTTTTGTAAGTTTATAATTTTCAATTAACTCCTCAAAAAAGTGATTTTCTACACCCATTACAACGTTTCCATACATTTGAATAAATCTTCTATAACTATCTTTAGCGAACCTTCCGTTAGAAGTTTTATTCGATAAAGCGACTACAGTTTTATCGTTTAACCCAAGGTTTAGTATCGTATCCATCATTCCAGGCATAGAAACTCTTGCTCCTGATCTTACAGATAACAACAGTGGATTTTTTAAATCTCCAAATTTCTTATTAACACCTTTTTCAATAGCTTTTAGTTCTGACTTAATTTTTTTAATTATATGAGAATTAAGTTTTTTTTTACTTTTATAAAATAATTCACAAACATTTGTTGTAATTGTGAATCCTGGTGGCACAGGTAGACCCATTCTACCCATTTCAGACAAATTTGTTCCCTTTCCTCCTAAAACATTTTTAGGGTTTTTAATTTTTTTAACTTCTTTAGAGTTAAAATTAAAAATTAATTTATTCATTAATGTCTTTAATCAATTTAAAATCTATAAAATTTTCATTGGTTTTACAGAAGAAATTTAATAGTTCCAATCTATTTTTTTTGATTACTTCGCTATCATCATTAACTTTTACGTTATCAAAGAAATCAAAAACTTCATTTTTTGCTGTAGCAAGATAAATAAGCGTTTCATCAAAATTTTGTTTATTTGTCATTCCAGAAAAATATTGTTTTAGTTCACTAGTTTTTTTATAAAGTGCTTTTTCAAAATCATTTTTGAAAATACTAGGATCAGTTGTATTTGTAAGGGTTTCTCTAATATTTTTTGACTCTGAATTAAGGATATTGAAGGCTCTTTTGTAAGACAAAACAATATTTTCCCCTATTGGTTCATTTATAATTTTATTTAAACTCTTAGCTTTTTCATATGCTGTTGAAATTTTATTTAAATCTAATATTTCTGTGACTGCATCAATAATATCATGTCTTATATTTTTTTCTTTTAAATAATATTTAAATCTATCTTTTAAAAAATTTGAAATATCTTTTATGAGAGTATCATTTGAAAAATTAAAACCTTGGTCCAAATAAATATTGGATGAATATGAAATTAAATCATTAATCTTAATATCTTTTTTATTTTCTAATAGTATTCTTATAATTCCTAGAGCAACTCTTCTTAATGCATAGGGATCTTTTGAACTTGAGGGTTTTTTCATTTATTCCAAAAAATCCTACCAGGGTATCAACCCTATCTGAAAGTGAAAGAGTAATACTAAAGGGTTTTTTTGGATTATTGGATTCCAAACCAACTGGCAGATATTGCTCTTTAACAGCATCCACTATTTCCTTGTCAAAGCCTTGAACCTGAGAAAGATAGCCCCCCATAATGCCTTGAAGTTCTGGAAATTCTCCAACAATTTCTGAAATTAAATCCGTTTTGCATATTGTTGCTGATAGTTCAACTTTTTCTTTGCTAATCAATAATTCATCTGAAATTGTAGCTCCTAATTTTCTCATTCTTTGAACTTTATCAAAGTATGTTCCAAGTCCTTTAAAGAAATTCATATTTTTAAGATTAGAAACTTTTTTTACTAAATTTTGAGATTTATCTTTATTCCAAAAAAATTCTGCATCATTTAATCTTGCGTCTATAACTCTTTCATTTCCTATTTTAATTAGCCCTTTATTATCTTTTTTATTTGCTATTACTATGAACTCATTTGTTATTTCATTTTTTTTTGTAAATAGAGGAAAATATTTTTGATGTGATTGCATTGTTAAAATTAATATCTCTTTGGGTATTGATAAAAATTTTATATCAAATGAGCATTCTAAGATATGTGGTTGCTCTACGAGGTTTGTCACTTCATCTAATAGCTTTTCGTTATCATCAATTTCTAAATTCTTTTTATTAAGAACTTTTTTAATATTTTTTTTAATTAAGTCTTTTCTTTTGTTTTGGTCTAAAATGGTGCCAAGTTTATGAAAGTATTTTTTATAACTATTATAATCATTAAAAACTTTTTTCTTTTCCTCAAAATCTTTGTCTAAATAAGTTAAATTTGAAGATTTAAGATGATGTAATTTAAAATTAACAACTTTTTTATCAAATACACATAATATTGATTTCAAAGGTCTACCCCAATCAAGCTCAAAATTCCCCCATTTCATTGATTTTTTCCATTTAAAATTTTTTAGTATTATGGGAAGATTGTCACTCAGTAAATCTACAGTTTTTAATTTCTTTTTTTTTGTTTTAAAAAAATAAAATTCTCCTTTGTCTATTTTTTTTTTAAATACATCTTTTTTATTAATATTTTTGGATTGTAAAAAACCATCTAGAGCTTGTGGTGGTGAAGAAGTGCTTGGTCCTTTAATTTCCTCAGATTTAATTTTAGCTTCTTTATCAATGCCTTGAAAAACAACTATTAATCTGTTTGGAGTTGATAAAGAAAAACTTTTTTTTGATTTAATTGATTTATTATCAAGAACTTTATTAATTTCATCGAGTAAACCCTCTCTTAAATTTTTTTGGAGAAAAACAGGAATTTCCTCACTAAATAATTCTAAAAAAAACTCAGACATATAAATTTAAACTTTCTGGGTTTCTATCCAAACTTCGGCTACTAATTTTACTAAATTTCTTATTCTACCAATATATTCAGCTCTTTCAGCAACACTAATTGCACCCCTGGCATCTAATATATTAAAAACATGACTTGCTTTTAAACATTGATCATAAGCTGGAAGTGAAATATTATTTTGCGCTAAAGACATAGCCTCGGCTTCATGCATGTTAAAAATATTAAATAAATCATCTACCTTTGCATATTCAAAATTATATTTCGAAAATTCTTTTTCAGATTGATGAAAAACATCGTGATATTTAATACCATTATTATTCCAGTCCAATTCATAAACATTTTTTTTTTGCTGTGTAAACATACAAATTCTTTCTAGACCATAAGTAATCTCAACAGATACTGGTTTACATTCAAAGCCTGCCATCTGTTGAAAGTATGTAAATTGAGTTATTTCCATACCATCACACCAAACCTCCCATCCTAAACCAGCAGCTCCTAAAGTTGGACTTTCCCAATCATCTTCAACAAATCTTATATCATGATCAGAATTATTAATTCCTATAGCCGACAAACTATTTAAATAAAGTTTTTTGATATTATCTATTGAAGGTTTAATTATAACTTGGAATTGATAATAATGCTGGAGTCTATTAGGATTATCTCCATAACGGCCATCTGTTGGTCTTCTTGATGGTTGGACATATGCTGCTTTCCATGGCTTTGGTCCAAGAGATCTTAAAGTTGTTGCTGGATGGAAAGTGCCTGCACCAACTTCTAAGTCATATGGCTGTAAAATTACACAACCTTGCTTGCTCCAAAATTTTTGAAGATTAAATATTGTCTCTTGAAAAGATTGAATTTTTTTTTGTTTTTTTTTAATTTTAGAAACCATATTTTTGCCAAATGGATCTTTCATCTAAAATATTTGCTAGTTGATCAAAATGATTGTTAGATGAAGATAGTTTTTGACTTAACCATCCTTTTGATTTTTCAAATTTTTTAACTACTACATCTTCACCAAATTTTTCTTTTAGTATTTCATGTACATTACCAATCCCATCAACTAATCCTAAATTTTTAGCTTTACTGCCTGACCAAAATTCACCAGAAAAAAGTTCTGTCTCGGATTTAATTAATTTGGCTCCTCTGCTTTTTTCAACTACATCAATAAAATCTTTATGTAAATCTAATTGAATTTTTTTAAGTCGCTCAATATCCTCATTTTTTTCTTCCAAAAATGGATCAAGAGAACTTTTGTTTTTACCTGCAGTGTGAACTCGTCTCTCAACACCAATCTTTTTTATTAATTCTGTAAAGCCAAAAGATGAATAAATTACTCCAATAGATCCTATGATTGAGCTTGAATTTGCATAAATTTCATCTCCTGCACATGAAATTAAATAACCTCCAGATGCTGCGACATCCTCAGTAAATACTATTACTTTTTTTTTATTTTTTTTAGCTTGTTGTCTAATAAAGCTGTAAATTAGATGGGACTGCACAGGAGATCCTCCTGGTGAATTTATAGAAATTGCTACACACAAAGCTTTTTTTAATGAAAAAGCTTTTTTGATAATTTCCTCTTGACCAGCAAAATCAATTCCCTGTTTGAACTTGCCAACATTTCCTACTACACCACTTAGTTTTAAATGGGATACTATTTTTTTCTTTTTAAAAAAAGAGAGCATATTTAAGTCTTACAGAATTATTAATAGAATATAAAGACTACTTATAATTGAAGAAACAGGTGCGTCAATTGATAAGTAATATATATAACTTAATTATATTAGTTTAAAATTATTATGGGAACAGTTGTACAGCTTAAAAATCAGATAAATAATTCATATTTTCAATTAAAGGACTCCGTTGAGGAAAAGCTAATCTTAACTGATGAAAAAATTAAATCAAAATTGACTAGCGATGTTCAGTTAGTTCAAAGAATGACTGATTACCACATAGAAACTGGTGGAAAAAGACTAAGAGCTTTATTAACACTTGGAAGTGCCAAACTTTGTGGGTATTCTAAAGGTTCCAGAGACATAAATTTAGCAGCTTGTGTAGAATTAATACATAGCGCAACATTGATGCATGATGATGTAATTGATGAAGGTGTAATCAGGAGAGGAAAAAAAACTTTAAATAAAATTTGGAATAATCATTCTTCAGTCTTAATTGGGGACTACCTTCTAAGCAGATGTTTTGAAATGATGGTAGAGGATGGTAATCTTGAAGTTTTAAAATTATTATCTTCAACTTCTTCTAAAATTGCTCAAGGTGAAGTTTTACAACTTCAACATAAAGGAGAGGTTGATATGCTTGAAGAAACATACCTAAAAATAATTTCTGCTAAAACTGCAGAATTATTTGCAGCTTCAACAAAAGTTGGAGCAATTATATCAGAAGCTGAAAACAAAGAAAAGGATGCATTAGAATTTTATGGAAAAAATTTGGGATTAACTTTTCAAATTGCTGATGACACACTTGATTATAATTCCGAACTTAAATTGTTTGGAAAGAAAATTGGTCAGGATTTTTTTGAAGGGAAAATTACACTGCCTATAATTTTACTTTTTCAAAAATTAGATGGTTATGAGAAAAGTAATTTAATCGGAATGTTTGATAAAAAAATTAGAAATAAAGAGGATTTTAACAATATAATTTCTTTAATTAAGAAACATAAAATTATTCAAGACTGCTATCAAAAAGCTCAGCATTACATCAATTTAGCATCAAACTCTTTGAGTGTTTTTAAGGACTCTAAAGAAAAAGAAATTCTTAAAAACTTAACTTCATTTAGCTTATCAAGAAATTTTTAAGGGCTGAGTAAAGACTTAGTCCACTTACCAAAACTATCTTTAGTGTACTTTAATCTCTCATGAATTCTGTTTTCACCATCTAACCAAAATTCAATATTGTCAGGAGATAAGTTCCAGCCAGACCAATTACTTGGTCTCGGAACATTTTTTTCATCATTAAATTTTTTTTTATATTCTTCAATTGATTTTAATAAGTGATCTCGTGTTTTTAGTTCCTTGCTTTGTTTTGATGCCCAAGCACCAATTCTACTTTCGTATGCTCTTGAAAAATAATATTTATCTGCAACTTCATCAGATACTAAAGAAATTTTTCCTACAATTCTTATTTGTCTTAATAAACTTTTCCAATGAAAGCACATAGCTGCATATGGGTTTTGTTTTAACTCATTTCCTTTTTGACTATCTAAGTTAGTATAAAATGTAAAACCACTCTCACTAAAATCCTTTAACAAAACCATTCTTACAGATGGAATATTATTTTTACTTGAAGTTGCCAAAGATACTGCATTTGGATCATTTGGCTCTGTTTTCTTTGCCTCATTCATCCATTTATCAAATAACTGAATTGGATCTTCTAGATCTAGAAAACAACTATTAATTCCTAAAGAATTTTTTTGATTCATAATTTAAACAAAATAAACTATATAATATAGATAATGTCATTTAATACTTTTGGAAAGCTATTTCGTTTCACTACTTGGGGAGAATCTCATGGTCCCGCAATTGGCTGTATTGTTGATGGTTGTCCTCCAAATATAAACATTAAGGAGCAAGATATTCAAATAGAATTAAACAAAAGAAAACCAGGCCAATCTAAATTTACGACTCAGAGAAAAGAAGACGATAAGGTTCAAATATTGTCAGGAGTATTTGAGGGTAAAACTACTGGAACACCCATCTCTCTAATAATTTATAACAAAGACATGAGGTCTAAAGATTATGGAAATATAAAAGATAAGTTCAGACCAGGCCACGCAGATTTCACTTATTTCAAAAAATATGGAATTAGAGATTACAGAGGTGGCGGAAGATCCTCAGCTAGAGAAACTGCAGCTCGTGTTGCAGCTGGGGCAATAGCTACTGCTGTTCTAAAAAAAAAATTAGGTAAAAAATTTAAAGTTATTGGTGCAGTGACACAATTAGGAATATTAGGGTGTGATACCAACCAATGGAATGATGATATAATTTCAAAAAACCCATTTTTTTGTCCAGATAAATCAATGATAAAATTATGGGAAAAATATTTGCTTGGTGTAAGAAAATCTGGTTCTTCTTGTGGAGCTGTAATTGAAGTAAGAGCTAGAGGTGTCCCAATTGGACTGGGTGCTCCAATTTACTCAAAATTAGATACTGACATAGCATCGGGTCTGATGAGCATTAATGCAGTTAAAGGAGTAAATATTGGCACTGGAATGAACTCAGCTCAATTAAGTGGAGAACAAAATTCAGATGAAATTTCTGCAAAAGGTAAAAAATTAAATTTCAATTCAAATAATGCTGGAGGAATACTTGGTGGGATTTCAACTGGTCAAGAAATTGTTGCATCTTTTGCAGTCAAACCAACATCATCAATTTTAACTACTAGAAAAACAATTGATAAATTTGGAAAAAATACTTCTATATCTGTTAAGGGTAGACATGACCCCTGTGTAGGAATAAGGGCTGTTCCAATCGGCGAGGCTATGATTAGCTGTGTTTTATTAGATCACTATTTAATGAATAAAGCTCAGTGTAGTTAATATAAATTAATTTTTAACAACTCTAATTGAGTCTTTTTTAAACAAAACATCTAAAATTTTTTTTGAAATTTGAGAACTATTCAATCCAGCTTTGTTATACATTTTTTTTGGATTGTCATGTTCAATAAATTTATCTGGCAAAGTCATTGATCTAAACTTTAAACCTTTATCAAATATACCTGCTTCAGCTAATAAATTCTTTACATGAGAACCAAATCCTCCTATAGAACCTTCTTCTATTGTAATCATAAGCTCATGCTCCTTAGCACATTTTAATATCAACTCTTTATCTAAAGGCTTAGCAAATCTAGCATCTACAATTGTCGTTGAAATACCTTTTGCTTTTAATTCCTCTGTAGCTAATTTACATTCCTCAAGTCTAGTACCTAGGTTTAAAATACAAACCTGAGTTCCTTGTTGAACAATTTTTCCTTTACCAATTTCAATTTTTTCATCTATTAAAGGAAGTTCAACACCAATTCCTGTGCCTCTTGGATATCTAATAGCAGTAGGTCTATCATTGATATCTACGGAAGTATTAATCATTTTAACTAATTCTGCTTCATCACTAGCAGCCATCACTATAAAATTAGGCAAAGTTGATAAATAAGTTATATCAAACGAGCCAGCATGTGTTGATCCATCAGCACCAACTAATCCTGCTCTATCAATCGCAAATCTAACTGGTAAACTTTGGATAGCAACATCATGTACTACTTGATCATATGCTCTCTGTAAAAATGTAGAATATATTGCAGCATACGGTTTATATCCTTCGGTTGCTAAACCAGCAGCAAATGTAACGGCATGTTGTTCTGCTATTCCCACGTCAAACATTCTCTTAGGAAACTCTTTTCCAAAAATATCCATTCCAGTTCCACTTGGCATTGCAGCAGTTATACCAACAATTTTACTATCTTTTTTTGCATGTTTGACTAGGGTATTTGCAAAAACCTTTGTATAAGATGGTAGATTTGATCTACTCTTTTCTTGCTCTCCTGTTTTTACATTAAATTTTGACACACCATGATAATGATCATTTGCTTTTTCAGCATATGAGTACCCTTTTCCTTTTTGTGTTTTGATATGTATCATCATTGGGCCATTATGTTTGGACTCCTTTGCATTTTTTAAAATTGGAATAAGAGTTGATAAATCATGACCATCTATAGGACCTGCATAATAGAAACCCAATGAACTAAACAAAGTACCTCCTGTTACTGCTGAACGAAAAAAATCCTCTGCTCTGCCAGCTTTAGCACTAAATCTTTTTGAAAATGCTGATGTTATTAATTTTAATGTTTCTCTAAGACTGAAATATATTTTGCCAGTAAATAATTTTGCTAAATAGGTTCTCATTGCCCCGACAGGTTTTGCTATAGACATATCATTATCATTTAAAATAACGATCATTTTTGTTTTTGATACTCCAGCATTATTCATAGCCTCATAAGCCATACCTGCGCTTATTGCGCCATCACCTATAACGGCTATTACATTTGAAGATTTGTTTTCTAATTTGTTCGCCTCAGCTATTCCTAATGCTGATGAGATAGATGTTGAACTATGGGCTGCACCAAATGGGTCATACTCACTTTCAGATCTTTTGGTAAAACCTGACAACCCATCTCCCTGCCTCAAAGTTCTAATTTTATCTTTTCTGCCAGTCAAAATCTTATGTGGATAGGATTGATGACCCACATCCCATATTAATTTATCATTTGGTGTATCAAAAACATAATGGAGAGCAACTGTTAGTTCGACTACACCTAGGCCTGCACCTAAGTGACCTCCTGTTTCAGAAACTGCACTTATCATCTCTTCCCTCACCTCATCTGCAACTTTTTGCAAATCTATTTCTGAAATTTTTCTTAAATCAGATGGGAAGTTTATATCATTCAGAAATTTGTAATCTTTTTTCATTTTTTTCTATTCAATATGTAATTTAAAGTATCTTTAACATTTATAGATTTCGAACCATATTTTTTTAAATTTTTATTAATATCATTAATTATCTTATCACAATACTTAATTGAGTCATCATAGCCTAGTAAATTTATAAGTGTTGCTTTACCTTTTTTTTGATCTTTTCCTGTTTTTTTTCCAGCCTCCTTGGAATTGCTTTTTAGGTCGATGAGATCATCAGCTATTTGGAATAAAAGACCAACCTTAGATCCAATATTTTCAAAAAATTTAATTTCTTGTATTTTTTTTTTTTTGATTATTGCAGGGGCAGCACAACAAAAACTGAACAGCATTCCAGTTTTTTTTATTTCCATTTCTATTATTTTTTTCTTTGTAATTTTCTTTCTCTCATAACTTAAATCTAAGTATTGGCCTCCAGCTATTCCTAGATGACCTGAACATTCAGATAATTTTTTGATTAAATCAATTTTGATCTTTTCATTTAATTTTAAATTAGGACTTGATAAAATTTCAAATGCTAATGTTAATAATGAATTTCCTGCAAGAACTGCTGTAGACTCACCAAACTTAACATGAGTTGAAGGTTTACCTCTTCTTATATCGTCATCATCCATGCAAGGGAGATCGTCATGGATCAGCGAATAAGCGTGTATGCATTCAACAGCTGAGCCAATTATTATCAATTTTTTGTAATCAATTGAAAATAATGAACCTAAATCAATCAAGATTTTAGACCTTATTTTTTTTCCACCTGGAAACAGGCCATAGTTCATAGGAGTCATTAATTTGGAGTATTTTTGTGAATTGATATATTTTTTAAGAAATATATTTGTATCTTTTGCAATTTTATCAAGCTGTTTTCTCATTTTTTAGTAATCTCTTTTATTTTTTTATTAGTTTCTACTCCAATAGATTTAGAATTTTGTTGAAATTTTTTTTCAATAATATTATTAAGTTTTAAAAGCTCTTGATAATTTTCAACTGAATTATTTAAATCATTTTCTTTTTCCAAGGACTCTATTATTTTGTTTGCTTTTTCTGTCAGTTCCTCAATTGAATACTGATCATAATCAGGTGGTATTATTTTATCTTTCATATAATAATTATTAATACATGAAATCTATCCAATCAAATATCAAAAAAGCAAAAAAATATTTAAATAATAATAATTGTGTTGCTGTACCGACAGAAACTGTTTATGGATTAGCTGCCAACGCTTACTCAAGCATTGCTGTTAAGAAAATATTTAAACTTAAAAAAAGACCTTTAAATAATCCACTTATTGTTCATTACTATAATATTAATAGGCTTAAAGAAGACTGCGATATTAATGAAAATTTACTAAAACTTTATAAAAAATTCTCCCCAGGACCAATAACTTATGTTTTAAAATTGAGGAAAAACTCCAAAATATCAAAATTTGTTACTAATAATAAAAAAAGTGTTGCTGTGCGTTTTCCTAAGCATAAATTGTTTAGAAATTTGTTAAAGAATTTAGACTATCCAGTGGCTGCCCCTAGTGCAAATATATCCTCAAGATTAAGTTCGGTTAAAGCATCTGACGTAAAAGAAGAGTTTGGTTCAAAAATAAAATATATTTTAAATGGAGGACAATGTAAAATTGGTGTTGAATCCACAATATTAAATCTTTTAAATAAACCATCGCTTTTAAGATATGGAGGTCTAGATATCAAAAAAATTGAAAAAATTTTAAAAAAAAAATTATTAATCAATACAAATTTAAAAGATAAAATATCACCTGGTTTATTTCCATTGCATTATTCTCCAGGTATACCTCTAAGAATAAATATTAAGAAATCAAAAAAAGATGAAGCTTTTTTGTTATTAAAAAAAAGAAAATCAAACTTAAAGAACTATTATTATCTATCCAAAATTAAAAATATGGAAGAAGCTGCTAGAAATTTATACTCTATTTTAAGAAAAATTAAAAATGATGGATTTAAAAAGATAGCAGTTGAAAAGATTCCTAACAAAGGTCTTGGTAAAACTATTAATGACAGACTAAAAAGAGCTTCAAAATATTAATGATAAATTCCATAGAGGTAATAAACCTTTCAAAAAAATATAAAAATAAAGAAGCAGTTACTAATGTAAATTTCAAAATTAATGAGAATGAAATGGTTGGTTTGTTAGGACCAAATGGCTGTGGAAAAACTACTACCATTGGTATGATATTAGGATTATTAAAACCAAGTAGTGGAGAGGTGTTAATCAATGGTATGAATATTGAAAAAAATAAAATTTCACTTCTTCACAAAATGAATTTTATTTCACCATATATAGAATTGCCTAAAAAACTTAAAGTTAAACAAAATTTAATTGTTTATGGAAAACTATATAATATTGAAAATTTAAATGACCGAATTGAGCACCTTGCTAATAAACTTAGATTAAAAGACCTTTTAGATAAAATTACCGGAGAACTTTCTTCTGGACAAAAAAATAGAGTAAGTCTTGCAAAAGCTTTAATAAATGATCCAACTGTTCTTTTGTTAGATGAACCTACTGCTTCATTAGATCCTGAAACAGGTGATTTTGTAAGAACTTTTTTAGAAGATTATAAAAAGGAAAAAAAAATATCAGTCTTACTTGCTTCTCATAATATGGAAGAGGTTAAAAGATTATGTAGTTCTGTACTAATGATGAAAGATGGTTTTATAGTGGATAGAGGGACTCCTAATGAATTAATTGCAAAATATGGAAGAAGAAATTTAGAGGAAGTATTTTTAGAGATTGTGAGAAAAGAAAAATGAATTTAATTAGAATTTATGGTCTTTTTTTAAGACACTTTTATTTGATAACCAGATCATTTCCAAGAATTTTAGATTTAATTTATTGGCCATCAATACAAATTACTCTTTGGGGTTTTATATCAAATTTTTTTGCCGCTCATAGCTCTTACTACAGTGGTACAGTTGGAGTCATACTTTCGTGTGCAATTCTTTATGATTTTTTATTTAGAACTAGTATTGGTTTTAATATGTTATTTTTAGAGGAAATTTGGAGTAGAAATTTTACAAATCTATTTATTGCACCGATGAAGATAAGTGAAATAATTGCATCTTTGGTTTTTACTGCTTTAATAAGAGCATTAATTGGTTTGATCCCAGCAATATTATTAACTTCTCCGTTATTTGGCATCTCATTATTAAATCTTGGTCTTCCTTTAGCTTTTCTTTTCTTAAGTCTTTATTTGTTTGGAATAACGCTTGGTCTATTTGTATCCGCAGGATTACTAAGATTTGGGCCATCTTTTGAAAATATTGCATGGTCAACCATGTTTTTGTTAGCACCTTTTGGATGCATTTATTATCCAATAGAAATATTACCAGAAATCTTTCAATCAATCGCTTATGCACTGCCATTGGTTTATATTTTTGAAGAAACTCGAAATATTTTAGTTAATGGAATGGTGAATTATGAAAATATTATTAATGCAATCTATCTAAACGGATTTTATCTAATTTTGTCAATTTTTGTATTTTATTATTCTTTTGATAAAGCAAGAGACAAAGGAACTTTAATAAATATTGGGGAATAAAATGGTGCGCCTGCTAGGAGTCGAACCCAGAACCTCCTGATCCGAAGTCAGGCGCTCTATCCAGTTGAGCTACAAGCGCATATAGTATTAATATTACATTTTATGGAAAAAAACATTAATTTTATAGTCAAAGAAAGTGAAAACAATTTAAGAGTTGATGTTCTTATTAACAAAAGAGAAGAGTTTGTTAGCAGGACTAGGGTCAAAAATTTAATATTAAAACAGAAACTAAAATTAAATGATGAAATTTTAGAAAGTCCCTCTAAAAAAGTTATCACGGGTGATAAAATAAACCTTTTGATACCTGAGCCTGAAGAAGCCTCTCTTAAACCTTATAATTTTAAATTAAAAATAATTTATGAAGATAATGATTTAATGGTAATAGATAAACCAGCTGGAATTATAATGCATCCGGGAGCAGGCAATTATGATAAAACAATTGTTAACGCATTAATGTACCATGACAAAGAATCCCTTTCAAATATAGGTGATGAATTGAGACCTGGCATTGTACATAGGATTGATAAAAATACATCCGGCTTAGTTGTGATTGCAAAAAATAATGAGACACATGAAAATTTGTCTAAGCAATTTAGTGAACATACAATTATAAGAAAATATCAACTATTAATATGGGGTAAACTTAGACCCTCTTCTGGAAAAATTGAAACTTATATTGTTAGAAGTTCTAAGAACAGACAACTTATGGAAGTCAGTCGCTCTAAAGGGAAAAAAGCTATAACGAATTATAAAACAATTGAAGTTTTTGAAAATAAAAAAATTCCCACATTAAGTTTAGTAGAATGTAAATTAGAAACAGGAAGAACTCATCAAATAAGAGTTCACATGAACTATAGAGGTAATAGTCTTGTAGGAGATGACAAGTATAAGAAAAAATATAAGAAACTTAAAAATGTTGATTTAGCTATCCAAAAATCAATTACATTTTTAAATAGACAGTTTTTACATGCAAAAACTCTTGGATTTGTTCATCCTGGAACAAAGAAAGAAATGGTTTTTTCATCAATTTTGCCCCAAGAACTAAATAATATTTTAAAAATGCTTAGAAATACTAAAGAATAAATTATTGAAAATTAAGAAAAATTAATTAAATAAACTCTGCTATGAATACTGTTATGTCAAACAATTTACCCGCACTTTCTAATGAAGGTGGTCTATCAGCTTATTTGGAACAGATAAAAAAATTTCCAATGCTAGATGCTGAAGAAGAATACATGTTGGCAAAAAATTGGAAAACAACCGGTAACATTAAAGCTGCTGAAAAACTTGTAACTAGTCATTTACGTTTAGTTGCCAAAATAGCAATGGGATATAAAGGCTATGGATTGCCAGTAAATGAAATGATTTCTGAAGGTAATGTTGGTCTAATGCAAGCTGTAAAAAAATTTGAACCTGAAAAAGGATTTAGACTTGCAACATATGCAATGTGGTGGATTAAAGCATCCATTCAAGAATATATTTTGAGATCTTGGAGTTTAGTAAAAATTGGAACAACAACAGCTCAAAAAAAACTTTTTTTTAATTTGAAGAAAATCAAAAATCAAATTGCACCACAATCAGAAGGAGATCTTAGAGATGAACATGTTGATGAGATTGCTAATAAACTTGATGTAAGTAAAGATGAAGTGGTCTCGATGAACAGAAGACTGTCTGGAAAAGAATTTTCTCTCAACGCTCAAGTTGGCGAAGATGGGGATGAGTGGCAAGACTGGTTGGTAGATAAAGAGTTGGATCATGATCTTAAGTTTGCACATCATGAAGAAATGGAACAGAGAAAAGATTTACTTAAAGACTCAATTAAAGTCTTAAATCTGAGAGAAAAAGAAATTCTTTACTCTAGAAGATTAAATGATAATCCAACTACTTTAGAAGACTTGAGCAAGAAATATAAAATCAGTAGAGAAAGAGTAAGACAGATCGAGAATAAAGCTTTTGAAAAACTTCAAAAGCATATGCTTTTATTGGCAAAATCTAAAAATCTTCTTCCAGTTAATTAAATTTCAAAAGGATTTTCAACTAAAATAGTGTCATCTCTCTCTGGACTAGTTGAAATGCTAGATATTTTTGCTCCAATAAAATCTTCAATAGCAAAAATATATTTTTTGGCATTGTCAGGTAAATCATTAATATTTTTTATACCATTTGTTGACATTTTCCAGCCAGCAAATTTTTTATAAATTGGTTTAAGTTTTAATTGATCCTCAACTGCAGCTGGAAGATAATCAATCTTTTTTCCATCCAAATCATATTCTATACAAATTTTTATCTCATCTAATTCATCTAAAACATCCAGTTTAGTTAATGCAATTCCATCAATGCCTGAAACTTTAATAGTTTGTCTAACTAAAACTCCGTCGAACCATCCACATCTTCTTTTTCGACTTGTAACTGTTCCAAATTCTTTTCCTCTTGTTCCTAATAATTCACCAACTTCATCCTCTAATTCTGTAGGAAATGGACCCTCTCCAACTCTGGTTGTATAGGCCTTAGTTATACCTAGCACATAATTTATTGAATTAGGTCCACATCCAGTTCCTGTTGCAGCATTTGATGCCACTGTATTAGATGATGTTACAAATGGATACGTACCATGGTCTACATCCAGCAGAATTCCTTGAGCGCCTTCGAACAATATCTTTTTTTTTTGTTTTTTAAATTGATCAATTTTTAACCAAACAGGTTTTGAAAATTTTAATATTTCTGGAGCTAACTTCAATAAATCATTTTTTAATTGATTTTTTTCAAATATTTTTTTTCCTAAACCTTTTCTAATAGCATTATGATGTAACAAAACTGTTTCTAGCCTTTGATCTAAATTTTTTTCCGATCTCAAATCCATCACTCGAATTGATCGTCTACCTACTTTATCTTCATATGCAGGACCAATGCCTCTTCTTGTAGTTCCTATTTTTTCTTTTCCAGCAGCATCCTCTCTAATTTCATCCATCTCTCGATGAAATGGTAAAATGAGATTTGCAGCCTCTGAAATCATAAAATTTTCTGGACTTACTTGTACGCCTTTATCTCTAATTTCTTTAATTTCGTCTAATAATGCCCAAGGATCAACTACAACACCATTTCCAATGATAGAAATCTTATTTTTTCTAACAATGCCTGAAGGTAACAATCTTAGTTTGTAAGTGACTCCATCAATTACAAGTGTATGACCTGCGTTATGTCCACCTTGAAATCTGATTACAATATCAGCTTGTTCTGATAACCAATCAACTATCTTACCTTTACCTTCGTCACCCCATTGAGATCCAACCACTACAATATTTTTCATTATTTAAATTTTTTTTTTATTTTCATTGAATTAAGATGATTGATTGGGCCATGACCTTTACCAAATTTTGGATTAGTTAATATAGCAGAATTTACATATTTAATACCTAAGTCACAAGCTTTCATAATAGGTTTTCCACATGAAAAAAAAGTTGTAATTGCACTTGATAATGTACACCCAGTACCGTGAGTATTTTTTGTATGATATCTTGTGCTATTGAAAATTTTAAAATCTGATTTACTTAAAAAAACATCTTCAACCATTTTAGATTTCAGATGTCCACCTTTAATTAATACATTTTTAGCACCTAGATTAATTAACTTATGAGCAGCAAATATCATATCTTCTTTGCATCTAATTTTAATTTTAGTTAAAATTTCTGCCTCTGGAATATTTGGAGTAATCAAAGACACTCTTTTAATTAATCTTGATTTAAGCAAATTGATTGCATTCTTATCTATTAGTTTAGTCCCACCTTTAGCTACCATTACTGGATCAAGTACTATCTTTTTAACCTTAATTTTTTTTAATGATTGAATAACAGATTCAATTACTTTGGTAGAATACAGCATTCCTATCTTAATAGCATCTGGTTTTATATCTTTTGATGTAAATAGAATTTGGCCCAAAATTTTTTTTGGGGAAATAGGAATTATAGACTCCACACCTGTCGTGTTTTGAGAAGTTACAGCGGTAATAGCTGTCATTGCATATGATCCTAATGATGTAACAGTTTTTATATCAGCTTGAATGCCAGCTCCTCCAGATGAGTCTGAGCCAGCTATAATTAATATCTTTGATTTAGGTTTCAATTTATTTAATCTTTTTTGAAATAATATTTATACACTTATTAAGAAGTTTTTTATTTTGACTTTCTCCCATGATCCTTATTTTAGACTCCGTTCCAGATTTTCTTACTAATATTCTACCTTGTCCTCTCATTAATTTTTCAGCAATTTTTACAGATCTTTTTACCTCATACTTGTTAATAATTTTTCTATCTTTTACTTCAATATTTTTCAAAATTTGGGGAGTCTTTTTAAACTTATTAAAAAATTCACTAGCTTTTCTTCCTTTTCTAACTGCAAATAATACCTCCAAAGCAACCAACAACCCGTCTCCTGTTGTTGCAAATTTTCCTAAAATGATATGTCCCGATTGTTCACCTCCTAGGTTAAAATTATTTTTTTGCATTTTTTCTTTTACATATCTGTCACCCACATTTGCTCGAATAAATTTTATTTTTTTAGATTTAAAGAATTTTTCTAGACCATAATTAGACATTTTTGTGCCAACTACACCTCCTTTAAGCATCTTTTTATTTTTCCATCTAGTTGCTAAAGCAGCAATAATTTGATCACCGTCTATTATATTTGACTTTTCATCACACATAATAATTCTATCAGCGTCTCCATCTAGGGAAATACCTAAATGAGCTTTATGCTTCTTAACTGCATTTCTAATATTTTTTGGAAAGGTAGATCCACAATTCTTATTTATATTTAGACCGTTTGGATTTATACCTATTGCAATTACTTTTGCTCCTAAAGATCTCAATAATTCTGGTCCAGCCTTATACCCTGCGCCATTGGCACAATCAATTACAATTCTCAATCCTCTTAGATTGAAATCTTTTGTAAAATTTTTCTTTAAAATTTTAACATAATCTTTTGTTCCACTTTCTAATCTTTTTACTCTTCCTAATTTTTCTGGGCTAGATAGATTCTTATTAATTTTTTTATCAATTAAATTTTCAATTTTTTTTTCAATTTTATCCGATAATTTCATTCCATCTGGGCCAAATAGTTTTAATCCATTATCATAATGAGGATTATGAGAAGCAGTAATCATAATTCCCATATTTGCCTTCATAGTTTTTGTGAGCATTGCTAAGCCATTAGTTGGTAATGGTCCTAAAGTATAAACATGCATTCCAGAAGATGCCAATCCAGAGACTAATGCAGGCTCTAATGAATAACCCGAAAGTCTGGTATCTTTAGCAATAATAGCTGTTTGTTTCTTTTTTTTTTGTGACTTGAAATATGTTCCAGAAGCTAAACCAAACTTAAAAAACATGTCACCATTAATATTTTTACTATTAATAGCTCCTCTTATACCATCTGTTCCAAAATATTTTTTTGTCATTAATTGTTTATCAATTCTTTAAATACTTTTACTCCCTGTAATATTTCATCAACATCATGAATTCTCAAAATTTGAACTCCTTGCATCATTAAAAATAGAGATGAAGCCGTAGTCCCACCAATTCTTCTTTTAGTATCATTTTTTCCAGATAATTCTTTTATAAATCTTTTTCTTGAATTACCAACAAGTATAGGAAAACCAAGTGAGTGGAAAATAGAAATATTACTAATTAAATTCATATTATGTTTCAAATTTTTTCCGAAACCTATACCTGGATCTAAGATAATATTATTATGTTTTATTCCTATGGATCTTAAAAACTTAATTTTTTGCTCAAAAAAATCATATATATCTAATAGCTCATTTTTATATCTTGGATTATTTTGCATATTTTCTGGTAATCCCAACGAATGTTGAACTATGAAAGGAATTTTATATTTTTTAATGACATTTATAGTTTCTAAGTCATATTTTAATCCTGACACATCGTTTATAATCTTAATACCAAGTTTGATGCCTTTTTTCATAATTTGAGATTTTCTGGTATCTAATGATATTGGAATTTTTTTACAGGTAGATTTTAATATTTCATTAATTCTTTTCCATTCTAGTTTTTCATTAACCCCTTTAGAACCTGGTCTTGTAGACTCACCACCAACATCTATTATGTTTGCTCCTGATTTAAACATCTCAAATGCCTTTTTAATTCCACTTTTTTTATTATTAAATTTTCCACCGTCAGAAAAACTATCAGGTGTAAGATTTAACACTCCCATTATATTTGGTAATTTTAAAAAATTTAAATTTGCAAAATTTTTTTTTTTTGAGGTTATTTTTTTTAAATCAACAAGTATCTTCTTTCTTTGAAATTTTGGTAAATTAACTAAACTGTTAATGAAAAAAATTTTTTTTGATTTTCTTGATATTAGTTCTACTTGATCAAAAGAAATTTCACTATTTCCATTTAAGGGTACTGATCTTTTTTTTTTGACTAAAATTTTAGAGGCTCTGCCATAATAGAAATTACACGCCCTTGTGTAATATCTCAGCATTATTTTTAATGAACTATTTTTGGTTTTAATCCCAAAGCACCCATTGCAGAACCTTTATCATCATCAACTTTTAAATCTTGTTTATCTGCTGGATATATATTGTTATTAATTATATTTTCGATTTCCTCACCAGTCAAAGTTTCATAAGTAATTAAAGCTTTTGCTATTTTATGTAGATCATCAATTTTATCTGTTAAAATTTGCTTAGCTTTATTATATCCTTCATCAACTAATTTTCTAATTTCTTTATCTATTTTTTGAGCAACTTCCTCAGAAACTGATTGAGTCTGGGTAACTGATCTTCCTAAAAAAACTTCCTCTTGATTTTCTCCATACTCAACTGGTCCCATTTCCTCACTCATTCCATACTTGGTTACCATTGCTCGAGCTAGCTGAGTAGCTTGATTGATATCAGATCCACTTCCACCACCTGCTCCCGTTGATATATTATCTTTACCAAAAATTACTTCTTCAGCTACTCTACCTCCAAAACAAACTGCCAATCTAGCTTTTAGGTATTTAATTGAATGTCCATGTTGATCTCTTTCGGGTAAATTCATAACCATACCTAATGCTCTGCCCCTAGGTATAATCGTAGCTTTATGGATTGGGTCGTAACTGGGCATATTAAATGAAACAAGAGCATGACCACCTTCATGGTAAGCTGTTAATTTTTTTTCATCCTCAGTCATAACCATAGATCTTCTCTCAGCACCCATCATTACTTTGTCTTT
>JACWDG010000013.1 GCA_014654245.1 Pelagibacterales bacterium SAG-MED09
CAGCTTTGATAAAAGAGGAGAATAAAGGATGAGGTGCCAAAGGTCTAGATTTAAATTCTGGATGGAACTGAACTCCTATAAACCAAGGATGATTTTTAAGCTCTATAATTTCTGGAAGCTTATTATCTGGTGACAAACCTGAAAAAATCATACCTTTTTTTTCAAATTTATCTTTAAAAGCAATATTCACTTCATATCTGTGTCTATGTCTTTCTTTAATTAATTTAGATTTGTATATTCTTCTAACTTGAGAATTTTCTTTAAGTTTAGCGTCGTAAGATCCCAATCTCATTGTTCCACCAAGATTTATATCCGTACCTTTAATTTTCTTACCATCCTTAGTCCATTCATCTATCAAGCCAATTATTGGCAAACCTTTTTTATCAAACTCACTAGAGGTAGCATTTTTAAAGTTTAATTGATTTCTAGCAAATTCTATAATTGCCATTTGCATTCCATAACATATTCCTAAAAATGGTATTTTATTTTGACGTGCAAATTTTATGGCTTGAATTTTTCCATCTGTACCTCTTTTTCCAAATCCACCTGGTATTAAAATTCCAGATATATTTTTAAGTTTTTTCTTTATTTCAGAAAATTTTAATTTTTCGGAGTCTATCCTAATCAAATTAACTTTAATTTTATTATCTATACCGCCGTGGGTTAAAGCTTCATCTAAGGATTTATATGCATCTTTTAACTCAACATATTTTCCAATTATGGCAATGTTAACTTGTTTTTTATTTTGTAGTATAATTTTGGTAATTTTTTTCCAGGGTTTTAAATTAACTGATTTTTTTGATTTTAATTTAAAATAATTTAATACTTGAATATCTAATTTTTCCCTAAAAAAACTTATAGGTGCTTCATAAATTGTTTTTACATCAACTGTTTCAATTACATTATTAATATCAACATTACAAAATAATGAAATCTTTTTTCTATGCTCAATGGGTATAGGTCTCTCAGATCTGCAAATTATTATATCCGGCTGAATACCAATACTTCTCAACTCTTTAACAGAATGTTGAGTTGGTTTTGTTTTAATTTCATCAGAAGCTTTTAGATATGGCACTAATGTTACTAAGAAAATTTCAGACTCTGGTAATGAAAATATTTTAGTTACAGAGAGAGGTGCAAGCTTTGGATACAATACTTTAGTTTCAGATATGAGATCTTTACCAATCATGGCAAAAAATGGTTACCCAGTAGTATTTGATGCTACACACTCCGTCCAACAACCTGGTGGTCAAGGAGATTCTTCTGGTGGGCAAAGAGAGTTTGTAGAATATTTAGCCAGAGCAGCAGTTGCTGTAGGTGTTGCAGGTGTATTCATTGAAACCCACCAAGATCCTGACAATGCACCATCTGATGGTCCCAACATGGTTCCACTAAATAAATTAGAAAATTTATTAAAACAACTAAGTGATATTGATAACCTTATAAAAAATTAGTGAGCAAAATCGTTAAAGTTAAAGCACGACAAGTTTATGATAGTAGAGGTAATCCAACTATTGAAGCTGAAGTTCATACATCAGGTTCTAGTGCTTCTGCAATTTGTCCTTCTGGTGCTTCAACAGGAACTTATGAAGCTTTTGAAAAAAGAGATCTTCAAAACAAAAAATATCTTGGTAAAAGTGTTTTAAGTGCTGTCAAATTAGTTAACACAAAAATTTCAAATAAATTAAAAGGATACAGTGTTCATAATCAAGAAAGAATAGATACATTGATGATTAACTTAGATGGAACAAGACAAAAATCTAAATTAGGCGCTAACACAATTTTAGCAGTTTCAATGGCAGTAAAAAAACTTTCAGCAAAATTAAAAAAAATTCCTTTATACAAAACCTTCTTAATAAAAAAAAATTTTAAATTACCATATCCATTAATGAATATAATTAATGGTGGAGCACATGCAAATAATGGGCTGAGAATACAAGAATTTATGATCAGGCCTGATAAAGCAAAAAGCTTTTCTGATGCAATGAGAATTTGTTTTGTTGTTATAAAAAACTTAAGTAAATTAATTAAAAAAAGAGGTCTTTCAACTTCTGTAGGTGATGAAGGTGGGTTTGCTCCTATGATTAGCAGTAATAATCAAGCATTAGATTTAATTGTTAGTTCAATTAAAAATTCCGGATTTATTAATGGCAAAGATGTCTCAATTTGTTTGGATGTAGCAGCTAATGAACTTTATAAAAAAGATAAATATTCAATTCATTCAAAGAATTATATATCCGTAGAAAAATCAATTTTAGAGTATATAAAGATGATCAAAAAATATAAGATTAAGTCGATAGAAGATCCTTTTGCTGAAAACGATTGGTCAGCATGGAGTAAATTAATGAAATCTATAAAAAAAGTTCAAATAGTTGGTGATGATTTATATGTAACTAATTTAGAGCGGTTAAAAAAAGGTTTTTTGAATATCTCTTCAAACTCTATATTAATTAAGTTAAACCAAATTGGGACTGTATCAGAAACAATAGATGTAATCCGTTTAGCCCAAACAATAGGATACAAAACAATTATTTCTCATAGATCTGGGGATAGCGAGGATACTTTTATCGCTGACTTGGCAGTGGGTACAAATTCAAATCAAATCAAAACAGGATCATTAGCTAGATCAGAAAGAGTTGCTAAATATAATCAACTAATACGTATAGAAGAAGAGCTTGGAAAAAAATCAAGGATGAATAAAATTTATTAATGCTTAAAAATTTAAAAAAAAATTATATTTTGTTGGTTTATGCTTTTCTTGTTTTATATTTCTTTTTTAATTTAATGTCTGGTGAAAGAGGATTAATTTCATATCTAGAAAAAAAAGAAATTCTTAGTAATCTAGAAATAAAAGAAGTGAAATTGATAGCAAATATAAAAGAATTAGAATTTAAGAATTCTTTACTAAGTGACAATCTTGACCTTGATTATGTAGAAACATTGATTAGAGAGAGATTTTTATTTGGTAAAAAAAATGAAAAAATTTATATAATTAAATGACAAAGACCAGACATCCAGAAAAACAAAATAAACCGGTTAATCCTATTAAAAAAAAGCCAGAGTGGATAAGGTCTAAACTTTCCAACAGTAAAGAGTTTTTTTTAACAAAAACAATTGTTAATAAAAATAATCTAGTTACTGTCTGTCAGGAAGCTAATTGTCCTAATATTACTGAATGTTGGAGTAAAAGACATGCAACATTTATGATAATGGGTGATACATGCACAAGAGCTTGTGCTTTCTGTGATGTAAAAACTGGAAAGCCTGGAAAATTAGATTCACTAGAACCTATAAAAATCGCTCAGGCTGTACAAAAATTAAATTTAAAACATGTTGTAATTACCTCTGTAGATAGAGATGACTTAGATGACGGTGGTTCAAATCATTTTTTTGAGGTAATCAATCAAACAAGAAAAATTAATTCTAAAACAACTATTGAAGTTTTAACACCAGATTTTTTAAGAAAAGGTGATGCTTATAAAAAAGTATTAGAAGCTAACCCAGATGTTTTCAATCATAATATTGAGACCGTACCAAGACTTTACCTAAAAGTTAGGCCTGGCTCTAGATATTTTTCATCATTAGAACTTTTAAAAAATGTAAAAAAAATTAATAAAAAAATTTTTACAAAATCTGGATTAATGGTTGGTTTAGGAGAAACTAGAGATGAAATTTTACAGGTTATGGACGATCTAATATCAGCAGATGTAGATTTTCTAACAATTGGCCAATACTTACAACCTTCGGTAAGACATTTTCCTTTAGATAGATATTATAACCCTGAGGAATTTGATGAATTAAGTTCTATTGCTAAAGCTAAAGGGTTCTTGTTAGTTTCATCTTCACCTTTAACAAGATCCTCTTATCATGCTGATGAAGATTTTGCCAAATTACAACAAAATAGGTTAAATACCCATTAATGCCAAAAGCTTCAGTTAAGCGATTAATTGAATGTAAAAAAAAAGATTTAATTAATCTAGTTTTAGATATTGAAAAATATCCAGAATTTGTTCCTTTTTGTTTTGATGCAAAAATTTATGAAAATAAAGATGAGGATAATTTAAAAAAAATTATCGCTGATTTAACTATTGGTAAAGGTCCATTTAAAGACACATACAAAAGTGACGTAATTTTTAATAAAAAAGATGACTCAATATTTGTTAAAAATATTGATGGTCCTTTAAATCATTTGTCAAATAATTGGAAATTTATTGATAAATCAAAAGGCATTACTGAAGTGACTTTTGATATTGATTTTGAAATAAAAAATAAATTTTTAAACTCTTTAATGATTGTTTCATTTCAATTTGGATTAGAGAAAATTGCTGATGCTTTTCAGAAGAGAGCAGAAGGTCTATCTAGCAACTTTTAGGATTAAATTTAAAGCTTTTTTAACTGTAGCTTTTTGAATTGAAGACCTTTTTTTACTTTTAAATATGCACTTATTTACTTGAATTTTATTACCTTTTTTTATTCCAATAAAAACTAAACCTACAGGCTTTTGTTTTGTGCCACCTTTAGGTCCCGCAATACCTGTAATAGAAACATTAATTTTAGCTTTTGAAATTTTAGATAAATTCATAACCATTGCCGAACAACATTCATGGCTTACAGCGCCATATTTTCTAAGGATATTTTTATTTATTTTTAAAACTTTAATTTTTGATTGGTTAGAATAAGTTACAAAACCTAAATTGAATATTTTTGATGCTCCACTGATTGAAGTAATTGAGCTAGCTAATAATCCACCTGTACATGATTCCGCAAATGAAATTGTAAGTTTTTTTTTAGTTAATAACTTTATTAAAGTTTCCATTAAACAAAATAATTAATTAAAATCATAAAACAAATTAAAGATAAAACAACATAAAATCCTGCACAAATATCATCCATGATGACACCAAAACTATTTTTAAAATTTTCGTCAAAAAAATTCACAGGAAAAGGTTTTGCTATATCAAAAAATCTAAACAAAACAAAACAAACAACATAAAAAATTATTGCTTCATCGGGTGACTTTTTTATTCCATGCGAAATTTCATAAAAATAAATTGGTATTGACTGACCTATAAGTTCATCAATGATTACTTCTTTTGGATCTTTATTTTCATTATCTTTAATATGACTTGCAACAGCTGGAAAAGAAAAAATAAAAACAATTATCAATCCTACTAATATAATAAATGATGACAAATTTAATACATGAAAAAAAAAATACATTATAATAACTGTGGCTAATGATCCAAAAGTGCCAGGTATTTTTGGAATTCTACCTAAGCCAAACATTGTAACAAATAATGTATTTAAAGTTTTAATCATATTTTGTAATTGAAACAATTACCTCACATGCAATTGCTTTTTCTTTACCAATCAATCCTAATTTTTCTACTGTCTTACCTTTTAAATTAATTTTATCTTTGTTAATATTTATTATCTTTGAAATTGAATTAATTATTTTGTTTCGGTATTTTGATACTTTTGGTTTTTCACAGATTAGATTTATATCAATATTATTAATTATAATATTTAATTTACTAAGATTGTCTATAATAGGTCTTAACATTTTTGGTGATCTTATATTTTTAAATTTTTTAGTATTTGGAAAATAAGTGCCAATATCTTTTCTTCTTGTAGCGCCTAAAATTGCATCAATAATTGCGTGTAGTATTACATCACCATCTGAATGACCTTTCAAACCAGAATGAAATGGGATCTTTATCCCACCGAGATATAAATTTTTACCTAAAATCAACCTATGAATGTCAAAACCTAATCCAAGATAATTAATATTTTTTTTTATATCTTCAGTAAAAGTGATTTTTTTATTTTTATTTTCACCTTTTATGAATTTTATCTTTTTATCCAAATCAATAAATAATGAAGCTTCATCTGTAACAAAATTTTTATCTTTTATTGATAGTTTATATACTGACTGAAAATCAAAACCTTGAGGGGTTTGGGTCAAAAAAATTTTATTTTTGTTAAGATTATACATATTATTTTTCAGTTTATACTTAATAGAGTCAGTGGAATTTATAAATGGGATAACAGCTTTATTTTTTTTTAAATTATTAATAATCTTTTTTATTAAATTTAATGAAAAATCTGGTCTTGCTGCATCATGTATCAAGACATTTTTCGGTTTAAATTTTTTTAGATATTTTAAAGCTATTTTTGAAGATATGGATCTTTCCTTACCTCCTTTAATAATAATTAAATCTTTTGAATATACATTCTTAATTTTGCTTGGTTCATCTGCTACGAGTATTATTTTTTTGAATAATTTTGATTTTAAAGCCTTTAATATTGAATGTTCAAATAATCTAAGATTCTTGTACAAAACATACTGTTTTTTTTGTTTTGTTTTAAATCTAGATCCATTTCCAGCAGCTAAAATTACAAAAAAGTTGTTCATTTTTAGAAATATATATATGAACTTATATATTTATACTTAAATATTAATGACTGAATTTTTAAAAAAAAATTTAATTATAATCATATTATTTTTATTAACGCTTTTTGTAGGTTTTTTAACATTCTTAACCTTTATAGATAAGAGCTTTATCCAACTTAATCAGTCAAATCTCCAATATTTGCTAATCGGCAATATAACATTGATTATTTTACTTTTTACTTTTGTTTTTCTGGAAATAAAGAGGTCCATCAAATCTGATATTGATCATGACGGAATTGCCTCTAATAAAAAATATATCACATATTTCTCTTTATTCACATTAATACCTTCTGTTCTTATTTCAATTTTTTCACTTTTTCTATTTTCGTTTGCATTAGAAAAATATTTTGATCAAAAAGTAACTACTGTTGTAAATAATTCCTATGAACTTGCTAAGAATTATGTGACTGAAGTTCAGGATAAAGTTAAATCTGAAATAGTTTTAATTGCATTTGATACCAATAAGAGTGCTAAGTTTTTAAATGATAATGAAAATGAATACTTAAGATTTTTAAATACACAAAAGATTATCAGAAAAATAGATGAAATACATATAATAGATATTAATAAGAAATTGTTATTTACTAATCTTGATGACAAGTCTAGTTATACTCCTCCAATTGATGGAGCTTTAGAGTTAGTGTTAGAAGATGATCGGCCATTAAAGATTCTCAACGCTTCAGAAAATATTTCTGCTGCTATTATGAGGCTTCAGGCGTTTAATGATAGATTTTTATATGTTGTAAAATATTTAGATCCCAAAATTTCAAATTATTTAAATGAATCTCAAGAGGCAATAAATTTTTATTATACTGTAGAAGAAAAAAGTACAGGTATAAAAATTTCATTTGCAATTATATATTTGATTGTTGTGACATTGTTAATGTTTATTTCTATTACTATTGCTATTCGTTTTTCATCAAGATTTTTTAGATCGATAAACAATTTAATTTATGCTTCAAATGCAATTGGAGATGGTGATTTAACCGCAAAAGTGCCTGAGTTAAAAACTGATAAAGATCTTGAAACTTTGAATAAAAATTTTAATTCTATGATTTCTAAATTAAATAACCAACAAGAAAAATTGATTATTAATGAAAGACATGAGGCTTGGGAAAATCTTGCAAGAAAACTTGCCCATGAAATCAAAAATCCATTAACACCAATACAATTAACTATTGATAGATTACAAAGTAAATATTCTGATCAGATTTTAGAAAATGATAAGAATAATTATAAAGAAAATTTGGACATTATCAAAAACCAAATAAAACAAATTGGAAGTCTTGTTAATGAATTTTCAGATTTTGCCAGAATGCCAAAACCAATTTTAAAAGATAATGATCTTATAATCTTATTAAAAGAAAATATTGAACTTTTAAAAAAGCTTGATGAAACTATTGATATTAAATTAAATACTAATGAAGAGGAAATAATTTTTAAAAGTGATAAGGAACAATTAAGTAGAGTTTTTTTTAACCTAATAAAAAATGCAATTGAGAGTATTCACCAAAAAAGAGAAAATAATCCAAATTTTATCAAGAAAATTGCTATTGAAATTAATAAGTTTGATGACAATATAAATATAAATATTATAGATAATGGAATAGGGTTTGGAATATCGACAAAAAGAATTAAAGATATATTAAATCCATATTTTACTACTAAAAAAAATGGAACAGGTTTAGGATTATCGATTGTTAATAAAATTATCAATGATCACAATGGAAAGATTAAATTTATACCTATTGATGATGGTGCTAATGTCAAAATACATTTTAATTTAAATGATAGCGGAAATATTAATAGTTGATGACAATTCCGATATAAGGAATATTCTAAATGAACTAATCTTGGATGCTGGTTATAAAACCAGGTTAGCAGCAAATTATAACCAAGCTTTAAATGAAATTGATAAAAAAATTCCAGATGTTGCTATTTTAGATGTTAAATTAGATAAAGGTGATAATGATGGTATTGAATTACTCACTCATATTAAGTCAAAAAATAAAGATGTGCCTGTAATTATGATTTCAGGACATGCTAACATAGAGATGGCAATAAAATCATTAAAGCATGGTGCATTTGAATTTATTGAAAAACCTTTTGATCAAACAAGATTATTAAATTTTATAACTAGAGCTGTTGAAAATTTAAATTTAAAAAGTCAAAATAAAGAATATGAAAGTAAACTTTTTTCATCATATGATTTAATAGGTAATAGCAAAAATATATCTTCAATAAGAGATCAAATAGATAAAATCTCAATAACAGAAAGTAGAATTTTTATTACAGGACCATCTGGCTCTGGAAAAGAACTTGTTGCTAGAAAAATTCATAAAAAATCAAAAAGAAGTGACAAACCATTTATAATTCTTAATGGTGCATTATTAGATAATGAAAAATATGAACTAGAGTTATTTGGTGAAGAAAGACAAGATGGATCTATTTCTTATGGTGCACTTGAAAAATCAAACAATGGAACTCTTTTGATTGATCAAATTTCAGAAATACCACTAGATATCCAATCTAAGATTTTAAGAGTTCTTATTGACCAAAAATTCAAACGAATTAATGGGTCAAATGATATTAAAGTAAATGTTAGGTTAATTTGCTCATCTAATAAAGATTTGAAAATTGAAATTGAGTCAGGTAATTTTAGAGAGGACCTTTATCACAGAATTAGTGTATTTGTAATTAATATAATGCCTTTAAATGATAGAATTTCTGATATTCCACTATTGATTAAATATTTTTCAAAAAAAATTTCAGAAAATTATAATATTAAGAATTTAGATATTGATGAGGATGATAGCTATATTTTGAATCACACATGGAAAGGCAATGTACGAGAGTTAAGAAATTTGATTGAGAGAATTGCTATTTTACAACCCGAAAATAAAGAAAAAGTTTCAAATATAATAAAAGAGTCTCTCAAAAATGATAATTTTAATGACAAATTTACAGAAAATAGCCTTTCTGTGCCATTAAAAGAGGCTAGAGAAAAGTTTGAAAAGGAGTATTTAACTGTTCAATTGAAAAAATTTAATGGAAATATTTCTAAAACAGCAAATTTTGTTGGTATGGAGAGAACTGCACTTCATAGAAAGCTTAAAATTTTGGGAATTAAAGAATTTAATTAAATGAATATAATCATTTGTGGCGCTGGAAGAGTTGGGTTTACTATAGCAAAATTACTTAGTGAGCAGGGTCATTCTATTACAGTTATAGACCAATCCAGTGAGGACATACAAAAAATTAACGATAGTTTAGATGTAAAAGCAATAGTAGGAAAGGGAACTTACCCTTCTATATTAGAAAAAGCTAATGCGGTAGATGCTGATATGATTATAGCTGTTACAAGAAATGATGAAATTAATATGTTAATATGTCAAATAGCTTATTCAATATTTAACATTCAAAAAAAAATAGCTAGAATTCGTTCTCAGGATTACCTTAATCCTAAATTTACTAGAGTTTATAATAAAGAGAATTTACCAATTGATGTTATTATTTCTCCAGAGATAGAAATAGCAAAATCAATTCAAAGAAAATTGGAGGCTCCAGGAGCCTTAGATAGCGTACCTTTTTCAGAAAATAATATTAGATTACTTGAAATATTAATAAAAGATAACTGCAAACTTTTAAAACTTAAACTAAATGAATTAACAAAGAAATTCCCACAATTAGACGCAAACATAATTGCAATAGTTAGAAAGGATAAGACTTTTATACCAAAAAAAACTGACATAATTGAATGTAATGATAAAATTTATGTAATTATTAATTCTTCTCAAATGCAGGATACACTTAACGCTTTTGGTCATGAAGAAAAAATTTCAAAAAAGATATTAATCATAGGTGGTGGAAATATTGGATTTAATTTAGCAAAAAACCTTGAAGAGAGTTTAGATGCAGTAAGAGTTAAAATTGTAGAAAAAAGTAAAGATAGAGCTGAGTATTTAGCTAATAACTTAAATAACACAATTATTATTAATGGAAATGGATTGGATGAAGAAGCTTTAGAAGAGGCAAATTTAGGAGAAGCAGAGACTGTATTAGCTTTAACAAATGATGACGAAGATAATTTAATGGTGAGTGTCTTAGTTGAAAAATTTGCCAAAGATCAAAAAGAAATTGAAGATAAAAGAACAATGGCATTGATTAATAAACCCAATTATTCACTTCTTCAATCCTCGCTAAAGATTGATGATATTATAGATCCAAGAATGAATACTGTATCTAGTATTTTAAAACATATTCATAAAGGTACAATTGAAAATGCTTATACTATTTCAAATGGTGAGTATGAAGTCATTGAAGCAGAGATTATAGAAACATCTGAATTAATAAACAAAGAAATTAAAAATGCTAACTTACCTGATGAAATCAGAATTGGAGCAGTCTTAAGAAATAAAAAGGTAATTATCCCTAGATCTGATTTTATATTTCAAAAAGATGACAGTGTAGTTTTTATTGCAAAAAACAATACGATACCTACAGTGGAAAATATATTTAGGCTAAGTTAATTATATTTTAATGTTTAACTTACGTATAAAATATTTAAGTTTCTTTTTTGGTTTAATTACTATTTTATCTTTTTTCAATGTTGTTTATTCTTATTATCTAAATTTATATCTTAATTTAAACACTTATTATTTAAGCTTAATTTCATCTTTATTAATAGCAATAGTATTTTATAAATTCGAAATTAAGAAAATAAAGATCTCAATTTTTGACAAAATTTTAACTGTCTTTTTAGGTTATATTTTAATACCAGTTATATTGGCACTACCATTTTATTTTAGTATTTATAATTTAAGTTTTTTAAACTCATTCTTTGAAGCTATCTCAGGATTTACATCTACTGGGTTTACGATTTTTGAAAATATAAAACATATTGATCAAAGCCTAATTTTATGGAGGTCATCAATACAATGGATTGGAGGTTTATATTTTTTATTTTCAATAATTTATCTAATTGATATCTATGATGAAAGTTTCAAAAAATCTTTGACCAATTATTTGTCTTTTAATAGTTCTGAAATTTTGAAACAATCAATTAAGATTTTTTTATTATATTCTGGATTAACACTAACAATATTTATTATTTTAAATTTAATCTCAGTAAGAAGTTTCGATTCTTTAAATTTAGCTTTTACAATTATTTCATCTGGTGGTTTTTTACCAACAAATGAACTTTCAAATATTCTTAAAAATAACACTCAGATAATTATTTTTTCATTATTATTGTTATTTTCCTATTTCAGCATTTTTTTTAGTTATAATTTATTATTTATCAAAAAAAAAAATATTAATTTTTTCTATGAAGATCTACATTTAATATTTTATTATTTGATTATTGTTTCAATTTTTTTTTTATTTTTTTCATTTAATAAAGATTTTTCAATAAATCTCCTTTCATTATCAAGCAGTATGTCTAATATTGGATTTTCACTTGGATATGACCAGTCAAATTTAAATTTTATATATTTAATTTTAGTTATAATAGGGGGATCTTTTTTTTCTACTAGTTCAGGTTTAAGATTTATTAAGATTTATTCACTATTTAAATATTCAATTAATCAAATTCTTTCATTCAGTAAACCTAAAAATGTTTTCATGAACAAATTATTATTCACACAAATAAATTTTGATTTTAAAGAAATTAATAAGTATTTTTTAACGATTATAATCTTCATATTATCCCTTTTTATTTTAACGATATTATTAAGTTTAAGTCAGATTAACTTTGAAAGTGCTTTTAAACTCTCTATATTAACAATTATGAATACAGTTAATTCTTCATCTTATGGATTATCTGAATTCGACTTTTATAATCTCAATATTTTTACTAAATATTGTTTAATTTTATTTATGATTATCGGTAGAATTGAATTGTTAACAATTTTGATAATTGTCAAAAAATTTCTTTTTAAAGATTAGATATTTACTGTATATGTATACAAAATTTGCGCCCTTAGCTCAGCTGGATAGAGCATCGGTTTTCTAAACCGAGGGTCGGAGGTTCGAATCCTCCAGGGCGCGCCAATTAAAGTCCAAAATGGGTTTTATTTGACGCACTAATCTTGCAGTTATGAATTAATTTTCTCTTGAAGACTTTTTTCTTACATGCTTAAATTATGAATATTCAAATTAATTTTTGAATTATTTGTTAACAAATAAAAATAACTAAAAGGAAGAATAATGTTTAAATACTTAAAACAATTAACTTCATTAGTTGCGATGGTTGCTGTGTTGTTTACTTTTACAACAGAAACTATGGCTGCTAAAAAATCTAAGACACTTAAAAACACTCAAAAAAAGGGTTTTGTAAGATGTGGAGTATCTCAAGGTCTTCCAGGATTTTCTAACGCTGACGCTGCGGGAAATTGGACTGGTGTTGACGTTGATGTATGTAGAGCGGTAGCTGCTGCAGTACTAGGTGATGCAAACAAAGTTAAGTTTACACCACTAAGTGCTAAAGAAAGATTTACAGCTTTAACATCTGGTGAGATTGATATCTTATCAAGAAACACAACTTGGACTCTTTCTAGAGATGCAGATATCGGACTTACTTTTGTAGGAGTAAATTTCTATGATGGTCAAGGTTTCATGGTTAGAAAAAGTTCAGGTATCACTTCAGTAGATCAATTCAAAAATGGTATCTCAGCTTGTACAAACATTGGTACAACAACTGAGTTAAATATGAGAGACTTCTTTAATTCAAGAGGAATTTCTTATGAGCCAGTTGCTTTTGAAAAAGCTGATGAAGTCGTAGCTGCTTATGATGCAGGTAGATGTGATACATACACTACTGATAAATCTGGTTTAGCTGCTCAAAGAACGAAGATGCAAAACCCTGATGAACATATTGTTCTACCAGAAACTATTTCTAAAGAACCTTTAGGACCAGTTGTTAGACAAGGTGATTCTGTATGGGAAGATATCGTTAGATGGTCTTTGAACACTATGATCGAAGCAGAAGAATACGGTATTACTTCAGCTAATGCAGACTCAATGAAAACTTCAGATAACCCACAAATTAAAAGACTTGTTGGTGCTGAAGGTGAAATGGGTGCAGCATTCGGTTTAGATAACGAGTGGAACTTAAGAATTATCAAACAAGTAGGAAATTACGGTGAAAGTTATAAGAGAAATATAGCTGACACTGGTATTTTACCAGACAGAGGTCCAAATGAATTATGGACTAAAGGTGGTATTTTATACGTTCCACCATCAAGATAATTTAAGTTATAAAATAGTTAAAAAGGGCTAGATTTTTCTAGCCCTTTTTTTTTAAACTCATATATTATCTTCACTGTGAATTTTAAACTTAAAGATATAGGTCCACAATTAATGACAGTAATAGCTGTTGTTCTTGTCTTTGGATTTTTTACTTATAATGCACAAGTCAATATGGAAAATAGAGGTATTGATTTTGGCTTTGGATTTTTATCGCAAGAGTCTTCATTTGATGTTCAGTTTTCTTTAATTGAGTATGATGGATCTCATTCATATTTTAGAGCTTATCTAGTTGGATTATTAAATACTATACTTGTTTCAGTTATTGGAATTATTTTAGCAACTATACTTGGTGTGATAGTTGGTATAGCAAGATTATCTCCTAATTATTTAATTAATAAATTCGCTGCTTTTTATGTGGAATTTTTTAGAAATATTCCATTACTTTTACAAATATTTTTTTGGTATTTTGCTGCATTAAGAGCTTTACCACTTCCGCAAGATGCTGAAGCAATGTTTGGGATTTCATATTTAACAATAAAAGGTTTATTTGTTCCAGCTTTTATTTGGCAAAATTCCAATATTTTCTTTTATTCAATAGTTGCTGCAATTATAGCAATAATAGTTATCCGCACTCGTGCAAAAAAAAAACAAGAAACCCAAGGTACACAAACACCAGTTTTATTGATATCAATAGGTTTAATTTTGATTTTACCTCTTTTAAGTTTCTTGATTGGTGGTGTAAGACTATCCTTTGAGATACCTGTTTTAAAGCAGCTAGCAACAACATCTTTTATTTATGAGGGTGGAGTAAGTTTGCCACCTGAACTAATTGCTCTAGCACTATCTTTATCTTTATATACTGCAACTTTTATAGCTGAATGTGTTAGAGCAGGAATTCAAGGTGTTGGTAAAGGTCAAAAAGAGGCAGCCGCATCAATTGGATTAACCCCAAATCAAGTTTTAAAATTGGTAGTAATGCCTCAAGCTCTTAGAATAATAATTCCACCTACAACAAACCAATATTTAAATCTTACTAAAAATTCTTCATTAGCTGCAGCAATAGCTTATCCCGATTTAGTCCTAGTTTTTGCAGGAACAGCATTAATGCAAACAGGTAAAGCAATTGAAATAGTTTCTATAACTATGTTTACCTACTTATCATTAAGTATTTCAATTTCATTATTTATGAATTGGTACAATAATAAAATAGCAATACAGGAAAAATAGTGTCTAAAATTAATTTTTTAAAACCTGACAAGTCAAATCTTTATACTTTTTTATATTTAGGTTCGTTCTTATTTTTTGTTAGTGTCTTGGATGTTCTTTTAAATTCTTTTTTTAGTTTAAATCTAACTGGTTTTTTACCTGGTTTTTTAAGTTTTTTGTTGCCATTAATACTTGGCTTTATTGGTCTTTTTTTTATAAGAATTGAACTAAGTGGAATTAAACAATTAGATCTATTAAATAAACATATTAATACTAATAACTTTAACGCTGTATTATCTTTATTAATTATATTTATAATATTAAAATCAATTCCACCTATATTGAGTTGGTTTTTTATTGATGCCAGTTTTGCTGGTGATTCAAAAGATGTTTGTACGGGTACTGGTGCATGTTGGACTTATATAAAAGTTTGGATGAGAAGATTTATGTATGGGATGTATCCGAATGGTGAACAATGGAGAATAAATTTATCTTTTATTGCTTTGGCTTTACTTGGATCAGTTGGATTTTTTGCAACTGATAAATTTAAAAAATATTTAACACTTTATTATGTTATAATTTACCCATTTATTGCCTTCCTATTTATATTTTTCTTTATTTCTGGTGGTCCTGTATTCTTTGATTTTTCATATGGAATAATTGCCGCAATTCTATCTATAATTATTGGTTTTTTTATTCCTAGCAAACTCAAGTTTTATTATTTTTTAATTATTCCTTTTGCTCTTTATATTTTGTTAAAATATTTTCTTTTTTATGAAGAATTAATTGAATTAGGAAAATTAGATGGTTTGAATTGGGTAGAGACAGGTGCCTGGGGGGGATTATCATTAACTTTTATAATTTCTTTCTTTTGCTTAATTTTTTGTTTTCCAATTGGAATGGCTTTTGCACTTGGAAGAAGATCAGGATTCCCTCTGATAAGATACATATCAATAGGTTTTATTGAATTTTGGAGAGGCGTTCCTTTAATTACAGTATTATTTATGTCTGCTGTAATGTTTCCAATGTTTTTGCCAGCAGATTTTTTTATAGATAAATTGGTGAGATGTATAATAGCTATTTCATTGTTTGAAGCAGCATATGTTGCTGAGGTTATAAGGGGAGGTTTACAAGCTCTTCCTAGAGGACAATATGAAGCTGCAAAATCATTAGGCATGGGTTATTGGAGAATGCATATATTTGTAATTTTACCACAAGCATTAAAACTTGTGATACCAGGCATAGCCAATACCTTTTTAGCATTGGTAAAGGATACTCCATTAATTTTTGTGGTAGGATTGCTAGAAATTGTTGGAATGTTGAATTTAGCTAAAACTAATCCTGAATGGTTAGGGTTTGCTATGGAAGGCTATGTATTTGCAGCCATAATTTTCTGGATTATTTGTTATGCAATGAGTAAATATAGCTATACTTTAGAACAAAAATATAAAACGGATCGATAAAAAATATGTCTGATAACATAATTAAAATTAACAACATGAATAAATGGTTTGGTGATTTTCAAGTTCTAAAAGAAATAAATTTAGAAGTTAAACCAAAACAAAAAATTGTTGTTTGTGGTCCTTCTGGATCTGGTAAATCTACATTAATAAGATGCATTAATAGATTGGAAGAGCACCAAGAGGGAGATATAATAGTTGATGGAACTACATTAACTGAAGATACAAAAAATATTGAACAAATTAGAGCTGAAGTTGGAATGGTATTTCAACAGTTTAATTTATTTCCACATTTATCAATTTTAGATAATTGTACCCTAGCTCCTATATGGGTAAAGAAAATGCCAAAAAAAGAGGCAGAAGAATTAGCATTAAAACATTTAGAGAGAGTTCAAATATTAGACCAGGCTCAAAAATATCCTGGTCAACTTTCTGGCGGTCAGCAACAAAGGGTTGCTATAGCTCGTGCACTTTGTATGGAGCCAAAAATAATGCTTTTTGATGAACCTACATCGGCTTTAGACCCTGAAATGATTAAAGAAGTATTAGATGTTATGGTTAATTTAGCAAAACAAGGAATGACAATGATAGTTGTTACTCATGAGATGGGCTTTGCTAAAGAAGTTGCAGATCAAATGATTTTTATGGATGAAGGCAAAATAGTTGAAAAGGCTGATACTAAAGAATTTTTTGCTAATCCAAAGAGTGAAAGAACCAAACTTTTTTTAAGCCAGATACTATAGGTATATAGAATTTCAACAAATATTTCTTCATTTTAGGCTTAAGTAATGCTTGACATAATTTTCCTTATAAGCTTTTTTCTTAAAAAAAATAAAAGATTATTGTTGCAGAGAGTTATAAAAACTAGTTCAATAAGTTTTTAAAAAAAATTAAGAGGGGTCTTAATGGAAGATAATTTCAATAAACACTTAGGTAATAAACTTAAGTTAAGAAGACTAGCTTTAGGTTTAACACAAACTAAAGTAGCAAAAGCAATCAACGTAACATTTCAACAGATACAAAAATATGAAAAAGGGACTAATGGTGTAAGTTCAATTAGGCTATTACAATTGTCTAATTATTTAAAAGTTTCAATTAGCTATTTTTTTGAGGATTTTTCGGACTACTTGTTAAATTTAGAAAAATCACAAGAAGGGCATATGAACGTTAATTACAATTTTTTAGTTAAATTGTATTCTGAGCTAAATACAGATCAAAAATTAAAATTTAATAAATCTTTACAACTTACAAATAACAAAATTTCAAAAGTTGGATAATTAAATTTTGGCTCCTCGGGCAGGACTCGAACCTGCGACCAATTGATTAACAGTCAACTGCTCTACCAACTGAGCTACCGAGGAATGTTATAAAACAAAAGTTTTTTATTACATCTTCTTCCAACTGTAAATCAAAATAGTGAAAAAAATTCATTAAAAAAATTATAACAATCTAACAACTATACTCATATACGATAGTAGATTTTAAGTAGCTTTAATCAATTAAAATTAAATTGATTCTTATAAAATGAAATTTTGGAGGCAACGCCCGGAATCGAACCGGGATACAAGGATTTGCAATCCTCTGCGTAACCATTCCGCCACGTTGCCTAGTAAATATTAAGTTAACTTAATTATAAATATCAGTGATTTATTTAATTACAACATTAATAAATAATAAAATCATTTGATTAATACTTTAATTAACAATTTTTTTGATGTCGATAAATTATAATATCTATTATAGATATCTATATATATTTAAACTTTCATTTTTATGACTGACAAAACTAGAGATAGATCCCCAGAAGAACTTGCTGCTAGGAAAATAGAATTTTTGAAAGTATGTGATATTCTTGACTCAAATCAAATCATTTATTATTTACAAACAGGAGTTCTTTTAGGTGCGGTAAGAAATAAGGATTTCATTAAATGGGATTGGGATGTAGAGGTAAGTGTTTTTTCTAATGATTTTTTTCCAAAAATTGATCTTATTGTTAAAGAATTAGAGTCTAATAATTTTAAAATGATTAATGTAATCACAAAAAAAGAGGACTCCAAGATTGACTTTTTTGGTAAATATTCTCAAGATGTAACTAAATATACAATTTATTCATGGAATTATTCTAAAATAAAAGATATTTATTGGCGAAGAGAGCGTTTTGTTCCATCAAAATTTTTAAATAACTTTTCAAAAATAAGCTTATTTGATCGACAATTTAATTGTCCAAAAAATCCTGAAGAATATCTATCATTTGCTTATGGAAATTGGAAAATACCATTAAGAACATCTGATAAAGACTTATATATGTCTAAAAACTTTAGAAATGCTAAAATTGTTATGTTTGATAGTTTAAAAAAAATGATTCAAAAAAATATCTATGCAGTATGGAAATTATTTAAATAACAAATCATTGATTTTGAAAATAAAATTACACAATGAGTAAAACTATAATATTATAAATTATTTTATGGAGCAAAATAAATACGATCATAACATTGTTGAAGATAGA
>JACWDG010000014.1 GCA_014654245.1 Pelagibacterales bacterium SAG-MED09
CCTGGTCAAAACTGTGTAATTATTGGAGCTGGTGGTTTAGGTCATATTGCAATCCAATGTCTAAGAGCAATGTGTGCAGCAAATATTATTATCGTAGAAAAATCAAAAACTGCGCTTGATCATGCGATGCCTTTAGGAGGAGATGAAGGTGTTTTGATAGATGGCAATGAAGTTGAAAGAATTATGGAACTTACAAATGGAAAAGGTGCTGAAGCTGTTATTGATTTTGTAGGAGAAAAAGGATCAACATCTATGGGATTAAACATGACTGGAGGTGGTGGTTATTATTACATCGTAGGTTATGGAGAGGAAATAAAAATTTTAGCAGTAGATGTAATTATTGCTGAAAAAAATATTGTAGGAAATTTAGTGGGAACGTGGTCTGAGTTATATGAATTAATGGAATTAGCTAATAAAGGTTTAGTTAAGTTATCCATGCAAGAGTATAAATTAGACGATGCTAATAAAGCACTTCATGATCTTAACGAAGGTAAAGTTAAGGGACGAGCTGTTTTAGTTCCATAACAACATAACAAAGAGGGAAAAATGAAAATAATAAAAACATGCTTAAGTGCTGTAATATCAAGTGTTTTGATATTTAGCCCAATGGCATATGCCGATAAGTGGAGTGACCAATTTCCACATATCAAAGCTACCGGAGATATTCCAGGTGATTGTTCTTATGAAGAAATTTCAAAAAAGAATTATAAAGGAAAAACTCTGAAAATTAATACGCACGCAGTTCCAGTAATTGGACAACCAACAGCTCTTCATGCTGAACAGTTTGCTAAATTAACAGGTGCAACAGTTGATGTAACACATACACCCGCAGGTGATTTGTATGCAAAAGCTATGGTTCCTTTTAAAGCTGGTCAAGCTCCATACGATATCGTATTTGGTTTTTCTAACTTTATAAATGACTGGAGACAATATCTAGCACCAGTTCCTAAAAAATACATGAATTCTACAGAGATGAAAGATGTAACTAAATCTCACGTAGGTGTTTCTTCTTGGGATGGAACTATGTATCAATATCCAGTTGATGGTGACAGACATTATCTAAAATACAGAAAAGATGTAATTGATAATCCTGAAATGCAAAAAAAATACAAAGCAGATACTGGTAAAGAGTTAAAAGTCCCTACAACATGGAAAGAGTATGGCGAAATGGCCAAATACTTTAATGGTTGGGACTGGGATGGAGATGGAGAAAAAGAATACGGTTCAGCTGAGGTGATGAAAAAAGACGATTTAATGTTTGCAGCTTTTTTCAGTAGATCAGTAGCGTATGCTAAAAATCCAAGAACTCCAGGTGGTTTCTTTTTTGATTTAGAAACTATGAAACCAAACATTAACAACCCAGGTTTTGTTGAAGCTTTAACTGATTGGGTAGAGGCTACTAAGTATGTTCCTCCAGGAGGAATTAACTTTGGATTAGGTGATGAAATTGGATCATTTGGTGGTGGTCAAACTCTATTTAGTTTTTCATGGGATGATGCTTTCATTGCAGCGATGCAAGATGATAGTCCTATCAAAAATAAAGTAGGTGCAGCTCCTCTTCCAGGTTCAGATAAAGTTTGGAATAGAGTATCTGGTAAATGGGAAAATAAATATAACCAAGCTCCTTACATCGTATGGGGTTGGGCTGTAGGTGTTGCGAAAAAAAGTAAAGTACAAGAGATGGCATTTGATTATCTTTGTTTCTTTTCTAACGGAGCAAATCACCAAGCTGACTTAGCTATTGGTAACTTTGGTGTTAACCCATTTAAAAATTCTGATTTTGATCCAAATCTTTACATTGACACAATGGGCTGGGATCCAGAAATTGCTAATAGCTACACTAAGACACTTAAAGATATGGAAAAAAGTAAAAATAGAGTTTTCCCTTTAAGAGTTAGAGGTGTATTTGAGTTCACTAGTGCAGTTGCGACTGGAACTTCAAAAGCGCTTGCTGGACAATTATCTCCACAAGAAGCTTTAGATGAAGTTGCGAAAGAATGGGAAGCAATTGTTAGCAGAGTAGGCAAGAAGAATGTTCAAGAAGACTACGCTGTTGGTGTTAAAATGGAAGACAACAAGTTATAAAGATAACTTAATTATTGTGGCCACTTTTACTAGTGGCCACATTTAATATAAAAAAATTTCTACAACATGAATTTTAAACAAAAATACGTTTTTTTATTTCCAGGGCTATTTGTGCTCATAGGAATATTGATATTTCCAATAATTTTTGTCGTTCGTTTGAGTTTATCAGGCTGGAATAGCTATAATGGATTAAACTTTATTGGTCTTGAAAACTATATTAGATTATTCACAGATGACCCAAGATTTTGGCAATCATTTTTTAGATTAAGTTTTTTATCCGTAACAACTGTTGTCCTTCAGTATGTAATTGGATTTGCACTAGCACATATGGTTTGGAAGGATATTAAGTTTCAAAGATTTTTCAGAGTATTATTTTTAATACCAATGATGACTACCCCTGTTATTATGACAGTAATTTGGAGAACATTTTTCCACGAGTCATTAGGTCCCGTTAACGATATTTTATCAAATTTTGGTATGTCGCCCAAGTGGCTTACAGACCCCACTCTTGCCAAAATTACTGTCATCATAGTTGAAGTTTGGCAGTGGACACCGTTCATGTTTTTACTGTTATTAGCAGGCCTTTTATCTCTTCCAAAAGAACCATTCCTAGCAGCCGCAATTGATGGAGCTAGTCCTATTAGAAAGTTTATTTATGTAACATTTCCTTTAATGGCACCAATTTCTATTGGAGCTATCATTATTAGATTAATTGAAGCCTCAAAAATAATGGATACAGTTTACGTTTTAACATCAGGAGGTCCAGGTACATCAACTGAAACATCTAGTTTTTATATTTTTATTAAGGGATTGAGAGAATTTCAGATGGGTTATGCTGCCTCAATGTCATTCACTTATTTAATTATAATGATCATAAGTTTAACTTTTATTGCAAAAGGACTAACTAAATTATTACTCAAAGATTAGATATGGGAAAATTATATAAATTTTTAAAATATTCTTTCATAACAATTTGGACAGTCTTTGTCGTAGCACCTTTTCTTTGGGCTCTTACAACTTCTTTTAAGGATTTTAATTCAGTAAATGGTGGTGCTACATATATTCCTTGGGTTGATTTTGAACCAAAATTGGAAGGTTGGAAAGTGTTAATTAAATCTCCTGCAAATGGTGGTGTTGATATAATTGAACCTTATTTTAATAGTTTGTTTGTAACATGTACCGCAAGTCTTATTAGTATAGTGCTCGGAACCTTATCTGCTTATGCTCTTTCAAGATTTACATTTAAGGCAGGTTTTGTAAAAAATAATGATATCACATTTTTCTTTATTTCTCAAAGAATTATGCCACCAATTGTTTTATCAATTCCTTTCTTTTTATTTTTAGGGGCAATTGATTTATTAGATAGTTTGATTGGATTAATAGTTGTTTATATTGTTTTGCTAATGCCAATAGCAGTTTGGATTATGGTCGATTTTTTTAATAAGGTTCCAAGAGAGATAGATGAAACAGCATTGATTGATGGATGTAATCCTTATCAAGCATTTTTTAAGGTAGTCTTACCAAATTCAGTGCCAGGTTTAATTGTTGCTGGAATGTTTTGTATTATATTTGGTTGGATCGATTTTTTCTTTGCCTTCATCTTAACTTTTACTGAAGTACAGTTATTACCAGTTAAAATTGTAGCTTTAAATTCATCCATTACACCTTGGTGGAGCTTATCTGCATCTGCCTTAGTTTCAGTAGCACCATTGATAATTGTTGCATTTATTGTGGAAAGATATTTGTCAAAAGGGAATTTGTCAGGAGCAATTAAATAATGAATTTAATAGCAGAAAATTTATTATATAAACCAGATGAACAGTTTCATCTAAATGAAGTGTCCTTTAATTTCAAAAAAGGAAACATTTATACTATTCTTGGAAGAACTTTGTCAGGCAAAACTACATTGTTAAAAACTATAGCTGGATTATTGACCCCAGATAAAGGCGCAATACAATTTGAAGATAAAGATTTCTTGAAAGTTCCAGTCTGGGAGAGAAATGTAGCAATGGTTTATCAACAATTCATTAATTATCCTCATCTTAATGTTTTTGATAACGTTGCATTCCCTTTAAAACAAAGGAAAGTAGATAATTATGAAATAAATGATGTAGTCTCAAAATCACTTAAATCAGTTGGTTTAGAAGGCTATGAAAGCAGAAAAATTCAAGAATTATCTGGAGGTCAACAACAAAGAGTTTCTTTGGCAAGATCTTTGGTAAAGAACGCAAAGATTTTATTGCTAGATGAGCCTTTAGTGAACTTAGATTATAAATTAAGAGAACAATTAAGAGAAGAATTTAAAAATATTTTTTCCCAAGGCTTATCTGAAGAAAGTATTGTTATTTTTTCAACAACAGATCCAAGGGAGGCAATGGAGCTTAATGGCGAAGTTACTGTTCTAGATGAGGGAAAAGTATTACAAGTTGGAGAAGCGAAAGAGATCTTTGAAAATCCAAAAACATTAAAAGTTGCTGAAATTTCTAATGATCCACCAATGAATATTTTAAAAGCCAATATAGGTGAAAACAAAATTAAATTTGAGGGGATCGATATCGATATCCCACAACATTTATCTAAATTAACAGATAAAAACTTTAATTTAGGTATAAGAGCTTCTGATATTGAATTAAGCGATAATGGATTTGAGTTTGAAGTAGAACTCGCAGAAATTAGTGGCTCTGAAACTTTACTTCATCTTAAAAGAGGAGATGCAAAAATTATTACTTCAATAGAAGAAGTTATGAATTTTAATATTCACGATAAAGTAAAAATCAATTTTAATACAAATAAATTTTATGCATTTAATGAAAGCGGAATTTTAGCATCATCTCCATTTGGAGGTTCCTATGTCTAAAATTGATTTAAATAATATTTCTCACTCTTATAACTCAAATGACCCAAATCCTATATATGCATTAAATCCATTTTCTATGACTTGGCAAGATGGAAAAAGATATGCGATTTTAGGACCCTCAGGATGTGGAAAAACAACCATGCTAAATATTGTCTCTGGTTTAGTAAGACCGACTGCGGGAAATATATTATTTGATGATAAAGATGTCACTGATCTTAAAACTGAAAGTAGAAATATAGCTCAAGTTTTTCAATTTCCAGTTATTTATAATACAATGACGGTCTATGAAAATTTAGCATTCCCACTAAAGTGCAGAGATTTTTCTCAGAATAAAATTGATGAAAGAGTTAAATCTGTTGCTGATACTTTAAATTTACAATCTTTTCTAAATTCTCCTGCAAGAAAACTTACAGCTGATCAAAAACAATTAATATCTCTTGGACGTGGATTGGTTAGAGAGGATGTAGCTGCAGTTTTAATGGATGAACCATTAACAGTTATCGACCCTGATTTAAAATTTAGATTAAGAAGAAAACTTAAAGAAATTAACGAAGAGTTTAAGACAACATTAGTTTATGTAACCCATGATCAGAATGAAGCTATGACATTTGCTGATAACATAATTGTAATGAGCGAGGGAGAAGTTGTACAAGCTGGTTCACCAAAAGAGCTTTTTGAAAGACCTAATACTACATTTGTAGGATATTTTATTGGATCGCCAGCAATGAATCTATTTGATTCAGAAATCATTTCCTCAAATGAAGTCAATATTGGATCAATTAAAATTAAAACAAACACTGATCTATCCAAAGTAAAAAATAAACACGTAAAATTGGGTATAAGATCTGAGTTTATTGATATTGCAGATAAAGAGAGTCACAATACTGTTAAAGTTAAGATCAACAGAATTGAAGATTTTGGTAATTTTAAGCTACTTACATCTACTTTAGAAAATAAGATAATTAAATCTAAAATTGATCGTGAAAAGCCCATCTCTGAAAATGAGGTAAATCTATATATTCCCCCTGAAAAATGTTGTGTTTATGTGGATGAAAAACTTATTTAATTAGTTTTTATTGTAGGCAAACAATAAAAATCAGCAGTATCTATCTTAGAAGAATATTGTCTTCGCATATTCCATTTTTTATGAACACCAGCACTTGCGAGACTTAGTGTTGATCTTCCATATCTGTAATTAGTGTTATCAATTGATTGCATTAAACTTTTTATCTTTTCATCTTTCTTAGATGAAAATAAATTTTTTCTGCCATCATCATTTCGCAATCCTGTAAGCATAACTCCTGCTTTCTGATATTGATAACCGTTTTTAAAAATCATTTCTAAAATTGAAATGGTAGTCTTAACAATTTCAATACTATTATTTGTTGCAATAGGAAAATCAACTGTCTTTGCATTTGAATAGTAACCATAATTTCTTTGGAAAGGACTAGTTCTAACAAATACAGTAATCGCTTTTGCAACTAAAGACTCTGATCTAATTTTTTCAGACGCATTTAGACAATAATTTGCAACTGCTTCTTTTAATTCTTGAAACTTTTCTATTCTCTTTCCAAATGATCTCGAAACTACACAACTTTTTCTTTTTGTTTGTGTAGTTTCTAAATTAATACAAGGAATACCTCTGAGCTCCATCGCAGTTCTTGAGCTTAAAACATTTGAACATTTTTTAATCCATGTATTAGATTTATTTTTAAGTTGTTTAGCATTATAAATTCCGTTTTTCTGATAAAATTTTGTAAGCTGTCTACCAACACCCCATACATCATTGATATCTATTTTTTCTAATATAGAGTCAATATTTTCTATTCCAATTAAACTAGTAACACCCGAGATTTTTTTCTTTGCAATATGATTTGCAACTTTGCTTAATGTTTTTGTTTTAGCAATTCCAATACTGGTTGGAATGCCAGTCCACTGCAACACTGTTTCTCTAATCTCTTTTCCAACCTTTTCTACTTCTGAGTCTGGAAAGCTTGATAAATCTATAAATGCTTCATCAATTGAATAAACTTCTATTTCAGAGTTAAATCTTTTAAGAGTTCTCATTACTCTCCTTGATAAATCACCATATAAGGAATAGTTTGATGAAAAAACTTCAACTTTATTTTTTATAATAATATCTTTTGCTTTAAAATAAGGTTCACCCATTTTTATTCCTAAAGCTTTTGCTTCATTAGATCTTGAGATAATACAACCATCATTATTGGATAAAACAACAACAGGTTTTTTTCTTATTCTCGGATTGAACAATCTTTCACAAGAAACATAAAAAGAGTTACAATCAACTAGAGCTAATTTTTTAGTACGTTGAATGGATGACATAAGTTACAACCCCCCAAATAAAAACATCTTCTTCTTCATTAATTAAAATTCTACTTGAAAAATCTTTAGATCCTGATGTTAGAAATTTTTTATCTCTTTCTTGAACTAAAGTTTTGACAACAAGTTCATCATGAACATTCGCAATCACTGTTGAAAAGTTTTTTGGTTTTAAACTTTTATCAACAACTAATAAGTCACCATCATTAATTCCAACATCCACCATGGATTTACCTTGCACTCTAATGATGAAGGTTGCTGGAACATTTCTAATTAAATGCATGTTTAGATCGATGTCTTCTTCAATATAATCAGTGGCAGGCGAGGGAAAACCAGCACCAGCTTTATGAAGATAATAGGGAATAGTGAGTTTCATGTTCTTGTTTTGTTCTTATTTATAGACTATTTATACAATACACGCAAGAGGTTGTATTTTGAGTCCGTAATTGAATCAAAAGTGAATCAAAACGTGAACATCAAAACTACATTTTGTATGGTTGTGGATAACTTCAACCAGAGATAGTTTAAATAATTCAAAATGAAAAAAATTTTATTAATTTTAATCTCAGTAATAACATTAAACTCTCAAAGTATGGCGTATGAAGAAGCAAATTATAAAGTAGTAAAAGAAAATAAAAACTATGAAATTAGAAAATATTCTGATCGTCTAGTTATTGAAACAAATTCCATACAAGGTAATGCTTTTAGGAAACTATTTAATTATATTTCAGGAAATAATGAACAAAAAGAAGAAATAAAAATGACAGTTCCAGTAACTCAAGAAATTAAAAATGGAAATATGACAATGCAATTTTATCTGCCATTGAAATTTAATAAAGATAATGCACCAAAACCCTCAAACGCAGAAATAGAAATTTTAACTATTGAGGGTGGATATTATGCAGTAATTAAATATTCGGGCAGATCTTCAGACAAAAATTTTTTAAAAAATAAAGATATTTTAGAAAAAGAGCTTAAACAAGACAACATAACTGTTCTAAGCCCTCCAATAAGAGCATCTTACAATTCACCATTTACTTTACCAATGCTTAAAAGAAATGAAGTCATGTATAGAGTAGAATTATAAAAAAGGATAAATTAAAAACTAAATGAAGGGAGAAGAATGAAATTAAAGTGTCATTGTGGGGCTATAGAGGCTGAAATTAATTCTTCAATAAATGAATTAGCAAAAATAGTAAGATGCAATTGTTCTATTTGTAAAAGAAAAAATGCAACTATGGGCATGGTTAAAAATGAAGATTTTAAAGTTACTAAAGGAAAAGATAAATTAAAACTTTATCAGTATCATACAAAAGTTGCTAATCATTACTTTTGTACTGAATGTGGAATCTATACTCATCATAATCCAAGAAGCGCACCTGCAATGACTGGTTTTAATTTAGGATGTGTTGATGAAGTTAATGTAGATGATGTAAAAGAGATAGCTTTCTTCGATGGCAAGAATCATCCAATGGATCAGAAAAAATAAAATTTCAATGAAATTAACAGTTGATTGTTTTGATAAAGTTAAAAAAGATTGTTTAAAGTTTATTAAATCTCAAGAAACAAAAACTGATAAATTTAAGAATAAAGAAAGAATGATAAAATCTTTTTTAATTCCATTATGTTTTTGGATAAGTAAAAAATCCGATAAAAAAAAACCATATTTTGTAGGATTAGCAGGAGGTCAGGGTACTGGAAAAACAACAATTAGTTCACTAATAAAGATTATTTTAACTAAGTACTTTAAATTAAATGTTTTTAGGATCTCAATAGACGATTTTTATAAAACAAGAAAAGAGCGAACAAATTTATCAAAAAGAGTACATCCTATGCTTTTAACTAGAGGCGTACCAGGAACTCATGACATTAATATGATGTTGAATTTCTTCAGAAAATCAAAAAGTAATAAATTTAAAAGATTAAAATTACCAACGTTTAATAAAGCTGTTGATGACAGATGTAATAAAAAAAAATGGTATGATTTAAAAAATAGACCAGATGTAATTATTTTTGAAGGATGGTGTGTTGGTGCAAAATCAGAAAAAAATACTACTTTAAAGAAAACAATTAATTCAATGGAAAAGACAAAAGACCAAAAACAGGTTTGGAGAAAGTACGTTAACTACCAATTGAAATCAAAGTATAAAAAATTGTATTCACAATTAAATTGTTTAATTTATTTGAAAGCAAAAAATTTTAGCTTGTTACAAAAATGGAGATTAAAACAAGAAAGAAAACTTTGGATTAAAAGTAAAGTGAAATCAAAAATAATGAGTAGAGAAGACGTATTAAACTTTATGCAAACTTATCAAAGAATAACTCAAAATATGTTTAGAAATATGCCAAAATATGCGTCCATTATATTTAATTTAAATAGTAACCATCAAATTAAATCTGCTGTATATAAAAAGAAATGAAAAAAATTTTATTAATCTTAATAAGTTCTTTATTAGTTACTGCAAACGCAAATGCAGAAAGTTTTTCTAATGCTTTATCTAAAGCATTTAAAAACAATTCTGAATTAAATGCTGAAAGAGAAAATTTGAATATTTCAGAACAAGAATTAAAAATTTCTCAAGGAAATTATCTTCCAACAGTTACTTTATCAGGAACTAAAAGCCAAGAGGATACGAATAAACTTACCAATCAATCTGGTGGGGATGCATCTATTAATGATGTTGACCCAGTAACAAAATCTATTTCTATTTCGCAAACTTTAATTGACTTTGGAAGAGGTGCAGAATTATCAAAAAGTAAAATAGGCTTGAAACTAGCAAAAACCAAATTATTAAAAAAAGAACAGGATATTTTATATAAATCTACTGAGGCCTATACGGGTTTAGTTTTGGCTAATGAAAAATTAAATATTAATAGAGATAATGTTGAGCTTTTAAGTAGGCAGGTTGAGACAGATCGAATTAGAGTTGAAAGAGGACAAATTACTTTATCTGATGTATCTCAATCAGAATCTTCATTAGCAGAAGCTCAAGCAAAATTAATTCAAGCTGAAAATGGATTATTAACTAGTAAACTAAATTATGAAAATATAATTGGTACTTTAAATGACACTAAATCTTTAGATAAAGATTCAATAAATGAATATCCTTTACCAAGTAGTCTTAATTCAGCTATAGAACTTTCTAAGAAGAATAATCCTGATTTAATTATAGCCCGGTTGGAATTTGAGCAAGCTCAAAAGGATAAAACTATTGCAAAATCAGATCTAGCTCCAAGTGCAAATTTATCTTTAGAAAGATTATACACTGATGATTTAAGTGTCACATATAATGAGAGAGAAAAAGATACACTTAAGGCAACAATTACATGGCCATTTTATTCAGGTGGAAAAAATTTAGCTTCATTAAACAAAAGCTCAAGTTTAGAAACAAGATCTAGATTAATTTTAGATAGTGTAACAAAACAAAACCAAACAAATGTTGCTAGTGCTTGGTCAAGTTATCAATCAAATAAAAGTTTATTAAATTCAGTTCAAGCACAAGTAAGAGCTGCTGAAATCGCGAATGAAGGAATTTCCGCTGAATATAATAGTGGAGCTGGAAGAACTACTTTGGAGGTGATACAATCAAATTCACTTCTTCTTAATGCTCAGATTTCACTGGCTAATTCAGAAAGAAACTTCATTCTTTCAAAGTTTAATCTGTTAAAATCAGTTGGTTTACTTCATAGCGAATATCTAAAAATAAACTAAATACCTCTATTTTTTGGCTTAAATAGATTGTTCTTGCTAATGAGAACAAAATGTGTACATTTATTTTATGATTCGAGTGTTAAAAAAAGCAATAAAAAAGGGCAAAAATGACAAAAAATAATTTAAAGGTAGTTAAATCTACTAAAGATCAAGAAATGGATATTAAGGAAAAGAATAAAGCATTAGATGCTGCGATCAGCCAAATAACTGACAATTTTGGAAAAGGTTCAGTTATGAAGCTTGGTGAGAAAAGAGCTATGGATATAGAGTCGATATCTACAGGATCTCTAAGTTTAGATTTAGCTTTAGGGATAGGCGGATTACCTAAAGGAAGAATTGTAGAAGTTTATGGACCAGAGTCTTCTGGAAAAACAACATTAGCATTACAAGTTGTTGCTGAAGCCCAAAAGGCCGGTGGCATTTGTGCATTTGTTGATGCAGAACATGCTTTAGATCCAGTTTATGCAAAAAAATTAGGAGTGAACACTGAAGAGCTTTTAATCTCTCAACCAGATGCAGGTGAACAAGCTTTAGAAATAGCTGATACGCTAGTAAAATCAGGCTCTATTTCAGTAATCGTAATTGACTCTGTTGCAGCTTTAACTCCAAGAGCTGAAATTGAAGGCGAGATGGGTGATCATCATGTGGGTCTTCAATCAAGATTAATGAGTCAGGCTTTAAGAAAGTTAACTGGTTCAATTTCAAATACAAATACAATGATGATTTTCATTAACCAAATTAGAATGAAAATTGGAGTTATGTTTGGAAGTCCTGAAACAACATCAGGTGGAAATGCACTTAAATTTTATTCATCTGTAAGAATGGACATTAGAAGGATTGGTGCCATCAAAGATAAAGATGAAATTATTGGAAACTCTACAAGAGTTAAAGTAGTTAAAAATAAAGTTGCGCCACCATTTAAAGTTGTTGAGTTTGACCTGATGTATGGAAAAGGAATTAGCAAAATGGGCGAGTTAGTCGACCTAGGTGCTAAAGCTGATATTATTGAAAAATCAGGAGCATGGTATGCTTACAAAGGAGAAAAAATAGGACAAGGAAGAGAAAATGCCAAAGTCTATTTAGCTCAAAATCCACAAGTTGCTGCAGAAATTGAAATGGCAATTAGGGAAAAAGCTGGTGTGATTTCTAAAAAGATTGAAGGAAATCCATTAAGTCCTGAAAAAATTGAAAAAGAGAAGAAAGTAGCTGAAAAAGAAGAAGCTGAAAAAGAAGCTACTCCTCCTAAAAAGAATTAGAATTAAAGGTAATCTTTAAATTATAAAGGCGCTTATTTTAAGCGCCTTTACCCCCTTATCGTTATCTAGACATAAAATAAAAAAGCTGTATTTTAAAAATATGGCTCAGAAATCATTAAATCAAATAAGAGAAACTTTCTTAAAATATTTTGAGAAAAATGACCATAAGATTGTGGAGTCTAGTAATTTAGTTCCAAATAATGATCCAACATTGATGTTTGCAAACTCTGGCATGGTTCAATTCAAAAACGTATTTACCGGGTTAGAAAAAAGAGAATATCAAAGGGCAACAACTTCACAAAAATGTGTAAGAGCAGGTGGTAAACACAATGATTTAGAAAATGTTGGATATACACCCAGACATCATACTTTTTTTGAGATGTTAGGAAATTTTTCGTTTGGTGATTATTTTAAAGAAAAAGCAATTCACTATGCTTGGGATTTAATTACAAAAGATTTTGGAATAGATAAAAATAAACTTTACGTAACTGTTTTCCATGAAGATGATGAAGCATTCAATTTATGGAAGAAAATAGCAGGTTTTAGTGATGATAGAATAATAAGAATTTCTACATCAGATAATTTTTGGTCAATGGGTGAAACAGGCCCTTGTGGTCCATGTTCAGAAATTTTCTATGACCATGGAAATCATTTAAAAGGAGGTTTGCCAGGTACAAAAGACGAGGATGGTGACAGGTTTATAGAAATCTGGAATTTAGTTTTTATGCAGTATGAACAAATCTCAAAGGAAAAGAGAATAGATCTTCCAAAACCATCTGTTGATACTGGAATGGGCTTAGAAAGAATAGCTGCTCTATTACAAGGAACGCATGACAACTATGAAACAGATCATTTCAAAAAACTTATTCAATCTACGTCAGACATAGTTAAAAAAAAACCAGACCAAAATAATTTATCAAGTTTTAGAGTAATTGCTGATCATTTAAGAGCAAGCTCATTTTTAATTGCCGAAGGTGTTTTGCCATCTAATGAAGGTAGAGGATATGTTCTTCGAAGAATAATGAGAAGAGGAATGAGACACTCTCATCTACTAGGATCAAAGAAACCAGTTTTTTATAATTTGTTTGATACTCTTAAAAATGAAATGTCTGGAAACTATACAGAACTTTTAAGAGCTGAGTCTTTAATTAAAGAAACTTTAAAGATGGAAGAAGAAAAATTCTTAGTTCTCCTAGATAGAGGAATAAAAATTTTAAATGAAGAAATATCTAAGATAGACAAAGTTTTACCAGGAGAGGTAGCTTTTAAATTATATGACACATACGGTTTTCCATTAGATCTTACAGAAGATATTTTAAAAAATAAATCAATGTCAATCGATACCAAAAAGTTTCAATCTTTGATGAAAGAAAGTAGAGAGCTTGCTAAAAAAAATTGGAAAGGTTCTGGAGATACTGCGGTTGAGAATATCTGGTTTGGAATTAAAGACAAGTTAGAAACAACTGAATTTTTAGGATACGAAACTAATCAAGCTGAAGGTATAGTTTTATCTCTCTTAAAAGATAATAAAGAAGTTGATCAATTAAAGAAAAATGATGAGGGAATGATAATAGTAAATCAAACTCCATTCTACGGTGAGTCAGGAGGTCAAGTTGGTGATACTGGTGAAATAGTGTCAAATGACTTTAGTTTTGAAGTAACAGATGTTCAAAAAAAATTAGGAGATTTATTTATCCATTACGGAAAAGTTAAGAGGGGATCTATAAAATTACAGGAAAATGTAGAATTAAAAATTGATGTAGAAAGAAGAGATAATACTCGCGCTTATCACTCAGCAACACATCTATTACACGAGTCTTTAAGAAGAGTTCTTGGTACCCATGTAACACAAAAGGGATCTTTGGTTGAGCCAAATAGGTTAAGATTTGATTTCAGTCACATGAAACCAATTGTAAGTGAGGAAATTGATAAAATAGAGGAGTTTGTGAATACAATGGTTTCAAAAAAATCTGAGGTAAAAACTAGATTAATGACACCTGATGAGGCTGTTAAAAACGGAGCTCTAGCATTATTTGGTGAAAAATATGGAGATGAAGTAAGAGTTCTTTCAATGGGAGATGAGGATGGTAATTATTTTTCAACTGAACTATGTGGCGGAACACATGTTAAAAATACTGGTGACATTGGTAAATTTAAGATTATTAGCCAATCCTCAATTGCTGCAGGAGTAAGAAGAATTGAGGCACTAAGAGATAAGCAATTAGAAGAATATCTACAAAATAAAGAAAAATTATCAAGTTTATCTGCAGAAAAAGATGAGGAAACAATTAAAGATTTAAGTCAGCAAATTATTAAATTGGGAGTAAAACCAAGTTTAGATGAAACTGATCAAAAAACTTTAATTAAAAATTTAACCAAACAATTAGAAACTATTTCTGTTAACACAATTTTAGCAGATAAATCCAAAAACATTATTCAAGATGAAGAAATTAATGGAGTTAAACTAAGACTTCAAAAAATAGATGGACTACCTCCAAAAGAATTAAGAAAACTTGTAGATAAAGGTAAAAAAGATTTAGGTGAAGGTATTGTTGTTGTGTTTGCAAATAAAGATGACAAGGTAGGGTTAGCAGTTGGAGTAACAGGTAAATTTACAAGTAAGTTTGATGCAGTTAATTTTGTTAAAGTAGGTTCAGAAATTATTGGTGGTAAAGGTGGTGGAGGAAGAAAAGATTTTGCTCAAGCTGGTGGACAAGATCATACAAAAATTGATGAAGCGATTAAAAGAATTAAAAAACTAATTTAATTTTTTTTTAAGATTACCATCAATTTTATCTAAAAATTGATTTGTTGTTAAATATTTACTTGATGGACCAACTAAAATTGCTAAGTCTTTAGTCATGTCTCCACCTTCAACACATTCTATACAAACATTCTCCAATGTATTTGCAAATTTAATTAACTCATCGTTTCTGTCAAGTTTTCCTCTATGAGCCAGTCCTCTAGTCCAAGCAAAAATAGATGCGATGGGATTTGTTGAAGTTTCTTTACCTTGCTGATGCATTCTGTAGTGTCTTGTTACAGTTCCGTGAGCCGCTTCTGCTTCCATAGTTTTACCGTCAGGAGTTAAGAGCGTACTAGTCATCAATCCTAGAGAACCATAACCTTGTGCCATAGTATCAGACTGAACATCTCCATCATAGTTCTTGCAAGCCCAAATATATTTACCACTCCATTTCATTGCACATGCAACCATGTCATCAATTAATCTATGTTCGTAAGTTATATTATTTTTTTTAAAATCTTCTTTATATTCGTCATCAAATATTTCTTGAAAAATATCTTTAAATCTTCCATCATATTTTTTTAAAATTGTATTTTTAGTAGACATGTAAACTGGCCATTTTTTCATTAATCCATAACTAAAACAAGATCTGGCAAAATCTTGAATTGATTTATCTAAATTATACATAGACAAAGCAATACCAGGGCCTGTAAAATTGAATACTTCATATTTGATTTCATCTTTTCCATCTTCAGATGTCCACTTAACTTCCATTTTTCCTTTTCCAGGAACTTTAAAGTCCGTAGCTCTATACTGGTCACCAAATGCATGTCTCCCAATGACAACTGGATCTGTCCAAGATGGAACTAGTTTTGGTATATTTTTACAAATAATTGGCTCTCTAAATACCGTACCCCCAATAATATTTCTAATTGTACCATTCGGGGATCTCCACATCTTTTTTAATTTAAATTCTTCAACTCTTGCTTCATCCGGAGTTATTGTTGCACATTTAATTCCAACACCTATATTTTTGATTGCATTTGCAGATTCTATCGTTATTTGATCTTCTGTATTATCTCTACTTTTCATTCCAAGATCGTAATATTCAATACCAAGATCTAGATAAGGTAAAATTAATTTTTTTTTGATAAACTCCCATATTATTCGGGTCATTTCATCACCATCTAGCTCAACAATTGGATTTTTTATAGTGATTTTACTCATTTATATGAAATACATCTTATTAATTGAATTTAGATATTTTATATACATATTAATCACAAATTATCAAATAGAAGAATATGATTAGTAAAATTTTTCCAAAACTCCACTCAGAGGGTTATAAATTTATCGTAATCGCTATAGTATTGACAATAATACTTTATAGTCTCAGCAACTTCCTCGGATTAATTGGACTAGTTCTAAGTGTTTGGGTTTATTATTTCTTTAGGGATCCAGAAAGAGTAATTATTAAAGATGACAATTATTTAGTTAGCCCTGCAGATGGTGAGGTAATTAAAGTTGAAGAAGTAAATGGTCCAAAAGAATTAAATTTAGAAAATAAAAGATTTAATAAAATTAGTATTTTTATGAATGTTTTTGATTGTCACGTAAATAGAACTCCATGCAAAGGTCAAATAGAAGAGATTTTATATAAACCAGGAAAATTTTTTAATGCCTCATTAGATAAAGCAAGTGAAGATAATGAAAGAAATTATTACAAAATTAAAGATGTTCACGGGAATGAAATTATTATTGTTCAAATTGCAGGTCTTATAGCAAGACGAATAGTATGTGAATCAAACAAAAATCAAGAGCTAGCTCAGGGTGAAAGAATTGGTATGATAAGATTTGGTAGTAGAGCAGATATTTATTATGAAAATTATCAACCATTAGTCAAGATTGGACAGCGTGCAATTTCAGGAGAAACTCTTTTAGCTAAGAAATAATTATGCAACCACAAAAAAATAATTTTAAAGTTATTACAGATAAAAAAAACGCAAGAATGCTGTTACCAAATATGCTTACACTTTTTGGAGTTTGTATAGGTTTAACTTCAATTAGATTTGCACTAGATGGAAAATTTGAATATGCAATTATTGCAATAATTTTTGCTGCTTTAATAGATGGTTTAGATGGAAGAATAGCAAGGCTAATTAAAGGTACATCTAAAGTTGGTAAAGAATTAGATTCTTTAACAGATATGATAAGTTTTGGGGTAGCTCCAGCATTTATAATGTATTTTTGGAAACTAAATACAATTGGAAGATTTGGTTGGCTGTTATGTTTGGTATATGTAATCTGTGTTGCTTTAAGACTTGCAAGATTTAATATTAATTCTAGTCATGATCCTTCTTGGAGAGACAATTTTTTTGAAGGAGTACCATCACCGGCAGGAGGTATTTTAGTTTTAACACCATTAATTTATAGCTTAAGTGGTTTAAGTTTTTTTAAAATTAATTATGATATTATCGTTCCAATATTTTTTGTTTTAACTTCATTTTTGTTGATAAGTAAATTTCCAAGTTACTCATTTAAAAAGATAGTAATTCCAAGAAAGACTACAATCTTTTTACTTTTTGGAATTGTACTATTTTTTGGTTTATTACTGATCTACACCTTTAATGTTATAACGATTAGTGTATTAATTTATTTAACCTTATTACCAATAAGTTTTATTCATTACCAAAGATTAAAAAAACAAAACAAAAATGAAAAAGTTCAGGATAACGATGATGATCTTGAAGATGTTCTTTAATGAAAAAAAATGTAATTGTTTCACTAGCAGATGCCAATTATTACCCTTTACTAGATGAACTAGTAAACTCTATAAAACAATTTAAAGAAAGTGAAAATATTGCAATTTGTATATTAGATGCTGGGCTTGAAGATAAACAGAAAGAAGCACTTCTTAAAAAAGTAGACGAGGTAAAACCCGCAGAGTGGGATATTAAAGTTCCAGGCTATAAAGTTAAAAATAAAGAGTGGCTTAAAAGTCAGGTTTCAAGAGCATTTCTACCAAGATATTTTCCTAATTATAACAAGTATTTGTGGATTGATTGTGATGCTTGGGTAAATGATTGGCACTCCATAGAACTTTATTTTAAAGCATGTGATGATGGTAAATTAGGAATTACTCAAACTATAGGGCAAGGTTATAGAATTACCTCTAAGGTAAATTGGTTATTTGGAAAACTTGCGATTATCAATTCTCAAAATTTTAAACATGCAGTGAAATCAAAAATTGGCTATTCAAAAGCTCGTAAACTTGCTTTTGCACCTCATATAAATATTGGAGTTTTCTCACTCGAGGCTAACTCTCCAGGATGGACATCTTGGCAAAAAAATTTATTCGAAACGTTAAAAGCTGGTAATATTTTTGGTTCTGAGGGTTTAGCAATTAATATGTCAGTTTATTTAGATGAGTTAAAAACTGAA
>JACWDG010000015.1 GCA_014654245.1 Pelagibacterales bacterium SAG-MED09
TTTGTCATCATATCTCATTTCAAAAAACAAATTTTTACCTAAACCTGTTCTTTTAATTGTTTTTAAAAATTGTTTTGGAATAATCATATCCGTATCTATATTAACTATTGGAAGATAAGCAGGTATACTTTTTAATGTATTAAATTTTTGCATGTTAATTTTGATACTTTCTCACATCATCAAGGTTTCCAGATATTGCTGCTGCAGCTGCCATACCTGGGCTTACCAAATGAGTTCTTCCACCTCTGCCTTGTCTACCTTCAAAATTTCTGTTTGATGTTGAGGCACATCTCTCCTCAGGTTTTAATTTATCTGCATTCATTGCTAAACACATTGAGCAACCAGGTTCTCTCCATTCAAAACCTGATTTTACAAAAATTTTATCCAATCCCTCCTGTTCAGCTTGCTCTTTAACTAATCCCGATCCCGGAACGACCATTGCATGAACGTGTGGGGCTATTTTCTTATCTTTTAAAATTTTAGCAGCCTCTCTTAGATCTTCTATTCTTCCATTCGTACAGCTGCCTATAAAAACTTTATCTATCTTGATATCTTTAGCAGCCATATTTGGTTTTAAACCCATATAATTTAAAGCTCTTTCTAAAGAGTTTTTTTTATCTTCGTCCTTCTCGTTTTGTGGATTTGGCACTTTTTCATCAATAGTAATCACATCTTGAGGTGATGTGCCCCAAGTTATCATAGGCACAATTTCATCAGCTTTTAAATTTATTTCTTTGTCAAATTTAGCACCTTTGTCAGTATTTAAATTTTTCCAATATTCTAATGCTTTGTCCCAATTTTTTCCTTTTGGTGACATTGGTCTACCTTTTAGATATTCAAATATTTTTTCATCTGGAGCTATGAGTCCCGCCCTAGCACCACCTTCAATTGTCATATTACAAATCGTCATTCTTTGTTCAACACTCAATGATTTAATTAAATCACCCGCATACTCTATAACACAACCTGTTCCACCTGCTGTACCAATTTTGCCAATAATTTGAAGAATTACATCTTTAGATGTAACACCTACTGGAAGTTCGCCATTTACGTTTATTCTAAAATTTTTTGCTTTTTTCTGAACTAATGTTTGTGTTGCTAAAACGTGTTCTACTTCTGAAGTTCCAATTCCAAATGCCAACGCACCAAATGCACCATGAGTAGCAGTATGACTATCACCACAAACTATAACCGTACCCGGTTGAGTAAAGCCTTGCTCAGGGCCAGTAACATGAACAATACCTTGTCTCTTATCATCCATTCCAAAAAGTTGAACACCAAATTCTTTACAATTGGCTTCTAAAGTTTCAACTTGTATCTTTGACTCTTTGTCGGAAATGCCCTGAGACCTATCTGTTGTAGGAACATTGTGATCTGCAACTGCAAGAGTTAAGTTTGGATGTCTAACTTTACGTTCAGAATTTCTTAGTCCCTCAAAAGCTTGGGGACTAGTAACTTCATGAACTAAATGTCTATCAACAAATAATAAAGCAGTCCCATCTTCGTGTTGATCTACTAAGTGATCGATCCAAATTTTATCGTAAAGAGTATGGGGCATTGAAAAAAAAATTATTTTTTTTCTGGTGTATTTTCAAGTTTTTTTTCTGTTTTAGCTTCCACTTTGGGAGCTTCTACTTTTTTAGCTTCTGCAGCTGTTACTGTTGCTGCATCTGCTTTTGGAGCTTCTTCTTTTTTAGCATCTGTTACAGGAGCTAAATTTTCTTCAGTCACAGTCTCAGGTTTAATATCGATATCTATTCCAATTTTTTTTCTGATTTTTTCTGCAATTCTTGCTGATTTACCAGTTCTATCTCTTAAATAATAAAGTTTTGCTCTTCTTACTTTCCCTGATCGAATTACTTTGATCGTATCAATTACTGTACCATATAATGGAAAAGTTCTTTCAACGCCTTCTCCAAAAGATATTTTTCTCACAGTAAAAGATGAATTTAAGTCTCTATTTTTCTTAGCAATACAAACACCTTCAAAATATTGAATTCTCTCTTTTTTACCTTCTGTAATTCTGACACCAACTTTAACTACATCTCCAGGAAAAAAATCAGGAATTTTCTTTTCTGAGAGGATTTTTTTAACGTTATGTTGGTTTATCTCTTCTATATTTTTCATTTTAATATTTAACAAATCAATCTTTCTTATATTTTTGCCACAAATCTGGTCTTCGGTCGCGTGTTATAGCCTCAGATTGGGATAAACGCCAGTCTTTAATTTTACTATGATCTCCAGATAATAATACCTCCGGTACTGATTTTTCCTCCCATATTTGAGGTTTTGTATACTGAGGATATTCTAAAAGACCATTTTCAAAGGTTTCATCGATTGAAGATTTATCATTTCCTAAAACTCCTGGCAGAAGTCTTAAAATACTATCAAGCACTACTAATGCAGCAGTTTCACCTCCGGACAGGACATAATCTCCTATACTTATTTCTTCAATATTCCTTGTAGTTAAAACTCTTTCATCCACCCCTTCGAAATGACCACATATTAAAGATATAGATTTTTCTTTTGACAGATCTTGAGCAAGTTTTTGATCAAATTTTTTACCTTTAGGTGAAAGATAAAAAATCCTCTCTCCCTTTTTGACATTTTGATCAAGTGTATTTGCTAAAACATCAGCTTTTAACAACATTCCTGTTCCCCCTCCGTAAGGAGTATCATCAACTGTTTTATGTTTATCGGTGGCTGCATCTCTAATATTTATTACACTTAAGTTCCACAATTTATTAGACAAAGCTTTTCCGTAAAGACCTTTAGATAAAGGTCCAGGAAAAACTTCTGGATAAAGAGTAAATACTTGAGCTTGAAACATAGAAAAACTTTATATTATTTTTTTTCCTTTTTTGGAGCTTCTTCTTTTTTAGCTTCTACTTTTGGAGCTGCATCTGCTTTTGGAGCTTCTTCTTTTTTAGCATCTGCTTTTGGAGCTTCTTCTTTTTTAGCTTCTGCTTTTGGAGCTTCTTCTTTTTTAGCTTCTGCTTTTGGAGCTTCTTCTTTTTTAGCTTCTGCTTTTGGAGCTTCTTCAGATCCTTCTTTTTTTCTATCTTTTTTTGGAACTGCTTTTTGAGGATTATTTCCATTAGCAGGCATAGGCATTAATTCATTTTCACCTAAAATTCTTGCCACTCTAGTTGTTGGTTGAGCACCCTGACCTAGCCAATATTTAATTCTTTCTGCCTCAAGTCCAATTCTGTCTTTTTTTTCTTTAGGAAGTAATGGATTGAAAAAACCAACTTTTTCAATAAATCTTCCATCTCTTGCAAAACGACTATCTGCTACAACAACTTTATATATGGGTCTCTTTTTTGTTCCACCTCTTGATAACCTTAACTTTAACATTTACTCTCCTTTTTTTATTTTAATTGATTAAATAATTCTGGCGGTATTCCTTTATCAGACATACCTTTCAGATTTCCTTTGGACATCTTTTTCATCATTTCAGACATCATTTTAAATTGCTTTAACAATTTATTGATAGTGGCTGGATCTGTCCCAGAACCATTAGCAATTCTTTTTTTTCGAGAACCATCAATTATTTTTGGGTTCTCTCTCTCTTTTTTTGTCATTGACAAAATTATCGCTTCATTTTTTGTTATAATGCTCTCATCTATACCTGCTGCATCCATTTGAGACTTAACTTTAGATATACCTGGCATGAAAGACATTACTCCCTCTATACCTCCCATTTTTTTCATTTGTCTTAGTTGGGTTAAATAATCTTGCATTGAAAATTGTCCTTTTTTTAAATTTTCTTCAGCTTTTTTGATATTTTCTTCACCGAGATCTTGTGCAGCTTTTTCTACAAGAGATACGATATCTCCCATTCCCAAAATTCTGTTAGCAATTCTATCTGGATGAAATACTTCAAGGTTTTCTATTTTTTCACCTACTCCTAAAAATTTAATTGGAACTTGAGACACAAATTTCATACTCACAGCCGCTCCACCTCTAGCATCACCATCTGCTCTAGTTAAAATTATTCCAGAGATATTTACAGTATTTTTAAATTCTTTTGCAACAGATGCTGCTACCTGTCCAGTAAGAGAATCTGCAACCAATAATGTCTCTATAGGATTAATTGTTTTTTCAATTTGTTTGATTTCACTCATCATTTGTAAATCAATCTGCGTCCTACCTGCAGTATCAAATAATATAATATCAGCACCATTCAAATTAGCTGCACTTATAGCTCTTTGACAAATATCAGCTGGTTGTTGGCCTTCAATTATAGGAAGAGTTAAAATATTATTTTGTTCCCCTAAAGATTTTAATTGTTCTTGGGCGGCAGGCCTATAGATATCTAAGCTAACCATCATAACTTTCTTTTTTTTCGTATTTTCTAGATACCTTGCAAGTTTAGCAGTAGTTGTTGTTTTACCAGAACCTTGTAATCCAACTAGCATCATTGGCACTGGAGGAACCGCATTAAGATTTACATCATTATTTTTTGCCCCTAATAAACTGACCAGCTCATCATAAACGATCTTAACCACCATATCTCCAGGTGATGTTGATCTAATTATTTCTTGTCCTAAAGCTTTTGGCTTAACTTTTTCAATAAATTCTTTTGCAACATCTAATGAGACGTCTGCTTCAAGTAAGGCTTGCCTAATACCCCTCAAACCCTCATCAACTTGACTTTCATCAAGGGAGGGAGCTTTTTTTAAAGAAGAAAAAATTTCTTCAAATTTATTTGTTAAATTTTCAAACATATTTATTACACACAGCAGTGATCTCACTAGTGGGCGAACCCTCGCTGACTAATGTCGATCTCTTTGTTTCCAAAGACACCGCAAATTTAATGTTTTTGCGGAAACTGCCACAAACTATAATAGAGGTTCAAAAAGTCAATAAATAAGTTAAATAACTATATATGGACATTAAAGCTATTAAAATGGATGGATTAGGGAATGATTTTGTTATCATAGACAATAGACAAAAAATTACTGATTTATCAAAAGAGCAGATAATTAAAATTTGTGATAGAGATTTTATTGGATGTGATCAATTAATAATAATTGAAAATGACAACAGTGCTGATGCCCGTTTAAAATTTTTTAATTCTGACGGTGGTGAATCTGGTGCATGTGGTAATGGTACAAGATGTGTTGCAGATTTACTTTCAAAAGAAAATAATAAGAAAACTATTACTCTAACTACTCTCTCTGGAAATTTAAAATCAGAGATATTAGGAAATAACCTTGTTACAACTGAAATTGGAAATGCAAAAACTAATTGGAATGAAATTCCTCTTTCTAATGAAGTAGATACAAAAAATTTAAATATTAAGATTAAAGATTTAAATAAAAAAGAACATTCCGGTGGGACTTCGGTAAATGTTGGAAACCCTCATATTATTTTTTTTGTTGATGAAATTAAAAATTTTGATATTGAAAAAATTGGCCCTCAAATTGAAAATCACAAAATGTTTCCAGAAAAATGTAATGTTACAATCGCTAAAGTAATAAATAAAAATTTAATCAAAGTTAAAGTTTGGGAAAGAGGAGCTGGATTAACGAAGGCATGTGGAACTGCAGCATGTGCAACAGCATTTGCTGGCAAATTAAATAATCTTACTGACAATAATACAGATATACAATTTGAGACTGGAAAATTGTCAATTTTTATAGATGAAAAAAATTCTATTCATATGAAGGGACCTGTTTCAGATATAGAAGAAATTTCAATAAAATTATAATGGGTATATTCGATAAATTTAAAAAGGGATTTCAAAAAAGTGCTTCTGCATTTTCATCTGGTTTAAAAGAAATTATTATAAAAAAAGAAATAGATGATGAAAATTTAAATAAGATCGAAGAATTTTTAATCCAATCTGATGTTGGAATTGAAGCTGCATCTGAAATAAAAGAAATAATTTCAACTAAAAAAGTAGATCCAAATAAAGATTTAACAACAGAAATAAATATAATTTTAAAAAAATATATTGTTGCATTAATGAAACCCCTTGAGAATAGTTCTTTTTTTATGAAAAAAGAAAAACTTAATGCCACTTTAATTTCTGGAGTTAATGGTGTTGGTAAAACAACAAGTATTGGTAAAATTGGTAAAATTTTAAAAACTAATGGAAATAAAGTCATGTTTGCAGCTTCAGATACTTTTCGAGCTGCAGCAATTGAACAATTAGAAAATTGGGCTAATAAAATAGATGTTCAAATAACTAAATCACCTCAAGGGTCTGATCCTGCTTCAGTTGCTTATAAAGCTATTGAAGAAGCTATTAATAATAATTTTGATCAAGTTATAATTGATACAGCTGGAAGATTGCAAAATAAGAAAAATTTAATGGAAGAATATAAAAAAATCGCCCATGTAACAAAAAAGATAGATCCAGATGCACCGCATGATGTCATCTTAGTTTTAGATGCAACGTCTGGTCAAAATATAATTAGTCAAGTTGAAGAATTTAATAAAATAATTCCAATAACAGGTATTATCATGACAAAATTAGATGGAACTGCAAAAGGTGGGATTCTTTTAGCTTTAGCAAAAAAATATAGACTTCCAATTGTTGCTTTAGGTTTGGGCGAAAAAGAAGATGACTTACAAATCTTTGAGGCTGAAAAATTTGCTGAAGCTTTCACTCAAACTAGTTAATTAAATTACTTGATATTAATGGTTTATAAAAACTACATTTATAATTATCTTCAAATTTAAAATGCCCACAATTTTTAGCAAAAGAAGATATTATAAAATCAAATTTTCCATTAGTTGGATATAATTCTAACTTTTTTTCTATAATGTCAAATTTGAAATTAGCATTTAAACTTTTTACAGCACTAATCATAACTAAAGTTTTATTATCTTTTAAAAGATAATAAGCAAAGTCATCAGGAAACACTGGGAAATCATATTCTTCAAGATAGTATTTTGCATGAGATGGAAACCATTCATATGAAATTAATGGAGATGAAGTTTTGGTTCTATAATCATAAATATAAAGATCTCTTGGATAATCATTAATATAATTGCTATTTTCACCTCTTGCTAAAATTGATTTTTCCCTACCCTTAAAATATAAAGCAAAATTTTTATTATATGAATTCATTTGATCAATATGAAATAAATCATCAGCTAAGAATTCATTATCCTTTGCAATAGCAATTTTATTTAGTGAAAAAAGAAAGATTATTAAAAAAATTATTTTACTCACACTAATTACCTAAAAGTTAATATTGAGTTATGTGTGTTTAGAATGTGGCTTAATTTAAACTTTTGAGAAATGATTTAAGTGCTATAACTAACTTTTCATCATATTCCATCATATGATTGTCATATTTAGTAAAGTAAGAATATTTAGGTTCATTTGCTATTTCATAAATTTTTTTACCCATTGAAAATGGAACTATTTGATCTACTTCACCATGCATGACTAAAATAGGTGAATTTATATTCTTAATTTTCTTATAATTTTCGAATTTATCTTTGAGCAATAAATTGACGGGAATATAAGGATAAAATGTTTTGGCAGCATCTACCATAGAAGTAAATGGCGTTTCTAAAATAATACCTGCATAATTCTTATTTTGAGCCAAATGTGTTGCAATACCAGTTCCTAAAGACTCTCCATATAAAATAAGATTTTTTTCGTTTACTCCTTTTTTGGCTAACCAATTAATTGCACTTTTACCATCTTCATAAAGACCTTGTTCAGTAGGTTTGCCATTATTACCACTAAAACCCCGCCAGGCTATAATTAAGAAATTAATATTTATATCTTGAAAATGGTTAAGTTTATGAATTCTATTTTCTAAAGTGCCTGCGTTACCATGAAAATAAACAAGAGTTTTATAATCTCTAAGATTTTTTTCATGATACCATCCAATTAATTCAATATTATCTGAAGTTTGTATTTTAACTTTTTTAATATCTACTGAAATTTGATCACCTGAATAATTATTTTCATTAGGATGATAAAGTAAATTTCGTTGATAAAAGTATAAAAATACTAGAACAAAAAAATATAAAAAAAAGATGATTAAAACTAATTGCAATAAATTCTTTCTAAATTTTTTTAACATTTTTTTTTTTTGCTAAATATATTCCAAGAAATACTAAAACTGTTCCTATTAAATGGTAATTTTCTAATTTTTCTTCAAATAAAAAATAGCCATAAATTGCACCATAAATGGTAAAAATATATAATGTAAATCCAGTCAAAGATGCACCAAGTTTTTTTTGAGCCATTGTATAAAGGGTAAAAGCAATAATCCCTGGAGAAATTGCTGCAAAAATTACCCACATAAAAAAATCACTATTAAATACAGTTCTTTCAAAAAAAATTTCCTCACCAATATAAAAGGGTAATAAACTAACAGCACCAAAAAAAGCAATTAAAGTGAACCTTTGAAAAATCTCAAGTTTTGTTTCCCAATAAAATAAATAAATTGAGTATAGTGCCCATCCTATAGCAGCAGCCAACATCCAAAGATCTCCAATAGTAAAATTAAGATTTATCAACAAATAAACGTCACCTTTAATAATAATAGCAAAGACTCCAATTAAACAAGATGTAAGTCCAATAACTTTTATAAGAATGATTTTTTCATTAAAAAAAATACTAGAAATCAAAATTATAAATATTGGTGATGAAGTATATATAATTCCCATATTAGTAACTGTAGTAGTCTGGCCTGCTAAAAACGGGAAAGCTCCACAAACACCACAGCCAGTTGCTCCTAAGAAAAAAAGTTTTTTGTACTCTTTTTTCATAATTTTATAACTTTTTTTCAATGATAAATAAGTAAAAGGTAAGAGAATTAGAAAAACTAATGTCCATCTCCAAAATGCTAAAGAAATTGGTGGAATATATTCTACACCACCTCTGGCAACAACTAGATTTGATGCCATAAAAATAGGTTGAATAAATAAAAGCGAAAGTGCAAAAAAATTTTTAGATTTTGTACTCAATGATTTACTTTTAGATTATTTATTTTTTATCAAAGAAAGCTTCATAAACCATCATAAAGATTGCAATACCCATCAAAATATAAACGGGTAATACATCAAAAAAACCTATCATGGATGATCTTGTTAATGTGGTTGCTAAACCAACTAAAAAAGCTATAGCAAATAAAGATCCTAAAATTGTTGTAAACTTTTGCATTTTAATTATTACATTCCTTTTCTAGCCAATTAGCAACCCCTAAAAATCTATGATCGTCATAGCAGTCCCCTATGAGCTGAACTCCTAATGGTAAATCACTTTCACCTTCTAGCAAGGGAAGCGAAATACAAGGTGTTCCAAGATAAGACCAAACTTTATTAAATTCTGCTGTTCCAGTGCTCTTCAATCCTTTAAGTGCTACACCAGGACTAGAAGGCGATAGCACACCGTGGTAATCCTCAAATACCTCTTGATAAGACTCATAGCTTCTTTTTTTAAAATCAATTGCTTCTGCATACTCTTTTGCTGAATGCTTATTGCCTTTAGCTATAGCAGTTTGCATATATTTTGATAATTTCGTTTTATACTTTTTATAATACATAGCAAAATTATTAGCCAAATCTGTTTCATGAATGATCTGATGATATTTATGTATATCTTTAAAATATGATGGAGTATCAAATACCTCAATATTCTTAAATGACTTTATAAAATATTCAAAGGATTCTCTAGATTTTTTATCAATTATTTTCCAATAGTCTGATTTATAAAAAATGAACTTAGGTTCATATGCTGGTCCTTTTTTTGTTTCTTCTAAAATGTTTTCAGCTGAGTAATAAATAGTTGCTGGATCATGATGATCTTTTTTAATTAAAACCTTTGCTAATAATGCTACATCTTCAACAGTTCTTCCAAATATACCCATATGATCTAACGCATATGAAGTTCTTAAAACACCATTTCTTGAAATCAAACCGTAAGTTGGTTTATATCCAACAACACCACAATAAGAAGCGGGTCTTATAACTGATCCACCTGTTTGTGATCCAATTGAAAGTGGCGCCATAAAAGATGCAACAGATGCTGCTGACCCACTAGATGAACCACCTGGTGTTCGTGAATAATCATGAGGATTAGTAGTTTTTGATGGACCAAGATATGCTAATTCTGACGTAGCAGTTTTGCCCATTATAATAGCACCAGCAGAATGTAAAAGTTCAACTATCTCAGCATTTTGAGAATAAGATTTGCCTTTTCTAATAGGTGTTCCACACTCTGTTGGCATATCTACAGTTCCTATTATATCTTTTAGGGCTATTGGAACTCCGTGTAATGGACCCACAGGTTTTCCTGATTTTCTATGATCATCTGCATCAGCAGCTTTTTCTAATAAAACTTTTTTGTCAAAGTGAGCCCATGCTTTAATATCTTTTTCGAATTTACTTATTCTTTCAATATATTTTTTGCAAACTTCAACTGAACTTAAATGACCTTCCTTAATTTTTGAGGCCATCTCTTCAACACTTAACGAAAATATATCAATCATTTTTTTTAGTCTGCAAACAACACATCTGGTAGCCAAAGAGCAATTCCAGGAAACATATACATTAAAAACATTCCAAAAATAACTATGCCTAAAAATGGCATAATACCCCTAAATATTTCCATCAATTCAACGTTAGTTTTTTGAACTCCTTTAAGATAATAAGCTGACATTGCCATTGGTGGTGTTAAAAAAGAAGTTTGTAAGTTTAAAGCAATTAACATTGCAAAGAAGTATGGATTTACATCAAATATTTCTAATAAGGGTAAAAATATTGGTACAAATATAATTAAAATTTCTGTCCATTCTAAAGGCCATCCTAAAAGAAAAATTATTATTTGGGTTATTACTAAAAATTGCCATGTACTTATATTGATTGAGGTAAAGAAATGCTCAAACACCTCGTGTCCTCCTAAATATGAAAAGACTGAAGAAAAAGTCCATGATCCTATAAATAACCACATAATCATTGCTGTAGTTTTTGCTGTAAGAAAAACAGACTCTTTAAAATTTTGCCACTTAAGTGTTTTATAAAACCAAGATAATAGTATTGCACCAAATGCTCCTGCTGCTGCTGCTTCTGCTGGAGTTGCTATTCCTGCTAATATTGTTCCAAGGACTAACATTATTAGACCAAACAAAGGTACAAATGAAACCAACACTTCTTTTAATATTTCTGATCTTGGTGGAATATCTTCAGCTGGTGGTCTTGGAGCTATTGAAGGATTAAGCCAGGCTCTTGTTACTGCATAAGCAATATATAATCCTGCTAACATTAATCCTGGAAAAATTGCTGCTGCAAATAATCTTAAGGGAGATAATTGAGCAATTACAGAGTAGACAATCAACATAATGCTTGGAGGGATTAAAATTCCCAAACAGCCTCCAGCACAAATTATCCCAGATGCAAACTTTTTATCATATCCTGCTTTAACCATCGCAGGCCAAGCAAGTAAGCCCATTAGAGTAACAACTGCCCCTATAATTCCTGTTGCTGTAGAAAATAAAGTACAGGTTATTAATGCTGCTACAGCCATAGATGCGGGCAATCTATGAGCGGCAAGTCTTATTGCAAAAAATAATTTAGCTACAATCCCGGCTCTTTCAACCAAGTATCCCATAAATAAAAAAAGTGGTACTGCTGTAAGCACATTATTATCCATAACTGTGTAAGTATTTTTGACGAATAAAGAAAATATTCTATTGTCAAAAAGGTGATCCATTAAAACCGGATCGTAATAAGCATAATAACCAAAACCTATTCCCATCGCCATCAGAGTAAAAGCTATCGGAAAGCCTAATAAGACTGCAAATAGAAATACCCCCATCATTAAAATGGCAACTTCAGGATTTGTAAGACTAAATAACATTATTCTTATCCTCCTCTTGTGAAGTTCTCATTAAAATTTTATCTGTCTCTTCAGCAACAACCATTCGTGAAGGCCAAATACCAGTTTTAATACAAATTATTGATCTGAATACTTCACTTACACCCTGAATAATCAACATAACACCTGCAGCAGGGATCATAGATTTTACCATGTAAATTTGAATTTGGGCTGGACTACTCCAGCTAGTCTCTTTAATTTTCCAAGCTTGCGCTGCGTATTCATATCCATAAAATGCTAGAGCTATAACTCCAGGAAAAAAGAAAATAAAATAAAGCACTAAATCTATCCAGGCCTGAGTTTTTTGATTAAACAATCTGTAAATTACATCTCCTCTTACATGTGCTTCTGTAGCTAAACAGTAGGCTCCTGACATCATTAATATAGCTCCATACATTTGCATACTAAAATCAAAATTCCACAATGTTGGTGCATTAAAAACATATGCCATTACCACTTCATAAACTGTCCCCCCCATTAAAATAACAATACACCAAGAAAAAGCCTTTCCCATTGAAGTGCTTAATGTATCTGCAAATTTAATGTAAGATTCCATAGTAATTCATAAATATAGTAAATTTTGGTAAAAAAAAAGGGGGTTTTTAAACCCCCTTTAATTTAAATCTTTAAAAGTTAATTAAATTTTAACTTTTGCAATTGGACCAAACTCATTTTCATAGGCTAATTTGTAGTTCGGTTGATTCATCAACAGATACTTCATTGTTCTCTTAGCGTATGCTTTTTGAGAGTCGATAATTTTCTTAAAGAAAGGATCTTTCCCAGAAAACTCAGCAACAATTTTATCCCATCCTTTTAACTGTTCAGCTAAAATAGCATCAGATGTTTGGTAAACATTAACCTTATGCTCGTTCATCAACTTAGCTAAGTCAGCAGAATATCTAACTAAAGCTTTGAAGTAGTTATCTGAGTTTGCAGCATAAGCAGCATTTTTCAAGATAGCTTGATGAGCAGGTGAAAGGCTGTTGTATCTTTTTTTATTCACCGGTATCTCAAACATTTCCTGAGATTGGTGGAAACTACCTAAATGGTAGTGTTTAGATACATCTTGCATTCCAAACTGTGAGTCTGATGTTGGATTGTTAAACTCTGCAGCATCAATCAAACCAGTTTTCATAGCTGGTTGAATTTCACCACCTGGTAATTGTCTTACAACCATTCCCATAGCAGTTAAAACGTTAGTCGCTAAACCAACTGTTCTATACTTCATACCTTTAACATCAGATACTTTTGTTACGTTCTTTTTGAACCAACCAAAAGGTTGTGCTGGCATAGGCATATGAAAGAATCCAATATAATCGAATCCAACTGAAGCTACTGCTTCTTCATATAATTTTCTTCCTCCACCATATTCCATCCATCCCATAACTTCTTGAGATGACATTCCGTATGAAGGACCAGTTCCAAAAAGTGAAGCTGCAGCATTTTTACCATACCAATATGCTGTCACCCAGTGACCCATATCAAGGTTTCCATCACTTACCGCTGCTCCTATTTCAGAAGTTTTTACAACTGAACCTACTGGTTGAAGGTCAATCGTAAGTGTACCTCCAGACATTTCTTTTACCATATTACAGTAGTCGCCAGCCATTTCAAAAAAGATGTTAGCGCCTGAAGGCCAAGCAGCTTGCATCTTTAATGTTACATGACCGTCTGCTCTTGCAATGTTTGGCATTGCAACTGTAGCTGCAGCAACAGCTCCAGCTTTAGCAGCAGTTTTAAAGAACTTACGTCTTGAAGATGTTTTAATCTTCAATGATTTATTTTCTTTCGTCATTGTTTATTTCTCCTCTTATAGTTAATTAACTGAAATAATTTAAACATAGAATCAGATTAGAGTCTTTCTAAAAAAAAGCGTAGATGTCGCAGAATTTGAGTTAAATACAATCCTGAGTAGAATTAATTAACTTTATTTTTACAATTCCCTGTTTTAAAAAACTCATCAATATTATCAATTGCTAAATTTGCCATTGCAACTCTAGTATCCTTAGTTGCACTACCAAGATGAGGTAAAACAAAAGCTGTTTTTATTTTTAAATAACCAGGATTTAAATTTGGTTCATTTTTATATACATCTAGTCCTACAGCATAAATTTTTCTCCTATTTAAAGCATCAATTAATGCTTCATCTTCAACTATGTCGCCTCTTGCTACATTCGTGATTATCGCACCTTTTGGAAAATACTCGACTGTTTCTTTATTAATCATGTTTTCAGTTTCCTTAGTTGCTGGGCAACAAATGGATAATACATCTGAAACAGAAAAAAGACTTTTAATGTTGTCGTGATAAGTTGCACCGTCCTCTTTATCATCATTCAATTTTGATCGATTATGATAATGAATTATCATCCCTAAAGATTTAGCAATCTTTGCAATTTTTTGTCCAATTCTACCCATCCCTAGAATACCTAATCTTGTTCCCGTTAATTGCTTACCTATCAAATAATCTGCCGACCATTTCCATCCACCTTGTCTTGCAGACTCTATTCCTTCAGCAGCTCTTCTACATGCACCTAATATTAATAAAATTCCAATTTCAGCAGTAGCATTTGATAAAACCTCAGGAGTATTTGTTACAGCAATGCCTTTTTTTTTCGCTGCCTCTAAATCAATATTTCCAAATCCAACAGCAAAGTTAGAAATAATTTTAATACTATCAGGAAGTTTATTAATTGTTTCTTGATCCATCTTATCAGTTAACGATGTTAAAATTCCATCACACCCTTTGCTCATTTCTATTACTTTAGACTGTGAATATATTTCATCATTAGAGTTAAATATTGATTTAAAAGTTTTTGAGGCTTTTTCTTCACTTTCTTTAATTAATTTTCTTGTAATTAAAATCTTTTTCATAAATATTTTCTTAAAATTATTAGTTGAGATCGAATATTTTTCCAGGGTTCATTATATTATTTTGATCAATACTTCTTTTAATCATTTTCATAACTGGAATGTTATCGCCATGTTCCTCTAATAAATATTCTTTTTTATGAAGGCCAACTCCATGCTCTCCTGTTATAGTCCCGTTTAACTCTAATGCTTTTTTAATCAATAAATCATTAAATTCTCTTATTTTTTTATACGTTTCTTTTTTTTCTGGATCAAAAGGTAAAAGTACATGAAAGTTTCCATCTCCTAAATGACCAACCATAGGGGCTCTTAATCCAAATTTTTTAGCTTGTTCCTCAGCATAATTCACACATTCAGTTATATTTGAAATAGGTAGACATACGTCCGTTGAATAAACTCTGCCGTTATTTATCAATGCTTTTACCGAATAATAAACATCCCATCTTGCTTTCCAAAGTTTATTTCTTTCTTCTAAATCTTTAGCCCACTTAAAAGAACTACCTCTATTATCTTTTGATATTTCCTCAACTATTTTTACATTCTCATTATTTGATGACTCAGATCCATGAAATTCAAAGAATAATGTTGGGACTTCTTCAATATCTTTTAGTTTTGAATACTTAATACTTATTCCCATCTGGTCTTTATTAAGCATTTCAATTCTTGCTATTGGGATACCATATTGAATTACTTGTTGAGCAGTTTGAACAGCATTTTCTAAAGTTGGAAAATGGCACACAGCAGCCATAATACTTTCAGGTATTGGGGATAATCTCAGTTGTACCTCAGTTATGACTCCTAATGTACCTTCTGAACCAATAAAAAGATTAGTTAAATTATATCCTGCAGATGTTTTTTTAGTTCTACTACCTGTGTTTATAATATCACCATTTGGCAAAACTACTGTAAGACCGCTGATGACCGTTTTCATTGTTCCATATTTAACTGCCATTGTTCCAGAGGCTGATGTTGAAGCCATACCTCCTATAGCCGCATTTGCACCTGGATCTATAGGAAAAAAAACTCCATCTTCTCTTAAATAATCATTTAATTGTTCTTTTGTAACACAAGCTTGAACTCTACAGTCAAAATCTTCAGCATTTACACTTAAGACTTTGTTCATTTTTTCTAAACAGATAGTTATCCCTTTTTCATTTCCTACAACATTTCCCTCTAAAGATGTTCCTGTTCCGAAAGGAACTACAGGGATTTTATGTTCATTACATAATCTTAATATTTTTGAAACTTCTTCATTTGTTTCAGGAAAAACTACTGCTTTGGATAGAACAGGATCATAAGTATCCTCTCCTCTTGCGTAATTAGTTCTAGTAGATACAGAAGTTGAGTATCTTCCATTAAAAATTTTCTTTAACTCAATTTCTACTTGATCAAACATATAAAGTAATATTATTAAAAAATGGTTTAAAAATACAGCTTATTTAGTAAGCATTTTCTTTACATTTTCTAAAGCTTGAGAAATATTATCTTGTGAAGCAGCAAAACTAAACCTAACATAATCATTGCAGGTTTTACCAAAAGCAGTACCAGGTACGATCGCAACTCCAGCCTCATGCATAGCTTTTTTACAAAACTCAGCCCCTGTCATTCCAGTACCTTTTACATTTGGAAATGCATAGAAAGCACCACCAGGTAAACTACATTCAACTCCTGGAAGATCATTTAAACCTTTATGAATTAAATCTCTTCTTTGTGTAAATTTTACCATCATTGCATCAATTGAATCATCTGGTCCATCAAGGGCAGCTATACCTGCAAATTGTGCTGCAGCATTTACACAAGAAACACTGTTGATTAAAAGTTTGTTTACATGTGGAACTAATTCTTTGGGCCAAAAACTCCAACCCAATCTCCATCCTGTCATTGAATAAGCTTTGCTCCATCCTTCTAGCACAATAAGTCTCTCTCTCAATTCAGGATAATTAAAAAATGATGGCATTTCTTTATTATCAAAGATTTGTCTGCTATAAATTTCATCACTTAAAATAGTTACATGAGGGTATTTTTTTAATCCTTCAGCTAACACATCGATATCAGATTTTTCAACAAAACTTCCAGTTGGATTATTTGGATTTATTAATATCAATAATCTTGTTTTATCAGTGATTAATGACAAAATTTTTTCAGGATTAAATTTTAGATCTTTATCTTCTGTCAGGTCGTAAGACACTGAGGTTGATCCTGTATAATTAATCATTGATTCATAAATTGGAAAAGCAGGTGTTGGATGAATAATTTCTGCACCTGGTTCACCAAAACATTGGATCGCATAACTCATGGTTGGTTTTCCGCCTGGCATTATTAAAATTCTTTCAAAATCTATATCCGTATTATAGCGTTTCTTAATCCATCTCGTTACAGCTTGCCTGCACTCAGGTATACCATTAGACATCACATATCCATGATGACCATCATCAAGTGCTTTTTTTGCAGCTTC
>JACWDG010000016.1 GCA_014654245.1 Pelagibacterales bacterium SAG-MED09
TATACTGGCCCATGATTCTAAATCATGGGCCGGATATCAAAAATGAAAGTTTCAGCTACACATTCTGCATTAAATCTACTTTCTGAATTAAAGGAAAAATATGGTGAAAAATTAATGTTTCATCAATCTGGAGGCTGTTGTGATGGCAGTGCGCCAATGTGTTTTCCCGAAGGAGAGTTTCCATTAGGCGATAATGATGTGAAGTTAGGCGAAATTGGTGGAGTTCCTTTTTACATGAATGCAGATCAATATGAAAAATGGAAACATACAGATTTAACTATTGATGCAGTAAAAGGTATTGGTGGAATGTTTTCTCTAGATAACGGGACAGGAAAAAGATTTTTAACTAAATCTGAAATTTGTCTGGTAGTTGATAACGAAGATAAAAAAAATTAAGTACTTTTTTTAAATTTAATTCTAAAACTTAAAAGAAACAAAAGAATAATCAAATAAATTAATGGTTTAAATAAAATTGTTTTTGAAAGCCATATAAAATGCAATGAACCAAAAATTGCAATTATATATATTAATCTGTGCAATTTTTTCCAATTATGTCTTAATAATCTTAACATTTTATCTGATGAAGTGATTGCAAGTGGAACCAATAATAGCCAGGCAGAAAATCCAATAAATACGAATTTCTTTTTTAGAACATCATTAATCAATGGTTCAAAATCAAATCTATAATCAAGTCCAACGTAACTCAACATATGAATAGAAGCATAAAAAAAAGCGAATAAACCAAGCATTCTTCTAAATTTAATCCACTCAAGTGATTTTGTGATTTTTTTGAGAGGAGTCATTGAAAGAGTTAAAAGAATAAAAATCAAAGTCCATTCTCCAAAATAATTTATAATTCTGTCAACAGGTTCAGGACCTAATTTGTTATAAAATATTTGATATGTTATTATGTAAATAGGCCACAGTGATAATAAGAAAACAGTAGGCTTTGAATAATTTTTCAATTTACTTTAATAATTCTTTTTTAGATCCATTCCACTATAAAGATAAGCAACTTCATCTCCGTAACCATTGAACATTAAAGTTTTAATTCTTGGAGCTAAAATACTTTCTCCAATTACTCTTTCAGTTGCTTGAGACCATCTTGGATGGTCTACTTCGGGATTTACATTTGAGTAAAAACCATATTCTCTTGGTGAAGCATTTTTCCATGCAGTATTTGGCATTTTTTCTGTTAATCTAATTTTAACAATAGATTTTGCACTTTTAAAACCGTATTTCCATGGAATAAATATTCTTAATGGTGCACCATTTTGATTGGGTAAAGGTTTTCCATATAAACCTGTTACAACAGTTGTAAGAGGATGCATCGCCTCATCAATTCTAAGACCTTCTATGTAAGGCCAGTTTAAAACAGGATATCTCTGACCAACCATCTCATCAGGATTATAAACAGTTTCAAATTCAACAAATTTTGCTGATGATTTAATCTCAACTTTGTCGAGTAATTTACTTAATGAAAAACCTAACCATGGAATAATCATAGACCAACCTTCTACACATCTAAGTTTAAGAATTCTTTCCTCAGATTTAATAGATAAAACTTCCTCAATCGAAAGTTCTAATGGTTTTTCAACATGCCCTTCAATTTTAATGCTCCAAGGTCTTGTAGTAAAATTTTTTGCCCTTCTATGAGGATCACTTTTACTAGTGCCAAATTCATAATAGTTGTTATATGTTGTGATATCTTCATAGCTAGTTGGTTCATTTGGAACCTTAGCTTTAGCATTAATTAAAGGAATAGAACTTATTGATAATGCTCCTAATCCATAGCCCATAGATTTAATAAAAGATCTTCTTTTATTATAAATTCTTTCTGGAGTAATTTCTGAATATTTATATATTTTCATTTATAAGATTATATTTAATCACTTTATTTTTTATAGAAATCTTAATCTGGTTATTCTATAATTTATTTTGACGTAAATAATATGAGTAAATTAGTATCAAATTTTGAAATAAACAAATTTAAAGAGGATGGAGCAGTGCTTCTTAAGAATAAATTTGATATTAGTTGGATAAAAAAACTTCAAAAGGGTATCCAAAACGGTAAAAATAATCCTAGCCCAAGATATGTTAATCATACCAAAGATAAATCACTTCCTGGATATCATGAAGATTTTTGGACTTGGGATTTGCATGATGAGTTCAAGGATTTTGTTTTTAATTCACCAACACCTAAAATTGCTGCTGAACTTTTAAATGCTAAAAGGATTAATTTAGTGATGGATAATTGGTTTTTTAGAGAAGCAGGCTGTAAATCGTCAGCACCTTTTCATCATGATATATCTTACTTTGATTTTGAAGGATCAATGTGTGTACTATGGATACCACTTGAGGCTGTTAAAAAAGAGGATGGAATTGCATGGGTTAAGGGATCCCATTTATGGAATAGATTATTTCTAAGAACAAGATTTAATGATGGACACCATGTAGATGGAGAAGCTGGTATTGTAAATGGAAAAAAATATGAATTAACTCCAAACATATTAGAAAATAAAAACGATTATGAATTTTTGCAATGGGATCTAGAGGTAGGTGATTGTATCTATTTTGATATGAGAACTCTTCATGGTGGACTTAGTTCCGTAACTCCAAAACAAGATGTTGCTAGATATACTTTAAGAATGGCAAAAGAAGACTCTCGGATTATTTATAGAGGAGACTGGGCTAGAGAAGAAAGAGCCATCATGGAAGATAATGGTTATAAAAATGGTGATGATTTATCTGGTAAAATGTTTCCTACTCTATTTGAAACTAATTAATTTCCAACAAATAGTTATGAAAATTATAAGGCTTTCAACAGTAATTTTTGTTAAGCTTTAGTTGTGAACAAAAATAATTTTAGTAATTTTGGACTTACAGTTTTTGATTTAAAAAAACTTAAGGGAAAAAGAAAGATTAAGTTTGTTCAGATTGATACTTTAGAGCAAGGACTTGCAGCTAAAGAAGCTGGTATTGAAATGATAGGAACTAGTTATGAGCAATTCAAAACTCATTTTCCTAAACAGCTAAAAGGAGTTCATTTTCAATTTGGACTAAGATGGGGAAACCAAGCTAGTGCAGAAGAAGCTTTAAGAGCTTCAATGAAAGCCATGAATGATGGTGCACAATCAATTTATTGCCCCATGAGTCCTTCAGTAGTTGAAGTTTTATCTAGAGAAGGAATACCAGTCATTGCTCATGCAGGATTAATTCCACCAAAAATTACTTTAACTGGTGGTTATCGAGCAGTTGGAAAATCTTTTGATGAAGCAAAAATGGTTTGGGAAACTGCAAAAAGATACGAGTCAGCGGGAGCTTTTGCTATTGAATTAGAAGTTGTTCCTGGAAAACTTGCTTCTGAAATTACAAAAAGAACCTCTTTGTTTACTATATCTTTAGGATCTGGATCAAAATGTCATGCTCAATATCTTTTCTCAGCAGATATTTTAGGAGAAAAAAATGACTTTCTTCCTAGACATGCAAAAAGGTATAAAACTTTATTTAAGGAACATGATAGAATTCACAATGAGAGAATAAATGCTTATAAAGAATTTATTAATGATGTAGATAATAACTTATTCGAAGATAAAAAATATTCAGTCTCAATGGATGATGAAGTTTTAAATAAATTAATAAACTTTATAGATAAAAAATAAATCAATCAGAATAACTTCCAGTCCGCAGCTGGAAGTTATATGAGTTTAGCCTGCAGGTTTGTATCCAGACATTGATTTTGCAGCTTGTTCAGCAGCTTTACCCATATCCATTTCTTCAAGAATAATCATGTTCTCAACTGTGCCACTTGCCTCTACAGCTAATTTAACACCTGCGAAATTTTCAAAAGGCATATCACCAGAAGTTACTGCACAAAAATCATATTGACCTCTTGTTATTGCAAAAGATTCTAATTTTCCTCCAGCAGATTCAGTAAGAGCTTTTACAGCTGCAGATCTATCTTGTTTTGGATCTTTAATAAAACCTTGAAAAGCTTTTGCGGTATAATTACCCATTACAATGTATTTAGTCATTAATCCTCCATTATTTATATAAATAATAATAACATCTATTTTAGATTTATTAATGTGCAATAATTACATAGTAGACACAACCATATGTAGTGTTAGATTGCAAAAATGTACGAAAAATTTGGTCAATTTATAGATGGTAAGTGGCAACAATCTTCAGATAAGGATACCTACGAAGTAATTAATCCTGCGAATGAGGAAATTATAGGTCAAGCATCTAAAGCTACTTCTAAAGATGTTGATGCAGCCCTTAAATCTGCAGCAAAAGGATTACAAGTTTGGAAAAAAACTCCACCTTGGCAAAGAGCATACATCTTAAGAAAGATTGCTGATAGGATGAGAGAAAAACAAGATGTATTAGCTAAATGGATGACACTTGAAGTTGGAAAACCTTTAGCAGAAGCCAAAGGAGAAATAGGAGGAGCAGCTGATATTTTTGAATGGAATGCAGAAGAGACAAAAAGAATTTATGGTCAGACTGTAGAAAGTAGATTTGAGGATACAAGAGTTCATGTTTACTACCAACCTGTTGGTGTTGTAGCAGCTTTAACTCCTTGGAACTTTCCAGCTGTCTTATCAGCTAGAAAAATTTCGACTGCATTAGCTGCAGGTTGTTCAGTCATTATAAAACCTGATGTGATTACCCCAGGTGTTGTGATGGAAATGGTTGATATTTGTAGGGAATGTGGAGTTCCACCAGGTGTAGTTAATCTATTATCAGGCGATCCACCAAGTATAGCACAACAATTAATTGCTTCAGATATAATCAAAAAAGTTTCAATTACGGGATCTTCAAGAGTTGGAAAACTAATTTTAAAACAAGCTGCAGATAAAGTTCAAAGAGTCACTATGGAACTCAGCGGTCATTCACCTTTTATTGTTTTTGATGATGCAGATATAAAAAAAGCAGCAGAGATGGCGATAGCCGCAAAATTTAGAAATAATGGTCAAGTATGTATATCTCCTAATAGATTTTATATTCATGAAAGCAAAAAAGATGAATTTGTGAACTTATTTGTTGATAAAACAAAAAAATTAAAAATTGGTAATGGTATGGATCCAAACACTCAATTAGGCCCACTAACAACAAAAAAAAGATTAAATGAGATTGAGGAGCTAGTAGAAAAAACAAAACAAGAAGGTGCTAAAGTTTTATTAGGAGGAAAAAGACCAGCAGGGTTTAATAAAGGATTTTTTTATGAACCTACAATTTTTGATAATGTAAAAGATGATTTTACTATAATGAAGCAAGAACCATTTGGACCATTGGTACCAATGCTATCATTTAAATCTTTTGATGAAGTTATTGAAAGAGCCAACAATCACGAACTTGGATTATGTAGTTATATTTGTACAAATTCTATGGAGAAAGCCCATTTAGCATCTGAACAATTGGAAACAGGCTCAGTAGCAGTTAATACTGGTGTGGTAGCTATTGCTGAAGCACCTTTTGGAGGTATTAAACAAAGTGGTTATGGTAGAGAAGGTGGCTCTAATGCAATTAAAGATTATCTAAATGTAAAATATACTCACATGGGTATTAAAGGATAATTATTCAGATTATTAAATGAAATATTTACACACAATGATTAGAATTTCTAATATTGAGGAGTCTTTGAATTTTTACTGTAAAGGATTAGGTTTGAAAGAGACTAGACGTCAAGAAAGTGAAAAAGGAAGATATACTCTAGTTTTTTTAGCAGCACCAAATGATGAAAAAGCTGAAATTGAACTGACTTATAACTGGGATGGAGATGATCTTGGTGATGGTTCTAGAAATTTTGGGCATTTAGCATATCGAGTGGAAAATATTTATGAGACTTGTAAAAGATTAAAAGATATGGGTGTGACTATCAACAGACCTCCTAGAGACGGACATATGGCGTTTGTTAAATCACCAGATAATATTTCAATAGAAATTTTACAAAAAGGTTATTTAGAACCTGAGGAACCTTGGGTTTCAATGCCAAATATTGGAAATTGGTAAATTATAAAAATTGACTATTCTATTATAGTAAAATTAGATTTGTATTTTTCATTTATAGAGATTCCAAGACCAGAAACATTATCATCAAGATCTATACAACCATTTTTTGGTTCAGGTTCCCCCTTAAATAAATAATAGAATAATTCATTGCCTATTTCTACTTGATGAACAGGAAAAAATTCTGAAAAAGGACAATTGTTATGTGCCATTGTTAAATGATAGTTATGCATTTGACCAGCATGAGGAATTACAGGGACCCCATATTTTTCTGCTAATGTATTTATTTTGTGACCAGGTGTTATGCCTCCTACACGATTTGCATCATATTGAATAAAACTGAGTGCTTTAAGTTCTAATAAATGTTTAAATCCTAAATAACTAAACTCGTGTTCACCTCCAGCAATAGGAACATCTCCCATAGCATTTAACTCTGCATAACCAGAAATATCATCAGGTATCACTGGTTCTTCAAGCCATTTAGGTTTAAATTTTACTAGTTCAGGTATTATTCTTTTTGAATATTCTAAATCCCAGCCCATATAAGCCTCAAGCATAAGATCAGTCTCATATCCAACCACTTCTCTAACAGCATTAACTAATTCAATATTTTTTTTTATTCCCTCAACACCATCTTTAGGTCCCCAACCAAATCGCATTTTAAACATCTTAAAACCTTCATTTAGATATTTTTCTGCTTCTATTTGTAAATCCTTTATTGGCTGGCTATATAATTTTGAGGCATACACTGGAATTTTATCTTTTGTTCTTCCTCCAAGTAATTCAAAAACTGGTTTGTTTTTTAATTTACCCATTAAGTCCCAAATCCCGAGATCGATTGCTGAAATTCCAATCATTCCAATTCCTTTTCTCCCCCAAGCCATAGTACTTCGATACATTTTATCCCACAAATAATCGTAATCAAAAGGGTCTTCACCAATTACTAAATCTTTTAAATAACAATCTATCGCTTTTTTTGTTACCTCAGGTGCCAGTGCAGCGTTACCTAAACCAACAGTTCCATCATCAGCTATTACTTCACAAACCATCCATTGATGAAATCTAAATGATTTCATTTTATCACCAGACTCTCTAAGAGCATCAGTTGGGTTAGTGCAAAAATTTTGAGCAGGTGGAACTATCTCACCTTTCCATTTATAAATCGAGGTTTTGACTTCCTTAATTTTTGTCATTCTTTAGATTTATTTTCTGCCATCGTTAATGCTATTTTAAACGACTGTAAAGTAGGTTCTAAGTTTGCTTTATTAGTCCCGGCAATATCAAATGCTGTTCCGTGAGCTGGAGTAGTGACTGGTATTGGTAAACCACCTTGAACTGATAAACCTCTATCAAAACCAAAAGCTTTTAATCCCGCTTGTAAAGCATCGTGATACATTCCTACAATACAATCATATTTTTTGTTTTTATAAGCGGTGATAAAAGAAGTATCACAAGGCAAAGGTCCATCTGCATTAATTCCTAATTTCTTCGCTTCTTCAATTGCAGGAATAATTTCAGCTTTTTCTTCCTTTCCAAACTCAGCATGTGGATTAAGTGCTTGTACTGCAACTCTTGGATTTTTAATTCCACTCAATCTCATCGTATTATTGATTAATTTAATTGGTTTTAAAATATTTTCTTTTTTAATATGAGAAGGTACTTCGCTAATTGGCATATGTGAAGTGACTCTTGCTGTCCAAAAGTTATCAATTACATTCAACTCACATATAAAATCTTTTACTCCTAATTTTTCTGCCATGTAATGAAGCTCATCTGAATGTACATTACCACCCATCTTCAAACTTGTTTTATTAAAAGGGCCAAAATTTATTGCTTGTATCTTGTTCTGTTTTGCTAGCTCTAGTGCTAAATCTAGTGCTTCAAGAACACTTTCACCAGCTTCTTTAGAACATTCTGAGAGAGTATAACTATGATTTTTTCCTTTAGATATATCTAAAAAAAATTTATTTCCATCATCAAAATTAATTTGATCAAAATTTTTAACAATTTTTAAATTATTATTGATCCCAGAAATCTTTTCTCCATTTTCTAGTATATTTTTTTCACCAATAACTACTATATTTACTTTATTGGTAATTTTTTTGGCTAGTAACTTCGATATTAACTCAGGTCCAATGCCCGAGGGATCGCCTAATAGTATTCCAATATTAATTTTATTTAATGACATTTTTTTCTTTACGGTTTGTATCAGATTATGATTAAATAATTAATTATAAATTAACCAAAGAGGGAAATAATGAAAAAAAGTTTTAAACTTTTCTTAGCCGCTGCATTTTTAGTGACTGAATTTTTTGTTGTAGCAATACCTTTAATGACAACATCTGCAAGAGCAGATGGCGCTATACAGGCTATTACTCACGCTGGATTTGGTGGTGGTACTGACGTAACTACTAGAATGATGCTTTTAAGAGCTAGAAGAGTTCTTAAGCAAGACATGCAACTAGTTAACAAAAAAGGTGGTGGTGGAGCTGTATCTATGGATTATATGATGAGCTTACCTGCTGATGGTCAGCACACTTTAACATGGACTACAGGTCATGCAGTTTCTATGGCTTTAGGTAAAACTAAAGTTAAAATTAGTGATATGCAGCCACTAGCAAGAGGAACTGATGATCCACAATTATTTGTTGTAAACTGTAAAGCTGACATCAAAGATGCTAAAAAATTTATTAGCACACAGAAATCAAAATCACTTAAGTATGGAACAACACATGTAGGTGGAATTGACGATGTTAGTGCAATAGCTTTTACAAAAAAAGGTGGATTAAAAGATCCAACTATTGTTGCTTACAAAGGTGTAGCACCAATTAAAACAAACTTAATCAAAGGAGACATTGATGTAGGTGTTTTAAATTTGGGTGAAGCATTAACAGAAATCAACGATGGAACATTATGTGTTTCTGTTGTGTTAGCAAATAATAGAATGGCTAAAATTAAAGACTCTCCAACAGCTAAAGAATTGGGAATACCTGTTTCTTTATCTACTGTTAGAGGTTTTGTAACTAAAAAAGGAGCTCCAGCAGAAAGAGTTAAGCAGTTAGAGGCTGGAATGATGAAAGCAATGAGTCACAACTATTATAAAAATTTCTTAACAGAAATTGGTCTTGATGACACTAGTGTAGTTGGTGCAGATGAATGGGGTAAGCAAATGGAAGAAATGCTTGCTGAAATGACTGCACAGCTTAAAGCTTTAGGTTACATTAAGTAATTATAAGTAAAAGTACATTTATTTATGAATAATGTACAAAAACAAAAAAGGGCAAACAAAGGTTTGCCCTTTTTTTTAAAAGATGAATTTAAAGTTTCTTTTATAATAATATTTATTTCAATAATTTTATTAATTAGTACTTTCACATTTGATATTGTTCCTCCAATTCTAAATAGAGGTATTCAACCAGCTACATTTCCTAAAGGATTGCTGGTTTTAATAATTATTTTAACTTCAATTGTTTATTACGTGTCTTTTAAAAGACCTTGGGAAATTAAGAAAAAATTGCCTCAATCTTTTTTTTTAACTTTGTTAAGTTTTATTTTTTTTATTATTATATCAAAAACATTAGACTTTTTTTTGGCAATATCTTTATTATCTATTTTTGTCTCATATTGTTGGGGTGAAAGGAGAATATTTTATTTAGTATTAGTAAGTATAGTTTTTCCAATAATTGTATTTATTTTTTTTGAGACAATTTTAGGGTTAAGATTTCCCCCAGGTATAATCACAAATATTTATTATCAAGTTTAAAATGGAAAACCTTTCTTTAATGTTTGCACCTCTAATGAGCTCAAAACTAATGATTGTATTAGTTTTTGGAACATTATTTGGTTTGATACTTGGAGTGTTGCCTGGTCTTGGTCCAACTACTGGTGGTGCTTTAATTTTACCATTTACTATGACATTAGATCCTTTATCAGCAATAGTTTTGTTAACTGCTATTTATTGTGCAGGTACTTATGGTGGTGCTATTACAGCTGTTTTGATTAATACACCAGGAACACCAGCTGCTGCAGCAACTTGTTTGGATGGGTATCCACTTGCTCAAAAAGGAGAGGCAGGAAGAGCTTTGGGTATGGCTACAGTATCAAGTGCTATTGGAGGAATATTTAGTGTAGTAGTTTTAGTTTTTTTTGCACCATTACTTGCACAATTAGCTTATGAATTTGGACAACCAGAATATTTTGCATTAGCAATTTTTGGATTAACTATGCTTGCATCTATTGGAGAAGGTAGCCCAATCAAGAATTTAATTGCTGGAGCATTTGGAATTTTAATTTCTACTGTTGGAAAAGATTTTATGACATCAATAGATAGATTTACTTTTGGTATGAATGAACTATCCGTTGGGATTGGTTTTATCCCTGTAGTTGTTGGTTTATTTGCAATTAGTGAGATGTTAACTCAATCGACTTTACTAGATCAAATATTCAAGAGAGTAGCTTTTAAAGCAGTCAAACTTCCATCTATTTCAGACTATAAAAAAACGTGGATTACTATTTTAAGATCTTCAGGGATTGGGTCTTTTATAGGAGTATTACCTGCAGAAGGTGGAACCGTTGCATCATTAATTGGATATTCTGAGGCAAAGAGATGGTCTAAAAATCCGGAAAAATTTGGAAAAGGATCTGTTGAAGGAATTGCAGGAGCAGAAGCTGCTAATAATGCTGCTACTGGTGGGGCTATGGTTCCAACTCTTGCACTTGGTATTCCTGGAAGCGCAACTACAGCTGTGATTTTAACAGGATTAATAATTCATGGGGTAAGACCAGGACCAGATTTATTCAGAGAGCAGCCAGATTTTTTATATGGAATATTTGGTTCAATGTTGATTGCTAATATCTTGTTTTTCATATTTGGTTTTTTTGGAGCCAAGATATTTGCTAGAATTACTTTAGTTCCTAATAAATTACTTTGGCCAATGATATTTGCTGTTTCTGTTTGTGGGACTTATTCACTTAGTCAGTCAATTTTAGATGTATGGATAATGTTATTTTTTGGTGTAATTGGTTTCTTTATGAGACGTTATGGTTTTTCAGTGGTTCCAGTAATAATTGGATTAATCTTAGGTGAATTAGTTGAGGGAACTTTGCGACAATCCTTAGTAATTTTTGAGGGAAATTGGTTACTATTTTTTACCAGACCAATTGTTGTTACGTTTTTTGTTTTGTCTTTCATTGCATTAATTTTTCCTTTAATAAGAGAAAAAAAATCAAAATGATTAAATTCGATTTAACAAATAGAGTTGCAATTGTAACTGGTGGAGCCCAAGGATTTGGATATGCTATAACAGAGAGATTCATTAAATCAGGGGCAAAAGTAATTATTTGGGATATCGATGAAAATGAATCTAAAAAAGCTTTAGAAACAATTTCTTCTAAAAATTTAAGTTACCAAATTGTTGATGTTAGTAATTTTGAAGTAATTAATAAAAATCTTCTCGAAATAGAAAAAAATTTTGGAAAAATTGATATATTTATTAATAACGCAGGGATGGCTGGTATAAATACTACAGTATCAGAATATCCAATTGACGAATGGAATAAAGTCATAAATCTAAATTTAAATTCAGTTTTTTATTGTTGTAAAGCTGTAGTCCCTTTTATGAATAAAAATAATTACGGAAGAATTGTCAACATTGCATCAATTGCTGGAAAAGAAGGAAATCCAAATGCAAGTGCATACAGCACTTCAAAAGCTGGGGTAATAGGTTTAACAAAATCTTTAGGAAAAGAATTGGCACTTAAGAATATAGCAGTCAATTGTGTAACGCCTGCCGCAGCAAAAACGAGAATATTTGATCAAATGACAGATGAACACATTAACTATATGCTATCAAAAATTCCAAGAAATAGATTTGCAAAAGTTGACGAATTAGCTTCCCTAGTAACTTGGCTGTCAAGTGAGGAAAATTCTTTTTCTACAGCTGGAGTATTTGATTTAAGTGGTGGAAGAGCAACTTATTAATTATGCAAATAGGTATAGATGTTGGAGCAACTAAAATTGAGAGTGTAGTTCTTGAAGATAATGGGCAAGAAAGTCATAGATCGAGAACTTCCTGTCCTAAAGATTATATATCTATCATAAGCACAATAAAAGAAATTCATATCAAACTTCAAAAAGAATTTGGTCGTGAGCTTCCAATAGGAGTATGTCATCCCGGTATTCATTCACCACAAACTGGATTAGTTAAAAATGCTCCAAATTGTTTCTGGTTAGAAAAAAAACCATTTCAATCTGATTTAAGAAAAGCACTTGCAAGAGAAGTATTTTGTGAAAATGATGCAAATTGTTTTGCATTATCAGAGTCAATAGATGGGGCTGGCAAACATTACAAAATTGTTTATGGAATTATTTTAGGTTCAGGAGCAGGTGGAGGTCTGGTAATAGACAAAAAAATAGTTACCGGCCCTAACGGTGTTGCAGGTGAATGGGGGCATAATCAAGCTCCTTACTTTCTTTCAAAAAAAGAAAATTTTCAAACCTCTTCTCTAAGAGAAGCTGAAATTGAAAGTTTTATATCTGGGCTTGCTTTAGCAAAAAGATTTAACAAACAGTATAAAAAAAATTTAAAAACCAACGAGATTTTTGAATTAAATCGAAAACACGATTTAGATGCTGAAAAATTTATAGATGAATTCAAAATAAATTTAGCCATGTCTTTAGCCACTATAATAAATATTCTTGATCCAGACGCTTTTGTTTTTGGTGGTGGTGTTTCAAATGAAATAGATTTTTTAAGTGAAATCGAAACCATTGTAAAAAAATATGTAATAGGTAAAGAATATGATGGCGTTTTTTTAAAACCAAAATATGGAGATGCAAGTGGAGTAAGAGGTGCGGCAAGACTTGGAAGAACCACTATTTATTAAATACAACTTTTAATAGAATAAAATTTATTAAAAATTATAATTAATCCAGTTTTTAAAAAAAAATTTTAAAAAAAAAAAATTCAACTTTAAATTGTAGACAATAAAATAAATTTCAAAATAGCTCTAAAAAATATAACTTAATTTTTTTATTAATAAAAAATAACTAGGAGAAATAATGAGAAAAATAATAATTGCTATATTAGCAATAGTTTTAGCTCCAACTCTTTCTTATGCTGGATCTAAAGCAGAAGTTCTTCACTGGTGGACATCTGGTGGAGAAGCAAAAGCACTTCAAGTTTTGAAAGATGATTTTGCTGCTAAAGGAGGTGTATGGTCTGATATGCCAGTTGCAGGTGGTGGTGGAGATGCTGCTATGCAAACATTAAAAGCTAGAATTGTTGCTAATGATGCACCAGCCGCTGCTCAAATTAAAGGTCCAACTATTCAAGCTTATGACAGAGAAGGTGTTGTAGCTCCATACAATATTGATGCTGTAGCTAAAGCTGAAGGATGGGACAAGCTTTTGAGCAAACAAGTTGCTGGTCATATGAAATGTGACAATGGTAAAGCTTATTGTGCCGCACCTGTAAATATTCATAGAATTGATTGGTTCTGGGCAAATAAAAAAGTTTTAGACTCAAACGGTATCAAAATGCCATCTTCATGGGATGAATTCAATGCAGCAGCTGATAAGTTGCAGGCTAAGGGAATTATACCTTTAGCGCATGGATCTCAGCCTTGGCAAGATGCAACAGTATTTGAAGCTGTAGCACTTGGTATTGGTGGAAACAAATTTTACAAAAAAGCTTTTGTTGACGCTGATGCTAACACTTTAGGGAGTTCTACTATGGTTAAAATTTTTGACCAAATGAGAAAACTTAAAGGTTATACAGACGCAGGATCTCCAGGAAGAGACTGGAACGTAGCAACAGGTATGGTCATGGAAGGTAAAGCTGCTTTCCAACTTATGGGCGACTGGGCAAAAGGTGAATTTGCTGCTGCTGGATTGAAACCAGATGTTGATTACTATTGTGCAGCAACTCCATCAGATAATGGATACTTGTATAATGTTGACTCTTTTATTTTCTTTAAGATCAAAGGACAAGATAAAGTAGAAGGTCAAAAATTACTTGCAAGCTTGATGATGGGTAAAAACTTTCAAAAAGTTTTTAATATGTACAAAGGTTCTATTCCTGCAAGACTTGATGTTCCAATGGATGATTTTGATAAATGTGCAAAAAAATCCAATGCAGATTTAAATACTGCAGCTAAAAAAGGTGGATTACTTCCAAGTTTTGCTCATGGTATGACTTTAGAGCTAGGTGTTAAGGGAGCAATACAAGATGTTGTTACTGAACACTTTAATTCAAATATGTCTTCACAGGATGCTGTTAAGAAATTATCAGCTGCTGTTAAGGCTGCAAGTTAATCGATAATTAAGATTATGATTACGCGCTATATTTAATAGCGCGTAATTTTTTAAAAAATTCTATGTTTTGGTTAAAAAGAAATTTGCCTAAATTGGTAATAGCACCATCATTTGGTGTTTTAGCTTGGTTTGTTTATGGTTTTATACTTTGGACTGTTTATATTTCTTTTACAAAATCTAAACTACTACCTGTGTATAATCTATGGGGATTAGATCAATACTTTAGATTATGGTCAATGCCAAGATGGCATGTAGCTGTTGAAAATTTATTTATATTTACAACTTTATTTATAGTATTTTGTATATTAATAGGAATTCTATTAGCAATCTTGCTAGACCAAAAAATAAGAGCAGAAGGCTTTTTAAGAACAATTTATCTATATCCAATGGCACTGTCTTTTATTGTAACAGGTACAGCATGGAGATGGATGCTTAATCCTTCTCTAGGATTCGAAAAATTTGCACAAGATTTAGGTTTTGTAAATTTTACATTTGATTGGTTGGTTACACCAGGAATGTCAATTTACACAATAGTAATAGCAGGTGTTTGGCAATCATCAGGTTTTATTATGGCGATCTTCTTAGCTGGTCTTAGGTCAGTTGATGATGAAATTATTAAAGCTGCTAAAATCGATGGAGCAAGTTTAATTTCAGTTTATACAAAAATTATTTTACCAATGATGCGTCCAGTATTTATGAGTGCAATAGTTATACTAGTTCATTTAGCAATCAAAAGTTATGATTTAGTAATAGCGTTAACTGCAGGTGGACCAGGCATATCATCAGATATGCCAGCTGTGTTTATGACTCAAATGGCCTTTCATAGAAGTGAAATTGGATTGGCATCTGCAAGTGCAATAATGATGTTTTTAACTGTTTCTGCGATTGTTGTTCCTTATTTATACTCAGAACTAAAGAGGGAAGATGACAGAAAATAATTATTATCAGTTAGAAAAATCATCAAGAAATAAAAAGATAATTTATAGATGGATATTGTTTATTGTTTTAGGATTATTTGCAATTTATTACATCGCTCCTCTTTATGTAATGATAGTCACCTCATTAAAATCCATGGAGGAAATTAGACAAGGAAATTTGTTTTCACTTCCAAATTCATTAAATTTTGAGGCTTGGGATGTTGCATGGAATGGTCAAGGTTTTTCCGCTGGTGATGTTTTTTTAAAAACTTATTTTTGGAATTCTGTAAAATTAGTTGTACCGGCAGTAATTATTTCTACAGTTTTAGGAGCAATAAATGGATACGCTCTAACTAAATGGAGATTTAAAGGAGATAGTTATATATTTTTACTTTTCTTATTTGGGACTTTTATTCCCTACCAAGCAATTCTATTGCCAATGTCAAGAACACTTGGAACCATAGGAATTTCTAATTCAATATATGGTCTTATTTTAGTCCATGTTGTTTATGGTCTATGTTTCACAACATTATTTTGTAGAAACTATTATATTTCGATTTCAAATGAAATTGTAAAAGCAGCAAGAATAGATGGCGCTGGTTTCTTTAAAATATTTTTTAGAATTATTTTACCTATATCAGCTCCTATTTTAGTAGTTACAGTTATCTGGCAATTTACAATGATCTGGAATGATTTTTTATTT
>JACWDG010000017.1 GCA_014654245.1 Pelagibacterales bacterium SAG-MED09
AGGACCTGATAAAGCACCAAAACTCATTCCAGCGATTGTAATCGGTATATCAAGTTCCAACGGTTTTTTTGCATAACGTGTTCCTAATGTAACATTAGTTGTACATTTTTCTCTATATCCCTCCAGAGGATATCTGGACATTGAGGCTCCTAAAAAAAGTAAATCATCAAAATGAGGAAGCCTTCTTTTTGACCCACCACCTCTAATATCATAAATACCAGTTGATGCTGCTCTTCTTATTTCTGAATTAGTATATTCATCAAATGTCCATGATTGTCTCGGGTGAGTTTTATTTTTTTTAGTCATATTTAATAATTTCCTATGTTGTCTACTTTAAAATTATATAATTTTCTTGCTGATCCATATCTTTTAAAATTTTCAGCTTTAAGATTTTTTATATCAGCTTCTTTCAAAAATTTATTTAGTTTTTTAATATGATTTTTATTCATTTTTTTTTCTACACAATCAGCACCTAATGATTTTACATTACCTTTTATATAAATATTTGTTTCGTACAAACTATCACCTAAAGCTTCACCAGCATCTCCACACACAACAAGGTTGCCAGATTGAGACATAAAGCCTGACATGTGACCAACAGATCCTTTTACAACTATATCAACACCTTTCATTGAAATTCCACATCTTGAGCTTGCATCACCATCTATAATTAATAAACCGCCATGTGCAGTCGCACCTGCAGATTGAGAAGCATTTCCTTTTACATGAACTCTGCCTGACATCATATTTTCAGCAACACCCGTTCCAGCATTTCCATTAATAGTTATCTTTGCATTTTGATTCATGCCTGCACAATAATAACCAACATGACCTTTAATGATTACATTCATTTCTTCTGTTAATCCTGCACATATAGCATGGTTTCCCTCTGGATTTGTTATAGTAAAGTCTCTTTGATTTTGTTTACGATCTAAATTTTGTAACTTTTCATTTACCTCTCTCAAGTTTTTCTTTTTTAAATCTAATTCCATTAATATCCCCATGAATAAACTATGCCTGGTTCAGGTTCGAAGATTTTCGCACTATTAACATTTGGTAAATGAGCCATCGCTTGAAATTCTGAAGCAATTGCAACATAATCATCTGTTTCAGCTATTACAGCCGGTTTACATGCAATTTCATCTCTTAGTACTGCGAAACCTTTTCTCGTACCCGTAATAAAAGTATAGAATCCATCCAAATCATTAAGTCCTTTTTTAAGTGTTTCTTTTAATGTTTTTTTGTTTGATAAGTTATTAGAAATATATCCTGCTGCAACTTCGGTATCATTTTCTGAATTAAAATTTATACCGTTTTTTTTTAATTTTCTTCTTAAATTATTATGATTAGATAATGATCCATTATGAACCAAACATTCATCTTCACCCGTAGAGTAGGGATGTGAACCATCTGTAGTAATTGCACTTTCAGTAGCCATTCTAGTATGACCAATACCGTGGGTACCACTAAAACTTTCAAGATTAAATTTTTTAACAACATCTTTTGGTTCACCAACTTGTTTAAATATTTCAATTGATTTTCCATAACCAACAATGGAAACTTCTTTAAATTCGCTAGTTATTATTTCTAAAACTTTTTTTGGGTCATCTTTAGATTTTACAACTACATGGTCGGAATTTTCTTTAAAATCTGAAAAACTAATTTTATTTTTCAGATCATTTTTAAGTTTTTCAAAACTTATATTATTAATACATAATGAATATTTGTATTCCTCATCATCTTCTTTTTTATATATTGCAAACCCTGCGCTATCAGGACCTCTAGATCCCATATTAATTAACATTCCAGATAGCATTTTTCCTAACAAGGTCTCAAATTTTTCAGATTTTAGATAAATACCAACTATTCCACACATATATTCTCACATTAGGCGTACAAAAATATTAACAGTGCAGCTAATAAAGCAATTAAAATTACAACTATTAATAAAGTAAGCATTATCTTATATTCTAATTATTTCCATTGTTTTTCCTCTAAAGTCCATAAACCACCAGGTAGTTTTTTTTCTTTAGAGAATGCATTTACAACATTTTTAAGAATTGTTGAGGTATTATTTTGGAAGTTGTTAACAGGTAGAGATTGACCGTAACCAATGGATCCAGTGCAAAATACAGCACCTTCATTTGGTGCTGTAAAATAAGTCATATCAGCTCGAATCCTGTAATCTAATGATCCAACTAAACCCGCATAAGCATAAAGAAGCTCCTCAGTCACAAGAACGTAATTATCACTGTGACCACCAGACGAAGCAACTATTTTTGTATGCGGAGGTGTTCCTAAAGAAAGGTCATATCTATCAAGCTCAATTCCTGCTGCACCACCATAAGCTAATCCGTGATCACCAAAAATTTCTCCTTCAACTCCCTCTGTAATCCAAGAAACAGTTCTATGCCATGCGTCAGGCATTTTTCTATAAGTCTCAGCAGTGTCAAAACCTTCAGCTATAAAACCCACAGCAGTGAATTTTTGAGGAGCTCTACCTCTCATTCTCCACAAGCCTCCTCTTTCACCAGTTGTTTGCATATAATGTTCTCCTGGTTTGGCTGCCCATGCTCTCATTCCAGAATCTAATTTTCTTACCTCTAAGCACCATGGTTCATTTTCATAATGGCCAACAACCCAGTAAAAACCATTACCACCCATGTAAATAAATCTTCCTCCCTCTGCCACATAATCTTCAAAAGCATCTAGCATTTTTTCAGAAGTGTATTCAGGATGAGTTCCAGATATTACACAATTATAAGGTTTCAATGCCTCAAGACCCTCTGAATGAACATCTTCATCAGTAAGAATTTCATATTCATCTTTATAATGGTGTTCTAACCACCCAATTATTGATAAATCAGCTGGGAATTGCCAAGTAATTCCCATACCTGAAGTTCTATATTTTGGTCTCATATTTACAACTGGTCTTCGGTATGAGGTAAAACATACTCCACCGCCATCTGCATAACTATCATACGTCGACAAACCAAACTCTGGATTTTTATATTGTTCAACATCTATATCAGTAATAGTTGGCGGCTGACCTGTCATTGGTTGAATTATTTGTGCCTCAAAACTTAGTTTTTCATTAGCATAGGCAAGGTAACTTGCTGTTGGAAATAAAAAACATATTTTTGCTTTTGGAACTTTCGCTCTAACAAAGAATACAATATATTCTTCACTAAGTTGACTTCCATTAGTGCCAGCTTTTAATCTCATAGCATAAGCACCACTCTTTAGATTATCTGGAATTATTAATGAATTTGTAACATCCCACTTTGCATCAGTTATAGAATCTGGGTGGAAATCTATTCCCCCGTACTCTTTAGGCGCAAGTCTAAAACAGTCATTTTTACCAGACCAATTCCAACCTGTCATTGCTCTTACAGGATGATTGTATCCAATCGAATTTAATTTATTAGGACCAATATCAATTACAGTATTGCTGATACCATTTTCATTATATCCTTCAGTAGTATCCCAATAAGCGACAATGCTTTCTTTTGGTGGCATTTCACCAAGTTTCATTTGGTCTAATTCATCTTTTGATAAAACTTTATTGCAAACACCATGTCTATCTACTTTTCCTGCAAAAGTTCCAGAGACAAAATCACCTCTCAATTCATGATTATCTATTGCTCCCGCAATTATAAAAGGTGTTTTAGGATTATTTTTTTGTTTAAATCTAAAAGTTGTTTTTGTGTGAGACCTGTAGTCATAAGGTACAACTTTTCCAAGTAATGAATTATAGCGATTAACTACTCCCTCTTGATATAAAGTTGCTTCTTTTGTCTTATAATTGAATGTTGCAGCTACAAAATACCAAATCTTTTTAACCATTGGTAATTCAGAAACTAAATAGTCAACTTCTTTTCCATCACCTACTACTAATTCTAAATGGCCATCTTTATTAATACCGATTCCATAACCTTCATTTGTTTTATTATTCCATCTGCAAAATATCCACTGATGAGCCCCGGTATGAGGTGTTGATGGGTTGATATATCCAAAAACAGTAAAATCTCCATCGATAGCAAGGTGATTATTTGGATCTTCAACTTTTAAAAATGAACCAAGTTGAGTAAATTGTTTTTTTACATTCCAAACTCCATTTAGTTCACAATCCACTGCTTCATCGTTATATCCAGGTCCATTAGGATGTTCATCTCCGTGAATTAATCTTACCAATTGTGCATTCGCAGTTTTTGTTCCATCTGCAGATACATGAAAATCTATTTTATCTCCTGGTTTAACTGAGAGTTTGTCTGTATATCCGAATACTTTTATTTCTGCCATTTTATGCCTCCATTAAATCTTGAATTCTTCTTAAGAACAGCCCATGATAAGCAGCCTCAACTGTTTCATATATTTTGTCCTCAACAAGTCTAGGTGATCTTCCTCTTACACCCGAAAGAGCCATTATTTTATATTTTTTAAAAGGCACTTCACACTTCACTACATATTTGTCATTCATAGCACCTCTTCTAAAATAATAACAAATTCTTTCTAAAGCCTCGCTGTGCTGTCCTAAAGGTTTTTGTTTATGTTCTTCAATTACCTCATCACAAATTAGAGTTTTTAAAAACTCTCTTTGCATTTTGTCATATCTTCTTCTATATATTTCATCTTTATTATCTGTCTCAGTTGCTTGCTCTGGTAACATTTCTCCTCCTCTTTCTAATCTTGATGATCTTGCTTCACCTTTTTTTTTATCTCTCCAATCTCTAAATTGTTTTCTTATTCCAAATAGTCCATTCTTTAAAAAAAGAATTATAAACATCATTAAAAATCCTATTATGATATATCTATATGGACCAAGTTCTACTAGAACTCTATCTATAATTACTATAATTAAAGTACCTGCAACAGCACCATCAGCTCTTCCAATACCACCAATTGTAATCATTGCTAAACCCATGATTACAGTATGAAAAGAGAATATATCAAATGCACTACCCCTATAATAAGCAGCATAAAACCCTCCAATAAATCCTAATGCGATTGATGATATTAAAAAGACAGTAACTCTTGCCCTTTTATAGTTAACACCTGATGCTTCTGCAAAAGCTTCTTTTTTTTCAGGCGCTAATTTTAGAATTCTACCCAATCTTTTGCCATCTACAAATCTAAATAAAAAAAGTGCAGCAATTAATAATGCAAATCCAGAATAATATTGTACGAGAGTTTGTGTCATAGGTGCCCAGTTTTCATTAATAAAAGTATCAGCTCCATATAATCCACCTGATGCAGCTCCGAATGCATGTGAGGTTGTGATAAATACTCTACAAAGTTCGTTAAGACCTAGAGTTAAAAGTCCATAATAAAATCCATCTAATCTAAGAGCGGGTAAAGCTATTATTATTCCAAAAGCTAGCCCAACAATCATACCAATCATCGGTAACATCCACCACGGTAAGCCTAAATTTATTGATAACCAGGTAGTTAAAAATGCTGACAATCCAACTATGGCATATGTAGCTAAAGAGAATATTCCTGCAGTTCCAATTACAAGTGTCCAGCAAAGATTTATTGATGCATAGATACCAAATATTCCTCCAGCGGTTAGCAGACTATTCTTATACCCATCTGGTAAAATGAAAGGAACTATTGCCAAAAATAATAAACTAAAGAACCAAAATATTGGTCTCTTATCCTTTCTGATTTTTTCTGGTTTAAGACTTTTTCTATTGTATACACCTTTTGTCCATAATATTGTTCTTCTAGTTGGCCACCATCTAAGTCTATTCCAGATTTTTTCACCATGATTGCTTGACTTATATTCGTAATGAAATCTTCCAACTTTATTAGTAGGGACCTTAAATGCTTTAGTATCTTTCCAAATTTGATGTGGATTTTTCCATTCAGGTGTTGCAACTTCGTAATTACCACCTTTGGCTCCCCATACTGCCAATGGGTTTTTCCAAGTTTTTCTTTTTTTTGTTTTGATATCGCTCATGCTTCTCTCGCCTTATCTAAGATACCCGCAATACCTCTTGGTCTTATAATAAGTACAATTATAATTAGTGCGAATTGAGTCATTAAAACATATCTACCACCCAAAAATTTTGTAGTTAGTGCTTCATTAAATCCAAGAATAATTGCTGCGATCACAGCTCCTCTTACGCTTCCTAGTCCACCCATTAAAGCTATACTTACACCTTTAATCATTGGTGTTAGACCACTGAATGGAGATAGATAATATGTTTGAGATAGCAAGACTGCAGAGAGACCTGTCATAGCACCAGTTACTGCCATTACATATATTCCTGTTTTACGGACTCCAATACCTACAATACTCGCCGCATGGGGATTCATCATCATTGCTCTAATTTCCAGTCCTCTTCTACTGGATTTCATCCACCTTACAACAATTGCAAGCATTATGATTGATGAACAAATTATTCCAATTTTATCTGCAGTAAGTGTTACGTCTAAAATTTTTATTTTGCCATAACCAAAAAATTCTGGAAGAAGCTTTGCTTTAGGCCCAAAATTTTGAAGTAAAACTTGTCCTCCAATTAGACTTATTGCCAATGTTCCTATCATACCTCTAATAGTAAAATTTGGTTTATCGTGAACTGGGATAAATACAAGCAGGCATACCATTACCCCACCAATTATTCCTGCAGCTATCCCCATAAACATTACAAAAATTGGTTCCCCATAAAGATGTCTTTCAGCTAACCATGCTCCATAACCAGCAAATGAAAATATAAAACCATAACTTAAGTTTAATAATCCTAAAGCTGACCAAGTAATTGATACCGCAACAGCGATAAGTCCATATATTGAAGCAACTGTTATTCCATTAATGATTAAAAAAATTATATCATTCATAATAATTAGTTTTTTAAACCCATTGATAAAGATGATGAGGCTTCACCTTTAAGTTTACCTGCATGCATACCAATAATTCTATCCACCTTACCTTCTAATAATGCTACGTTTTGCTCAGCAATAATCATTGCAGAATTTTTTAAATCAATTTTTAGTAAAGCTTCTAAAACTCCTTTGCCAATTTTTGGAGCTAATCCTAGTGTAGGCTCATCTGCCATATAAAGTTTAGCTTCTGACATCATACCTCTGCCTATAGAAACCATTCTTCTTTCTCCTCCAGAAAGTCTTCCAACAGGAGTGTGAATTAATTTCTTTAATGGTTCAAAAATTTCTAAAATTTCTTCTCTTTTCTGTTTTCTATTTTTCCAGGACTCTGGAGTGAAAGCACCACTATCCAAATGCTCCTCTACAGTAAGACCATGAAATATTTCATCTCCTTGAGGCATAATTGCTAAGCCTTCTTTTACAACTATATGAGTGTACCTTCCTGGTCCTTGGCTTCTAGTTCGACCAATTTCTTTACCACTGATTCTTATAGAACCCCTTTGCCAATGAGTAAGTCCTGCAATAGCATAAAATAAAGTTGTCTTTCCGTGTCCGTTCAATCCTACAATTCCAATACGTTCACCAGATTGAATTATAAGATCTAAGTCATGAATTACTTGTAAAGGACCATAACCTGCTGATAAACCTTTTATTTCTAAAATATTACTCATAAAATTTAACCTTCAAAGTACGCTTCTTTTACTTTTGGATTATTAATAACATCTTCTAAATTTCCTTCTGCAATAATTTCACCAGCATCCATTACAACAACTCTGTCAGCAATCGTTTCTAATAATTCGATTCTATGTTCTACAATTAAGACTGCTATGTTCATTTCTTTTGATAGCATTCTTAATGTATTATCAATTTCATCTATTTCTGCATTTATTAAACCAGAAGCAGGCTCATCCATTAAAATAATATCTGGCTCTCTCATCAAGACACTTGTCATTATAAGTTTTCTTCTGTTAAAAGTTTCAAGTTTTGTATTATCTGTATCCCAGTTAACTTTAAATTTTACTAAATCTGCAGCATATTCAGCATCTGTTACTGGTAAGTATGGTTTTGTAGATTGTCTTGCAGCCTTAAGAGTTTCACCAACAGTTAATTCTTCGGGTACAACAGGGGTTTGATAAGTTCTCCCAATACCCATTCTAGCTCTTTCATAAAGAGGTTTATCATTAATAACTTTATCTTTGTAAATTACATCACCAGTTTTCTGTTTGTATCTTCCTGATAGTATTTCTATTAAAGATGTTTTTCCTGCTCCATTTGGGCCAATAATACCCAAAACCTCACCTGGCTTTATATCAATATTGATATTTCTCAATATTTCTCTTCCACCCAGGTCAATGCTAATATTTTTGCAAGAAAAAAAATCTTTAGCTAACTCTTTATTCATACCTATATTTTCTATTATTTGGATTTATGTAAAAAGGGGCGACTAGTCGCCCCCTTTTTAAATTTGTTAACTAGATCTTACCACCAGTCACAACCCTCTAATTTAGATTCACTGTAATCGTTTGGCCATATGATCTTGTGTTGAACATTTTGAACCTGAACAAACAATTGTCCCATACCAGTTTCATGAGAATCAGCTTGATTTCCAAATCCATTATCAGGGAAGTGTAGAGCTTCTTGATATTCATTATTCATGTCCATCATTCCACAAACACCTCTAAATGGGTTTGTTCTTATCCAATCACAATTTTTCTTGAAATCAGCATCATTAAGCCCAAGAGCTCCTGTAGCATTCCAAGAAGCAGCTAGATAATTTACAATATCATAACCGTTACCAGTGTAGACAAGTCCCATTGTGTTTTTTTTATATGTTCCAAATTCAGGGAATCTTTTTAGATAAGCTTTTCTAAAATCTTGACCCATTTTATCTCCATATACCCCTAGAACTGTACTCCAACAGAAGCCTTCCATTGCTCTTCCACCAAGCTCTAAAAACTCAGGTTGAGAAGCGCCGTATTGTACATAAACTAAAGCTCCTGGCACTGGATCTGCTCTAAACTGTTTACAAAAAGCGGCTTCTTCAGCTGCCATCCAGTGGTTACACATAATTGCTCCAGCACCAACTTTTTTTAATTCTTGGATTACTGGTGCCCAATCATTTACAGGATACTGAATTTGTGTATCACCAGCTAATTCCCAACCAGATTTCGCTAAAGACTCTTTTGCAGCTTTTAAAATTGTTTGGTTATAACCAGTTTGTTCAGAGATTATGTGAACTTTATTGTTTACAGGTTTCCAAGTTCCTGTTGCTTTCATTGCATCAAGCCACATTGGATAAGTCCATCCATAATTTACCTCTGATGGATCTGTTTGTAATACGTGACTATACTTCTTAGGATTTTTTTTGAATTCCTCTGTAGCAAGTCTCTGAGTATTACCTTGTAAGTATGGAGCTTTCCACTTAGTTGATGTATCCATTCCAGGAATTGGAGCAAAAGTAAAAGCATTTGATATTGCATGAACTTTTTTATCTATACAAGCTGCAATAGCTGATTGTGTACTTTCAGCAGAAAGCTTATCATAATCAGGAACAAAAGTTTTTAACTCTCTTCCTTTAACTCCGCCCTTTGCATTTATTGCCTCGATAGCCATTATTGTGCCGTTTAAGTGATCTTGATCATCAGCTACACCGTACGGTGTTGATAAAGATGAAGGCACTCCAATTAATAAATGGTTTGATGCATCAGCTTTTCTAACCCATGGCATAGGTAAAAAATTTGAAGCACCAGCTAGTAAAGCCGCAGAACCCAAAGTTTTTAATACTTTTCTTCTTTTTTTATTAATTAGCTTTCGTGATTGTTTTTTTTTTATCATTGTGACCCCCTTTAAAATAAAAGTCTAACAACAATGAAATTCTTGATCAAGGTTTATTTAGAATGATTCTTACATAACAGATATGCTTTATAAAAAAAAATTCTAGTATGAATTGAAATTAATTGATTTAGGTAAAAAAATTTATAATTTTATCTTTGTAATAAATAATGTTCACTAAAATTATTATCAGGATTGCTAAAATTACACCATATTTTGCTTTAGGAAATGCAACACCTCTCATTTTACTTGGTCTTAATTCTTCGTTATTATTTTTTTCTGACATTTAATGAAAATTATAAAAAAAAGGGCGCCACAGTTATGTAGCGCCCAAATTTTAGTTTATATTACCAATCGGTAATATTGCTTTTATGATCATTAGCACCATGTCTTTTTCTTGCTAATCTTGAAAGCTCTTCACTTTCAGATCTTGCAGTTAAAACATGCCAACCGATCCATAAAACTATACCAACAATAACTAGTAAAGTTTCACTAGAACCAGCTCCCGGATAAACAGCTCCGACAACTTCTTCAGCGCTTAGATGATCTATCCAGTTTGTTACTGTAGCCATATATTTCTCCTTTACCTAGTTGCTGACGAGACCGCTTTTTCATCACTCTTAGCGTCCTCCATCATTTCATAGTCTAGTCCAGCTATTTCTACTTCACGAGGGATTCTTAATTTACCCATTCCATGAAGCACTTTAGCTATGACATAACCTGGTAACATTCCAAGAACACCAAACATTATTATGGCTCCTAAGAATTGTCCCAATGGATTGATTGTTGCATAAGTTGTTCCATCCCACATAGCACCAACACTGTAACCAGATGATGGATAACCATTTAAGACAAAACCACATATTACTAAACCAACAAAACCAGCATAACCATGTACTGCTACAGCACCAACTGCATCATCGATTTTAAACTTACGTTCAACCCAGTAATGTAGTTTATATGCAATAACAACACCGATCATACCAATTATCATTGCTTGAATTGGATGATATAAATCATTTCCAGCTGAAGCACAGATAATACCTGCTAGTCCACTTGAGTATGTCCAGAAAGGATCACCTTTAGCAATCCAATAACCGGCTAATAATCCGCCTGATAATGACATCAGGAAGTTAAAAGTTATACCACTAAGTGTAGTAGGGGTTACATATATGTTTGTAGCTGTCCAATAAGATAAACCTTCTATCCCATATTCGGGTCCAAGGTCAAAGATTGGTATATTACATGCTGCATAAAATCCCCAGAAACCAGTATAAATTAAAAATAATCCAACTGTTACTAGCCAAGGATTTCTTGGTCCTATGTTTCTTGGTTCTCCGCTTGATGAAAATTTACCAATTCTAGGTCCTAAAACACATAGAACACCTAAAGCAAATCCACCTGCTATTGCGTGAATTACTCCTGATGCATAAGCGTCATGATATCCTAAAATTTTTAACATCCATCCGTCAAAGTGCCATCCCCAAGCAGCATCAATTGTCCAAAATACAGATCCAATTGCTATTGCTAAAATTCCAAATGCAAATGTTGTAATTCTTTCAATGATTGCTCCAGAAACGATAGAAGCAGCTGTCCATGAGAATAGTAAGAACGCAGCCCAGAATACACCACTTATGTGGTCACCCAAGTTAATCGCCATATATTCCGTGTTAGCTAAATACCATTTGGCACTGAAAGTACTATCGTCAGTAATTAACGCGGTACTTTCGTTCATTATTGAAGGCGCTATTCCCGGCCCTGTTGGGAATGCCCAGTAAATCCACCAACCAAAGAAAAACCAAGTTACTGTTACCAAAGGTATCAGCATTGTATTTTTCATAAGGGTATGTTGGTGATGTTTGTATCGAGAAGCTCCAACTTCATACATACAGAATCCGACGTGAATTAAAAACATCAGCACCACTGTTACCCAGTAGTAAAATTCAGTAAATATGGTTGTAAGAGCACCTAACTGATCAGTCATATTCTCTCTCTCCTTATTTAGTTTCTAAAACCCTATAAAATTTCTAAGGATGTGACAAATAAAACAGTCGTATAAAACCCACTATAGACGTTAAGTTTTAAATAAAAATCAACTTTAGATTGTATGACTAGAATTTTAAGTAAGCTTTTTTCAAATCAACAAGAGGGTGTTTAGGAGACATTTGAAATTTTACCAATAGTTCTCTTGCTATCATATCTCTATCCTGTTGGTTATTAGGAAGTTTAATTGATTTAGGAATTGTTACCCAACCATTCGCATTTCTGCAAAAAACTGCAGGTTTACCTTCCTCGTAACCCATATGAACATCTTCTAACCAATTAAGATCATCCCATCCCATGGCTTCCACATATTTTTTTAAGAAAGGTGTCATTTTAGCATAGTCTGGAAGAAGGTTTACGTCATATCTGTAACCAATTGACTGACCTATCATTTTTTCTCTAGCTGTTTCTTTTTTTTTACCTAATTGTTGATCTTTATCAGCTTTTGATTTTATAACTTTTTTTTTATTTTTTTTCTTAGCCATTTACACCTTTATATCTTGTGATAGTTGTCGACACCAACAGTATAGTTTGTTCCTGCTAATGGAACTTTTGCCAAAGCAGATGCCTCTGAAGTTAAAGCAGCTAAATCTTCAGGCTCTAGAGAATGGATATTTGTTTTACCACATGCTCTTGCTAAAAGTTGAGCTTCTAACGTCATCGCATGAAGATAGTTATAAACTCTTAGCGCGGCAGCATCAGGGTTTAATCTAGCTCTTAGTTTAGGATCTTGGGTAGCAACACCAACAGGACATCTTCCAGTGTGGCAGTGATAACATTCCCCAGCTTTTACACCCATTTCTTTTTCAAAATTAGCCTCTGGAATATCTTTATTACAGTTCAAAGCAATCATTGACCCAGTTCCGATTGCAATCGCATCAGCACCTAATGCTAAAGCTTTTGCCATATCAGCACCATCTCTTACTCCACCAGCATAAATTAAAGTGACTTTTCCAGTTTTTCCCACGTCATCGATCGCTCTCCTTGCTTCTCTGATTGCAGCAATTCCTGGAATACCTGTGTTAGCAGCAGCAATGTGTGGACCAGCTCCAGTAGAACCCTCCATTCCATCTAAATAAATAGAGTCAGGGTCACATTTTGCAGCCATACGTACGTCATCGTAGACTTTTGATGCTCCAAGTTTTAACTGAATTGGAACTTTATTTTTTGTTAATTGTCTTAATTCTTCAACTTTCAAAGCTAGATCATCTGGACCTAACCAATCAGGGTGTCTAGCAGGTGACCTTTGATCAATACCAGAAGGTAGAGATCTCATTTCAGCTACCTGATCAGTTACTTTTTGACCCATTAAATGACCACCCATTCCCACTTTTTGACCTTGGCCAATAAAAACTTCAATTCCATCTGCAAGTTGTGCATGGTGTGGATTAAATCCGTATCTTGATTGAATACATTGGTAATACCATTTTTCAGAATATCTTCTTTCATCAGGTATCATTCCACCTTCTCCAGAGCAAGTTGCGCTACCTGCCATAGTAGCTCCTCTTGCTAATGCAGTTTTCGCTTCATAAGAAAGTGCTCCAAAACTCATACCAGTGATATAAACAGGAATGTCTAACTCAATTGGATTTTCACATCTTGGACCAATTACAGTTTTAGTTTCACATTTTTCTCTATAACCCTCAATTACAAATCTTGTAAGTGTCCCTGGTAAGAATACTAAATCATCAAATGTTGGAATTTTTTTCATTAATGCCATTCCACGCATTCGGTATCTACCTAACTGAGATTTAATATGAATATCATCTATAACCTCAGGAGTAAAAATAGCGTTATGACCTAGTAAACTTTTATTTCTTTTTCCTTCTTCATGTGCGTGAACATCAGCTTTTCCACCTACACCTTTTCCATTTTTTTTCAATTTTTTTATTTTTTTCTTAGGCATTAAATCGCTCCCTTCTTCTCTGTTGGTTCTAAGTTGTCATAATTCCAAAGTTTTTTACCTGCCACAATCTTTTTCATTTTACTAACATCAAAACTTTCACCAATCTCTGCTACTTTTAATTTTCTTTTTAACCAATCCTGATCACTTTTTGTGAGTTCAGCATCTACTGCATCACTACCATAAGAACCAATTTCTCCACCTACGAAAATTGTCCCATCATACATAGAGTCACCTAGGTTTATTCCAACGTCTCCTAAAATAATTATTCTTCCTCTTTGCATCATAAAACCTGTAAAAGCACCAGCATCACCACCGATTATTATAGTCCCACCTTTCATGTCAATACCAGTTCTTGCGCCAACACTGCCTTTACATATCAAATCTCCACCTCTAATAGCTGCTCCAAAACATGATCCTGCATTTTTTTCAATTACTACTTTTCCTGCCATTAAGTTTTCAGCACAAGACCATCCAACTCTACCATTAATTCTAACTATAGGACCGTCGCATGATCCCATTCCAAAGTATCCTAAACTTCCTTCAAAAATTAAGTTTAATTTATTTAATATACCAACACCCAAACTATGTTTACCTTGAGGATTTTTAATTACAATTGTCCCAAACCCTTGACTCATTAAATTGTCGATTTCTTTATTAGCTTCTGCTGCAGTTAAATTTTTTACGTCAAGATCTGTTCTTTTGTTGAAATCTACATCATGAGTTCCAAAGTAATAAAAATTTTCAGCCTCATCAGGATTAAAAAATTTTTGCTGAGTTCTTCCTGTTAAAACTTCCGTGTGCATACCCATTGACTGGGATTTTGATTTCTTCTCATTTGTTTTTAGATTTGCCATACTTTTACCTCTCCATCAAATGGATCATATGTATCAATTTCTTGTGGAAGAACTGATCTGATTGCTATTTCTTCTGAACCCATCGCTACTAAATCATCTGACTCATAAAGTACTAACGGTTTTGCAGCCATAGTGTCTTTAGCCATTCCTAAAGAATCTTTGGTCGCAACAAAATAAGTAAATACACCATCTAATCCTAAAAGAGAGTCTTTCATACCTTCCTCTAAAGTTGCTCCCTCTCTCATTTTTTGTGCAATATAAACCGCTATTAATTCAGAGTCACATTCTGACATGAATCTCATTCCTTTATTTTCTAAAGCTCTTCTATTATTCCAATAGTTTGTTAATTGACCATTATGAACGACAGACACATCGCTAAAAGGATAACCCCAAAATGGGTGAGCAGATTTAATATCCACACCTGATTCAGTTGCCATCCTAGCATGTCCAATTGCGTGAGTACCAACAAGTTTGTCTAACGAATATCTATCACAAACTGCTTTTGCATTTCCCAGGTCTTTTATTACTTCTAAAGACTTTCCCATTGAAAGTATTTCAACACCTGGGATACCCTCTATTTTTTGAGAGAATTCTAATAAATCTTTTTTATTATAATCAATTTCATATCTTAACGAATAAGGTAAAGTTCTCTCCTCTTTTAAAATTTTTGCACCCAATTCAACAATTGTTTGATCTACGATTTTTTTTCTTTCATCATAAACTGAAACATCCTCTACAATCGATGAACTTCCTTCACCAACATTTTCACCAACCTTAAATCGCATGATGAAATTTTTCCCATCTGTATCACCGTACAATGCATAACCAGTGGAATCTTCGCCTCTATGTTTTAATGCTTGAAGCATTCCCTGAAGCTCACTTCCAACGTTAGACGATTTACCTCTATG
>JACWDG010000018.1 GCA_014654245.1 Pelagibacterales bacterium SAG-MED09
ATCTTTGTTATCTTCAGAAATTGCATGGTCAATACCTTTACGCATATATTCGTAACCTGTGAAAAGGGTAAGTGCAGCAGATAGCCATAAAAGAATAATTCCAATTGTTTGAGCATTGTAATCCTGAAAATTAATAATCTTATTTCCAGTGTCTCCAGAAAGCAAAAGGGCAATCGATACCATTTGCAAAACAGTTTTTAGTTTTGCAAGATTTGAAACAGGTAGTTTTATACTTCCCTTTGCTAAGAATTCTCTTAATCCAGAAATTAATATTTCTCTTGTTAAAATTATTATTGCAGCAATTACTTCGTAATGGCGAATTGTGCCATCCATAACTAGTAAAATAAGAGCAGTTGCTACAATTATTTTGTCAGCAATTGGATCTAATAACTCTCCAAGTTTAGACTCTTCACCGAGCAATCGTGCAAGCATTCCATCCAAAAAGTCAGTGAACGAAGCAACAATAAATAATATTAAAGCTGTTAGATCTCCATAAAATCCAGGCAAGTAAAATGCTAGTACAAAAAAAGGAACAATTAAAATTCGTCCAACAGTTAATATATTTGGTATTTTTCTAAGCATATTTATTTTTATTCGTGAAAAAAATTATATATCTTTTTTGCTACTTTTGCCTCAACCCCATCAACTGATTTAATTTCATCTAGACTTGCTGATTCCACAGCTCTAGCAGAACCAAAATGGTTTAATAAGGCTCTTTTTCGAATAGCACCGATACCATTTATTTGATCTAATAAGGATTTTTTAATACCCTTGGCTCTTTTTGCTCTGTGAGAAGTAATGGCAAATCTATGAGCTTCATCTCTAAGTCTTTGCATAAAAAATAGTGTAGGGTCATTTTTTTCAAATTTGAACAATTTTCCGTTGTAGAAAAATGTTTCATCTCCACTATTTCTCATTTTTCCTTTGGCTATAGCAATCATAGGCAAATCATGTAACCCAAATTCATCTAGCACTTCTTTAGCTGATGAATATTGACCCTTTCCACCATCAATTAATATTAAATCTGGGAGTGTTAGATAGTTGCCCTTTTCAAGCATTGCTCTTTTAAATCTTCTGGACAAAACTTCTTTTAACATTGCAAAATCGTCTTGTTCTGAACCTTTTGTTTTTATATCAAATTTTCTATATCTTTTCTTTATAAAACCTTCATTTCCAAAAGTTATCATAGCTCCAACACTATTTGATCCTTGAATGTGACTGTTGTCGTATACTTCAACTAAACTTACACTATTCTTTAAATTAAATTTTTTAATAACTTTTTCAAATAAATCTTTGTTATTGTTTGTTTCATAAATTTTTCTGTTTAAAGATTCTTTGGCATTTTTTTCTGCCATAGCAATTACTTTTGCTTTAGTGCCTTTTTTTGCTGTGTTTATAGAAATAGAGCTATTTTCTTTTTTACTTAAGGTTTCTTCAATTAATTTTTTATCTTTTATTTCAGTATTTATTATTATTAGTTTTGGGACACTTTTATTTTCATAGAATTGCATTAAAAAAGAAGACATAATTTCAGAAATATTTTGATCAGGATCATGTTTTGGAAAATAGGCTTGATTTCCCCAGTTTTGTTTAGATCTATAAAAAAAAACTTGAATACATGTTTTGCCAGATTCTTTATATGCAGCGATTACATCAGCATCAACTAAGTTTGCTTCATTAATTCTTTGTGAAGATTGAATTATATTTAGCGATTTAATCCTATCTCTAAAAATTGAAGCTTTTTCAAAATCTAGCTGTTCACTTGCAGTTTCCATTTCTTTGGATAAGTTTTTTTGAATATCTCTAGATTTACCTGATACAAATTGAATTGCTTGTTCTACTGATTTTTTGTAATCATTTTTTTCTATGTAGCCAACACAAGGACCCGAACACCTTTTAATTTGGTAAAGTATACAAGGTCTTTTTCTATTCTTGAAAGTGCCATCATCACAAACCCTTAATTGAAATATCTTTTGAAGCATTTTAATAGTCCAGTTTGCAGTACCTGCTGACGCAAATGGACCAAAATAAAATCCTTCTTTATCTTTTTTTCCCCTATGTTTAGTAACTCGTGGCCATTGATCTTTTTCACCAATAAATATGAAAGGGAAAGATTTATCGTCTTTGAGTAAAATATTAAATTTTGGTTTATGTTTTTTAATTAAATTTGCTTCTAACAGTAGAGCTTCACTTTCATTAGCCGTAGTTGTGATCTCTAGTTTAAATGTTTGAGACAACATTCTTTCAGTTCGGATTATATGATTTTTTTCAGAAACATAACTCTTTAATCTATTAGGAAGATTTTTTGCTTTTCCTACGTATAGAACATCATCTTTATGGTTGAGCATTCTGTATACACCAGGGCTTTTAGGAATTAATGGTAGTTCTTTTTTAATTACTTCTTTTCCAAGCTCAGAACTTTTCATGACTTCTTTTTTTGGTAATTTGAATACCAACCGATGAGCACTCTTTTAAAATTTCTAATTTTTCAATTTTTAGCATTATTTTACCTATTCTTTTGTCCTTAAATAGCTCGTCAAATACTGCTTCAGCAAGAGTCTCTAGGAAATTGTAGTGTTTCTTTTTTACCAGCTTAGAGATTAGTTTTACAACCGTACTGTAATTTACAATAGATTTGATATCTTTGTCATTTGTTGGTTTTTTGTCCTCATAATCAATCTCAAGACTAAATTTTACTTTTTGAGGTTTTTCTTTTTCGAAATCATAATAACCAAGCTTTAATTCCAAAATTAATTCATTAATAAGAATTTTTTTTTCGTAGTTAAATAAGCTTTTATTTTTATCTATTTTGACAATTTTAAAGTTATTTTTTTTCATTCTTTTCCCCTCATTATATCAGGTGTTTGCCAATTCAAATTTTGGCCACTATCAATTGCTAAAACTTGCCCAGTAATAGAACTGTTTTTAATAAAAAAGTCAACAGCATTACAAATCTCTATAACATTCACTTGTTGTCTCAAAGGGGTTGCCAAATATTGTTTTTTAAAATGATTATCAGTTTGTCTTTTATTTTTTATGGTTGGTCCTGGAGCTATTCCATTAACTCTAATGTTAGGTGCCAAACTCATGGCACTAGTTTTAGTTAAAGTATAAAGACCAGTTTTACTTAAAGTATATGAAAAGAAAAAAGGAGTTAATTTAAAAACTCTTTGGTCAATTATATTGATAATATTGTTGTTTTTACCTTTTGTATTTTTTGCAAATTCTTTAGTTAAATAAGCTGGAGCTTTTAAATTTACATTGAGGTGCTTAGCCCAACTTTTAGATGTAAAATTTCTCAAATTATCATTTTCAAATAATGATGCATTATTAATCAGACAATCAAAATACCTTAGTTTTGATTTTGAAAACTTTATAATTTTGTTTAAATCTTTTTCTTTTGAGAGGTCACCTTTAATGAGGAAAACTTTTGTATGATTTCTGATTAATTCTCTCTTAAGTTTTTCAGCTTTAGTTTTAGAGCTATTATAATGAATTACAATTTCAACATCTGGGCCAGAAAGTGATTTGGCTATTGCTGCTCCTATTCTTGTAGCAGCCCCAGTAATGATTATCTTATTTGCTTCCATTTTTTTTTACCTTTTTGGGCTCTTGTTCCCGGCAAACCCATAGTTGATCTACCTTTAGGATAAATTCTATTATTTGCACTATATTGTTTTACTTTAGGGTTTAAAACGATTTCTAACTCTGACGCCTCAAGTTTTCTAATCTCATCTCTTATCTTAGCGGCCTCTTCAAATTCAAGATTAGTTGCAGATTCTTTCATTTTTTTATTTAAAACTTTTAAATGTTTTTTAAGATTACCCCCAATGTTTTCATCAGTACCGACTTTGACATAATCTTTTTCATAAACACTTTCTAAAACATCACCAATTTCTTTTTTTATACTTTCTGCACTAATTTTATGTTTTTTATTATATGCAACTTGAATATCTCTTCTTCTGTCAGTTTCTTTGATCGCATTTTTTATACTTTTAGTCTCTTTATCAGCGTAAAGAATAACTTTTCCATCTAAATTTCTTGCTGCTCTTCCAATAGTTTGAATTAATGAAGTTTCAGATCTTAAAAAACCTTCTTTGTCTGCATCTAAAATTCCAACTAAAGCACATTCAGGTATATCTAAACCTTCTCTTAAAAGATTAATACCCACCAAGACATCAAACACTCCTAATCTTAAATCTCTCATAATTTCTATTCTTTCAAGAGTATCGATATCAGAATGCATGTACCTAACTTTGACACCATTTTCATGAAGGTACTCAGTCAAATCTTCTGCCATCTTTTTTGTTAATGTGGTTACAAGTACTCTGTAATTATTATCAACAACTTTTTTACACTCATGCATTAAATCATCCACTTGATTTTTTGCAGGTCTTATTTCAACAGGAGGATCAATTAAACCAGTGGGCCTAATAACTTGTTCTACGAATTTATTTTTAACTTGTTTTAATTCCCATGGCCCAGGAGTAGCAGATACAAAAACTGTTTGAGTTCTCATAGCATCCCATTCTTCAAATTTTAGCGGTCGATTATCCATACAAGAAGGTAATCTAAAACCATACTCTGCAAGATTACTTTTTCTCGATCTGTCACCTTTATACATCCCATTTAACTGTGGAACTGTTACATGACATTCATCAACAAAAATTAAAGTATTATCTGGAAAATATTCAAACAAAGTAGGGGGTGGCTCTCCTGGTTTTCTACCAGATAAAAATCTTGAATAGTTTTCAATTCCAGCACAAGAACCTGTTGCTTCAATCATTTCTAAATCAAATTTAGTTCTTTCTTCTAATCTTTGGGCTTCAAGTAATTTATTTTGTTCTTTAAAATTCTTTAAGGTTACCTCTAATTCTCTTTTGATTTTAATAATTGCTTGCTCAATAGTTGGCTTAGGAGTTATGTAATGGCTATTTGCGTAAACTTTAATTACAGTTAATTCATTTACCAAATCACCTGTAAGTGGATCAAATTCTTCAATTTTTTCTAATTTATCACCGAATAAACTTAATCTCCAGGCACGGTCTTCTAGATGAGATGGAAAGATTTCTAAATATTCCCCTCGTGCTCTAAATGTACCTCTGTAAAAATTTTGATCATTTCGCTTATATTGAAGAGCAACTAATGATTTAATTAGTTGTTCTCTGTTATAATCATAACCTGTTTTTAAACTTAAGGTCATTTTACTATAGGCTTCAACAGAACCTAGTCCATAGATACAAGAAACACTTGATACAATAATGACATCATCTCTTTCTAATAATGATCTTGTTGCGGAGTGACGCATTCGATCTATCTGCTCATTGATTGATGCTTCTTTTTCAATGTAAGTGTCTGAACGTGGAACGTAGGCTTCAGGTGTATAATAATCGTAGTAAGAGACAAAATACTCAACAGCATTATCAGGAAAAAAAGATTTCATTTCACCATAAAGTTGAGCTGCTAATGTTTTATTTGGTGCAAGAATTAGTGCGGGTCTATTCGTTTTTTCAATAACCTTAGCCATAGTAAAAGTTTTTCCAGATCCAGTCACTCCTAGAAGAACTTGACTAAGTTGATCTTTGTTGGCACCATTAACCAATTGCTTTATAGCTTCAGGCTGATCACCCGCAGGTTTAAAGTCAGTTTTCATTTGAAACTTTTTACCACCCTCTAGTTTAGGGCTTATCTCAGGATTTTTATTCTGAATTTCAGTAATTAGATCTTGATAAGTATTCTGCATTATTTATAAAACTAATTGATATAATTTTTATTTCAATGAGCATAATATCAAATAGTTTAAAAAGAATTAAACCTTCTCCAACCATTGCAGTAACTCAAAAAGCAAGAGAATTAAGAGCCGCTGGCAAAGATGTTATTGGATTAGGGGCCGGAGAACCTGATTTTGATACTCCAGATAATATTAAAAATGCTGCAATTAAAGCAATTAAAAGTGGTGATACTAAATATACAGCAGTTGATGGAACACCCACTTTAAAAAAAGCAATTGTAGATAAATTTAAACGAGAAAATAAATTAAATTATTCAACTGATCAGATAACAGTTGGAACTGGTGGAAAGCAGGTTCTTTATAATGCTTTTATGGCAACTTTAAATAAAGGTGATGAAGTAATTATTCCAGCTCCTTTTTGGGTATCGTATCCGGATATGGTTTTGTTAGCTGGAGGAAAACCAAAAATTGTTAAATGTACTGAGCAAGAAGGATTTAAACTAACTTCCAAAAAATTAAGAAAAGCTATTACAAAAAAAACGAAATGGGTAATTTTAAATTCACCTTCGAATCCAACAGGCGCAGGTTATTCAAAAAAAGAGATACAAGATTTAGCAAAAGTTCTAGTAAAAAATAAAAAGGTTTATATTTTAAGTGATGATATTTACGAACATATTAATTATGATGATTTTAATTTCTTTACTATTGCTCAAATTACAAAGCTAAAAGATAGAACTCTTACCATGAATGGCGTTAGTAAATCTTATGCAATGACTGGATGGAGAATTGGTTATGCAGCAGGCCCCAAAGATATAATTAAAGCGATTGGTAAAATTCAATCTCAATCTACTTCAAACCCATCTTCTATAAGTCAAGCTGCTGCGGTTGAAGCTTTAAATGGCAAACAGGGATTTATTAAAATAAGATCAAAAGCTTTTAAAGAAAGAAGAGATTTTGTTGTTAAAAGTTTAAATAATATTAAGGGAATTACTTGTTTAACTCCTAATGGCGCTTTTTATGTATTCCCAAGCTGCAAAGGACTTTTAAATAAAAAAACAAAATTAAAAAGTGACACGGAATTTGTTCAAAAGTTATTAGAAAAATCAAATGTTGCAGTAGTACAAGGATCAGCATTTGGCTTAGATGGATACTTTAGAATTTCCTATGCAACTTCAATGAAGAACCTAAAAAAAGCAATGGACAGAATAAAATCTTTTTGTGAAAGTTTAGGATAATCAGTGAAAACTGCCTTAGTATTTGGTTCATCAGGTTTAATTGGAGGACACCTTCTAAATGAATTAATTCAGAGTGATAATTACAACAAAATAAAGCTTTTTGTTCGATCAGATTATGGGAGCATTCACTCAAAAACTGAAATTATTAAAACTGATTTTACTAATTTAGAAAATCATAAAGAAGATATTAAAGGCGACGACTGTTTTTTTTGTATTGGCACAACTAAACAAAATTCACCAGATAAAAATGAGTATAAAAGAGTTGAACTTGATGTGCCTAAAAAAATTGCGCAAATTGCAAAATCTAACTTAGTAAATTCATTTGTTTTTGTTTCCTCAGGTTATGCGGACCCTAATAGCTCAGGAGATTATTTAAAATTCAAAGGATTAGTTGAAGAAGAGTTAAAAAGATTAAGTTTTAGTAAACTTGGAATAATGAGACCTTCATTTTTAATGGGAGATAGAAAAGAAAAAAGAGTTGGAGAAAAAGTGGGGATATTTATATTTAAATTATTGTCACCTTTATTTTTAGGACCATTAAAAAAAATGAAACCAATTCATTCAAAAAAAGTAGCAAAAGCAATGATTAAAATTACTAATGGTGACTTTAAGCAAAATGTATTTGAGTCTAATGAAATAGTTGAAGTGAGCAACTCTTAATCTTTTAAATCCTAAAATACTCTCTCATGTCTTTATGAAACAATAAATATATAGATGAAATCTGTATTAAAGTATTTAAACTTAAAACAAATCTTACACCCGTAGCAGTTAATCCTATTTCTGGTAAAGGTCCAAAAGGAGCATCAAAACTGATCATAATTGCCCCAAATAAATCAAATAGACCAACCACATTCCATGAAAGTAATAGACCCCATAAGATAGCAGTTGGTTTTTTTATAATGTGGTAAACTAAAAATATCGCAGTTATTCCAATTATAAAGTCACCTACAAAAGGGACTATCCATTCAGATGGTGCTGAACGTTCATTTCCAGTAAATGTCCAAAATAAAAATAAGCCTGATCCTAGGGCTCTAAATGACATCCATCCTGTTGCAAAAATAAGCCAATTTAATTTCATTTTTTAATGTGATAAAAATTTTTCAGCTTCGAGAGCAGCCATACAGCCCATCCCTGCAGCAGTTACAGCTTGTCTAAAAGTTTTGTCTTTAACATCTCCTGCAGCGTAAACTCCAGGAACATTAGTTTCAGTAGAATCTGGTTTAGTAATTAAATAACCTTCTTTATCCATATCTAATTGTTCTTTAAATAAAGCTGTTGCTGGATCATGACCAATTGCAATAAATAAACCATCAACTTTCATTTCTTTGATATTATTAGTCTTTAGATTTTTAATCTTAATACCTGTAACATTTTTTGGCTCTCCGTCTCCAATAACTTCATCGACAGCACTATCCCAAATAATTTCAATTTTTTTGTTTTCCATTAATTTCTTTTGAAGTAATTTTTCAGCTCTTAATTTATCTCTTCTATGAATTAGTTTTACCTTTGATGCAAATTTTGTAAGAAACATTGCTTCTTCAACAGCAGCGTTTCCTCCACCAACTACCGCAACTTCTTTATCTTTAAAGAAGAAGCCATCACAAGTAGCACAAGCTGAAACACCAAAACCTCTAAATTTTTGTTCTGATTCTAAATTTAACCATCTTGCTTGGGCCCCAGTTGAAATAATTATGCTATCTGCAGTATATTTTTGACCACTATCACCTACAGCTTCAAAAGGTGTAGATTTTAAATTTACTGATCCGATATGGTCTTCTATCATTTCTGTTCCTACTGCTTTAGCTTGATCTCTCATTTGATCCATCAGCCACGGACCTTGAATTACATCGGCAAAACCGGGATAGTTTTCAACGTCGGTTGTTGTAGTTAATTGTCCGCCTGGTTCAGAACCATAAACTAAAATTGGATTTAACATTGCGCGTGCCGCATAAACTGCTGCAGTGTATCCGGCAGGACCAGATCCAATTATTAACACTTTTGTGTGTTTTGTTGGATTTTGACTCATATGAAAGCTATATAGTGATTAATGACTAAATTAAAAGGCATATTATTAACCCAAGGAATGCATGGTATGATTAGTCAAGTTGAAGGACTAGCTAAAGCATTAGATTTAGATTTTACTCACCATACAGTTGAAACGAATAATTTTTGGAAAATCTTTCCACCCAAACTTACTCCTATTTCACAAAATGTATTTAAGAAGATTGATGTAGAAGATTTTGATGTAATAATTTCTTGTGGGCGCAAAAGTGTTATTCCTTCAATTTATTTAAAAAAAAATTCATCTAAAAAAGTTACAAATATTCATATTCAAGATCCAAAAGTAAATTTAGATAATTTCAGTTATGTTATTGCTCCTGAGCATGATGGGTTGACTGGCAAAAATGTTTATTCAACAAAAGGTGCAATTCACTACCTTACAAAAGAGGAAATTAATAACCATACTAATTATCTTGAAAGTAGACTTCAATCAGGAAAAGAATATTTTGTATTGATCTTAGGAGGCCCAACTAAGCATTATGATTATTCAGATAAAAATATTTTAAATATTTTTAAATTATTCAATAATTTAGTTGAAAAAAACAACCTTCAAGGAATTATAGTTCCATCAATGAGAACTCCAAAAAATACAATTAATCTAGCTAAAAACAAACTAAGTGAAAAAAGTATAGTAATAGATACTATTGATAAAAAAGCTTATTTATCTGCTCTATCTCTAGCAAAGTATATTACTGTCACTTGTGATTCTACTTCAATGATTTCAGAGGCCGCTTTAACAGGAAAACCAATATATGTTGCTGATATTCCAACCAAAACAAATGATCATAGAATTAAAAAATTTCGAGAACTTTTCAATCAATTAAATATTATAAAAAAATTAGATAATGAATTAAGTACTTGGCACTATGAAAATCTTGATGAAACGAATAGAGTAGCAAATATTATTAAACAAAAAATTAATTCTTAATGTTATTTTTAAATTCAATACAAACTCTATCAAAGAAACACGAATTTCCATTTGATCATTGGGAATACAATAATGCTCTATCAGATGGTGCAATTGATGAAATTGTCAAAGCAGATATTCCAGATGTAAGCAAACATAATCTAAATTATGATGGAACTAGAGCAATCGATGGTGGTGCAGCGAAATTTAGAGAGGGAATAGCCTCTGGTGGTGAGGCAATAAAATTTAGATGTTTTGTAACAAAAGAAAATGAAAAACAATTCCCACATTTGGTAAAATTTATTAAAGAACTTCAATCTAAAGAAGTACATCAAACTATCTCAAAAATGATTAATAAAGATTTATCAAATTCATATGTTAGAGTTGAAGTTATCTGTGATCGAGAGGGTTTTTGGTTAAAACCTCATTGTGATATTAAAGAAAAACTAATGTCAGGGTTAATATTTGTTAATAATGCCAATGAGTCCGAGGATCTTGGAACAGACTTTTACAATGATAAATTAGAAAAAGTAAAAACAGTTCCATATAAAAATAACTATGGCTATATGTTTACCAGTGGTCCAAATACTTGGCATGGTATGGAAAAAAAGAAAATAATTAAAGAAAGACGTTGTATCCAAGTAAACTATGTGACTTTTAAAACAGACTGGAAAGTTAATTCTTAAATATCTTGAAGTGAAGTAACTTCTAATTTTTTAGTTTTAAGAGATTTAATTGCTTCTAAACAAGCTTGAGCAGTTGACATATTTGTACAATACGGAACTTTGTTTTTTAGTGTTGCTCTTCTTAGTGCAATTGCATCATTTAATCTGTGTTCGGAATTTCCTCCTCCAGTATTAATTACTAATGCGATTTTTTTCGAGTCTAAGACATCGACAATATGTGGAGATCCACTACTTACTTTATTGATAATTTTACACTTCATTCCGTGTTTTTTTATGTATCCCGCTGTTCCTTTTGTAGCACATAGTTTAAAATTTAATTTAATCAGCTCTTTTGCTAAATCTAAACCCTCATCCTTATGAGAGTCTTTCAAAGATATAAATGCTAATCCTTGTTTTGGCAACGAATTAGCAGCACCTATTTGACTTTTTGCAAATGCCATTCCAAAGTTTTTATCAAATCCCATTACTTCACCTGTTGATTTCATTTCAGGCCCTAAAAGCAAATCACTGTTAGGAAATTTGTTAAAAGGAAATACAGCCTCTTTCACTGCATACATTCCTTTAGATTGATCTTTTAAATCAAAACTAGATAACCTTTCACCTGCCATTACACGTGATGCAATTTTAGCCAGAGGTAAACCTTTTGCTTTAGAAACAAATGGTACTGTTCTACTAGCCCTAGGGTTTACTTCTATCACATAAATTTCATCTTTTTTAATTGCAAATTGAATATTCATTAAGCCTTTGACTTTTAAAGCTAAAGCTAATTTTTTAGTTTGATTTTCAATTTCTTTAATTAAATATGGTTTGATAGATATTGGAGGTAAGCTACAAGCCGAGTCGCCAGAGTGAATTCCAGCCTCTTCAATGTGTTGCATGATACCTGCTACATGTACTTGTTTTCCATCAGATATTGCATCGACATCAACTTCCATTGCATGATTAATAAACTTATCAACTAGAATTGGATTTTTTTCGGCTGCTTTAAATGCTTCCTCAACAAAATTTTTAAGTTGGCTTTTTTCATGAACTATTTCCATTGCTCTTCCACCTAGCACATATGAGGGCCTAACCATCAAAGGTAAACCGATTTTATCAGCTATTTGAATAGCCTGTTTAAAAGTTTTAGCAATTCCACTTTCAGCTTGTTTTAGCTTTAACTTATTTAGTAAATTTCTAAATCTATCTCTATCCTCTGCTAAATCAATCGATGTGTATTGTGTTCCTAGGATTGGAAGCCTGTTATCATGTAAAAATTTTGCGAGTTTAATTGGGGTTTGACCACCAAATTGAGTAATAATACCAATTAAGTTTCCTTTTTCTTTTTCTTTCTTAATTATATTAAAAACATATTCTTCTTTAAGTGGCTCAAAGTATAATCGATCACTAGTATCATAATCTGTTGAAACTGTTTCAGGATTACAATTAATCATAATTGTCTCAAATCCAGCTTCTTTTAAAGAAAAACTTGCCTGACAACAGCAATAGTCAAACTCTATTCCTTGGCCTATTCTGTTAGGACCGCCTCCTAAAATAATAATTTTTTTCTTAGTTGATGGATCTGCTTCACATTCTGAATTTATTGAAAAACTTCTCTGATACGTTGAGTACATGTAGGGTGTAAATGATTTAAATTCAGCCGCACAAGTATCAACTTTTTTAAATACTGGTAAAACTTTAAGAGCAATTCTTTTTCTTCTTACAATATCTTCAGATATATTTGTTAATTCTGCTAATTTTTTATCAGAGAATCCTATTGATTTAATTCTGTTAAATTCATTGAAATTTTTTGGTAACCCTTGATTTTTAATCTTAGTCTCATTGACTACTATATCTTTAATTTGCTCTAGAAACCATGGATCAATTTTCGATAGTATAAATATTCTTTTTAAATTAATTTTTTTTCTAATCGCTTCAGCAACAAGTAAGAGTTTATTTGGAATATTCTCTTTAAGTTTTTTTTCAATCTGTTGATTATTTAAATCAAATATTCTATCTAATCCTGAAAAACCAGTTTCAAGAGATACCAGTGCTTTTTGAATAGATTCTTTAAAGTTTCTTCCTATAGCCATAGCTTCACCGACCGATTTCATAGATGTACCTAGAGTAGCTGGGGAGCTTGAGAATTTTTCAAAAGTAAATCTTGGAATTTTCGTTACAACATAATCAATGCTTGGTTCAAATGAAGCAGGTGTTATTTTAGTAATTTCATTTTTTAATTCATCCAATGTGTAACCAACTGCAAGTTTAGCAGCAACTTTTGCAATTGGAAATCCAGTTGCTTTTGATGCAAGAGCTGATGATCTTGATACTCTTGGGTTCATTTCAATTACTACCATTCGTCCATTTTTAGGATTAATTGCAAATTGGACATTTGATCCACCAGTTTCAACTCCAATTTTTCTCAAGCATGCAATAGAAGCATTTCTCATCACTTGGTACTCTTTATCAGTCAATGTAAGCGCTGGTGCAACAGTTACTGAGTCGCCAGTATGTATGCCCATCGGATCAACATTTTCAATTGAGCAGATGATAATGCAGTTGTCTTTTTTATCTCTTACAACCTCCATCTCAAATTCTTTCCAGCCTTCTAAACATTCTTCAACCAATACCTGATTAACTGGAGACTCGTGAAGTCCACTTTTAATTATTTTAAGGTAGTCTTTTTTATTTTTAGCTATACCACCACCAAGACCTCCAAGTGTAAACGCAGGTCTGATAATTGCAGGAAGACCAATTTTTTTTAAAACTTTAGATGCTTGATTGATATTGTTTACAATTTCAGATTTAGGTAAATCTAAGCCAATATCAATCATATTTTTTCTAAATTTTTTTCTATCTTCTGCATTAGCAATTGCTTTGGAGTTTGCCCCTATTAGTTCAATCTTATATTTTTTTAAAATTCCTTTTTTTTCAGCCTCCATTGCAAGATTAAGCGCAGTCTGACCACCCATAGTAGGTAGAATTGCATTTGGTCTCTCTTTTTTAAGAATTTTTTCTAAAACTTCTAAAGTTATTGGTTCTATATAAGTTTTATCTGCAACATCGGGATCAGTCATAATAGTTGCAGGATTTGAGTTAATTAAAATCACTTCATAGCCCTCATCTTTTAATGCCTTACAAGCCTGTGTACCTGAATAATCAAACTCACATGCTTGACCAATAATAATGGGTCCTGCTCCTACAACTAATATTTTTTTAATATCTTTTCTTTTTGGCATTTTTTTTTATGTTGTTAATAAATTCTTGAAACAAGTAAACACTATCCTGTGGCCCAGGGTTTGACTCTGGATGATATTGCACTGAAAATATTGGTTTGTTTCTTAGTCTTATTCCTTCAATGGTGTTATCAAAAAGGGATTTATGAGTTACCTCAATTTTTTTTGGTAAAGTTTCTTCAACCACTACAAAACCATGATTTTGACTAGTGATTTCAACTTTATCGTGGACTAAATTTTTGACGGGATGGTTTGCACCTCTATGTCCTAACTTCATTTTTTTTGTTTTTCCACCCAGTGCTAATGCTAAAATTTGGTGACCTAAACAAATCCCAAATATTGGTAAATTTTTTTTAATCAATTTATTAAGTATTTCTATTGCATATTTTCCTGTAGCAGCAGGATCACCAGGACCATTGGATAAAAATATTCCATGTGGTTTAAGATTTAATATTTTTTCTGCAGAAGTTTTGCAAGAAACAACGGTTACTTTACATTTGAAATCTGAAAAATATCTTAAAATATTTTTTTTTATTCCATAATCAATTGCAACAACATGATAATAATTTTTTGTATTTTTTTTATATCCCGTTTCTTTTTTCCAAGTTTTAAGGCCTTTCCAAATATAGCTTTTTGAGGTTGTTACAGTCTCTGCAAGATCAAGATTTTTTAATCCACCCCATTTGATTGTAGAGTTTGTTAATTTGCTTACATTAAATTTTCCATTTTTTGAGTAAGAAATTGTTCCCTTAGGCGCCCCTTTATCCCTAATAAAGTTTGTTAAACTTCTAGTATCAAGCCCTGTAATTCCAATAATTTTATTTTTTT
>JACWDG010000019.1 GCA_014654245.1 Pelagibacterales bacterium SAG-MED09
ATTTATTTTAATAGACTGAACACCTTTAAAAGCAAGAATCTCCTCTTTCTAATTAATTCGTCTTGGTAATTAAACTAAATTTATAAGTTCACTTAAATCTTTAACTTCATTATTAGGTTTATAATCTAGATTATCAAAAATATTTTTATTTCTATTTACCCAAATAGATTGATAGCCATAGTTTCCACCGCCTGAAACATCCCAGGTATTTGCACTTAAAAACGCTACTTCATTTTTTTCTATACAATATTTATTAATTGGCATGTCATAAACTTTAGAATCTGGTTTATAAATTCTCACTTGTTCAATTGAAAAAAGATCATCAAAAATATTATTCATATTATTGCATTTGACTAATTCGTTTAATAGAGCAGGAGTTCCATTAGATAAGATTGCTAACTTAAAATTTTTTTCTTTGAGAGTTTTTAAAACTTCAGGCACTTCTCTAAAAGGTGAAAGAACTTTATATAAATTTAATAATTCATTTTTCATTGAAGGATCTATATTAAAAGCTTTCATTGATTTATCTAAACTGTCTTCTGTAATTTGCCAAAAATCTTTGTGTCTTTTCATTAAACTTCTAAGCCAAGTGTATTCTAGTTGTGTAGTTCTCCAAAAATTTGCAAAACCTTCCCATTTATCTCCAATTTTATCCTTACATTTTTCTGCTGCAGAATTCACGTCAAACAATGTGCCATAAGCATCAAAAATTATTGCTTTAATATTTTTCATAAATTAACTTAACACAAATGAGTAATATAAGATTATTTTTTTCAGCGGCATTATCTTCAGAGATGATTGAAAAATTGGATAAGTCTCAATCGCATTATTTAACTAAAGTAATGAGAGTTAAAGAAAATGAAGTTTTTTCTTTATTTAATAAAAATGGAGAGTGGGAGGCGAAAATAATAGGAATATCAAAAAATATTGTTAAGTTTAAAACAATTAAACAACTTAGACAAAAAGAAAATACAAAGGAACTGTGGTTGGCATTTTCTCCTATTAAATCAAATTATCAAAACTTTATGATCCAAAAAGCAACAGAGCTTGGGGTAACAAAATTTTTACCAATTATTTTTGATCGTACAGTGGTTAGAAAAGTTAATAAAGAACGCTTGGAAAAAATTGTAATTGAAGCGAGTGAACAATCAAACCGTATAAATATACCAACAATTGAAGATGCCCAAGGTTTAAATAGTTTTTTAAAAAAAAATTTAATGGATTTAATTTTTACAGATTTAAATACCAATAATAATAAAATTAATAAATCAAAACTCACATACAAGCCAGTTTGCATTATTGTAGGCCCAGAGGGTGACTTTTCAGAAGCTGAAAGAGAGGAGATTCTTGCTTTTAAAGGTGTTCAGTCTATTAAAATAAATGAGAATATTTTAAGATCAGAAACAGCAGTTATTTCTGCTATTTCAATCGTAAATTATGTGATTAATTGATAAATTGTCGCGAAAACTAAAGTGTAATTTTAACAAAAGAGCTTTATATAGCTATTAAAAATGAAAAAAATTTTAATTATATTTTCAAGTTTCTTTATCGCTCATGTGGCCTTTGCTGATCAACCAAAAGATTGGCAATTAGGATTTCAAAACCCTGCATCAGACGGAATGAGAGATATTGTTAACTTTCATAATAATCTTTTGCTTCCAATTATAATAGCAATCAGTGTTTTTGTTTTATTTTTAATGCTATATGCATGTGTAAGATTTAGAGCTTCAGCTAATCCAAATCCATCAAAAAGGACTCACAATGTAACAGTCGAAATTTTATGGACTTTAATTCCGTGCTTAATTTTAATCGTAATGGCAGTTCCATCATTTAAAATTTTATATAAACAAGACACAATACCAAAAGCTGATTTAACTATTAAAGCAGTAGGCTATCAATGGTACTGGGGATATGAATATCCAGATGAAAACATAATTTTTGACTCGTATATGATTGAGGACAAAGATCTTAAAGCTAATCAACCAAGATTGTTAACAGTTGATCATGAAGTAGTGGTTCCTGTAAATAAAGTTGTAAAAGTTTTAATAACTGCGAATGATGTATTACATGCTTGGGCATTACCTGCATTTGGTGTCAAAAGAGATGCAGTCCCAGGAAGAATCAACGAGACATGGTTTAAAGCAGAAAAAGAGGGAACTTACTACGGTCAGTGTTCGGAACTATGTGGAATTAAACATGCATTCATGCCAATCACTGTTAAGGTTGTGAGTGAAGAAGATTATCAAGAGTGGCTTTCAGAGGCACGTATAAAATTTGCAAAAGAAGAAATTAAAAATGATAAATTAAAACTAGCGAGTAAGTAAATATGTATACACAAACAGCATCTCACGACGATCATCATACTCCAACAGGTTGGAAACGTTGGGCATATTCAACTAATCACAAAGATATAGGTACAATGTATTTAATCTTTGCAATTGTTGCAGGGGTGATAGGAACAGCATTTTCAGTTTTAATGAGAATGGAACTTATGCATCCAGGTGATGGTATCTTAGGTGGTAATTATCATTTATATAATGTGCTAGTAACTGGTCATGGTTTAATCATGATATTCTTTATGGTTATGCCAGCAATGATTGGTGGTTTTGGTAATTGGTTTGTACCAATAATGATTGGTGCACCCGATATGGCATTCCCAAGAATGAACAATATTTCTTTCTGGTTATTACCAGTCTCATTAACATTATTAATTTTATCAATCTTTGTTGATGGTCCTCCTGGCGCGCAAGGGGTTGGTGGAGGTTGGACTATATACCCTCCTTTATCTTCAAAAGCTGGTCAACCCGGCCCAGCAATGGATTTAGCAATTTTAAGTTTACATTTAGCTGGTGCTTCGTCAATTCTAGGTGCAGTTAATTTTATTACGACGATACTAAATATGAGAACACCAGGAATGACATTGCATAAGATGCCTTTATTTGCTTGGTCAATTCTTGTAACAGCGTTTTTATTATTGTTATCTTTACCAGTACTTGCTGGTGCAATAACAATGTTGTTAACAGATAGAAATTTTGGAACTGCATTCTTTGAGGCCCAAACTGGAGGTGATCCTGTTTTATTCCAACATTTGTTTTGGTTCTTTGGTCATCCAGAAGTTTATATTTTAATTCTACCGGGTTTTGGAATGATTAGTCATATTGTTTCAACATTTTCTAGAAAACCAGTTTTTGGTTATCTAGGTATGGCTTATGCAATGGTTGCAATTGGAATAGTAGGGTTTGTTGTATGGGCACACCACATGTACACTGTAGGCTTAGGTACTGATACAAAAGCTTATTTTTTAGCTGCCACTATGATTATAGCTGTACCCACAGGAATTAAAATTTTTTCGTGGATTGCAACAATGTGGGGTGGATCAATATCATTTAAAACACCCATGATGTGGGCACTTGGATTTATATTTATGTTTACCGTTGGTGGAGTAACAGGAGTAGTTCTTGCTAATGCCGGTGTAGATACGGCAATGCATGATACCTATTATGTAGTTGCACACTTTCATTATGTTCTATCATTAGGAGCAGTTTTTGCAATTTTTGCAGGTTTCTATTATTGGTTTTCAAAAATGTCTGGTTATGAATATTCAGAGTGGTTAGGGCATTTGCATTTTTGGTTAACATTTATTGGGGTTAATTTAATTTTCTTTCCACAACATTTTTTAGGATTAGCAGGAATGCCAAGAAGGTATGCTGATTACCCAGATGCGTTTGCTGGGTGGAATTATATTTCTTCAATTGGATCATATGTTGCTGTTGCTGGATTGGCAGTATTTTTTGTTAATCTTATTTACTCTTTTGCAAAGAAAAAAGCAGCTGCTCAAAATCCATGGGGTGTAGGAGCTACGACTTTGGAGTGGACTGTACCATCTCCACCAAACTTCCACACTTTTGAAGAATTGCCAAAGTTTGTGAATGATCAAGAAGCTGAAAAATCACACAGCTAATAAAAGAGCTTAAAATATAAATGAGTAACTCAAGGTTAAAAAAAAGAATTTTAAGTCAGGAAGATCTATTTAATTTTTCTGAATTATTTAAGTTAATGAAGCCAAGAGTAATGTCATTGGTAATTTTTACATGTGCCGTAGGGCTTTTAACTTCACCAAATCTTATTTCTACAAAAGATGCTATAATAGGAATTTTATTAGTATCTTTGGGAGCTGGTGCTGCTGGAGCATTAAACATGTGGTATGAATCTGATCTTGATGCTTTGATGACAAGAACTTGTTTAAGACCAATACCATCTGGAAAAGTAAATAAGAATCAAGCTCTTATTTTTGGTGTTACACTTTCTATTATTTCTGTAGTGGCTTTAGATTATTTCACAAATAGAATTTCAGCAGCCATGTTACTTCTAACAATTCTATTTTATGTTTTTGTTTATACGATTTGGTTAAAAAGAAGAACTCCACAAAACATTGTTATTGGAGGAGCTGCAGGTGCATTTCCTCCAGTTATTGGATGGACCATAGCAACAGGCTCTTTATCAATTGAACCACTAGCTTTTTTCCTAATAATATTTTTTTGGACACCTTCACATTTTTGGGCATTGAGTTTATACAAGTCTGATGATTACAAAAAAGCTAACATACCCATGCTTCCTTTAACCAATGGAGTTGAGAGTACCAAAATAAATATTTTTGTTTATTCTTTATTAATGCTGCCTGTAATTATTTTTCCGTATTTAATAAATTTTGTAGAATTAACTTTTTTAATACCTTCATTATTGCTAACTTTTTATTATAATTTTTTATGTTATGAACTTTATAATTTTAAGAAAAACAAATTTAACCCTAAAAAAGCAAAATCGATATTTGGATACTCTATACTATATTTGTTTTTGGTTTTTGTGCTTTTTCTGATAGATAAGATTTTATGATAATTCCAGATAAAAAAATGAAAAGAAAAAATATACTAACTGCTTTGGGTATAATTGCTTTTATGATTTTTCTTTTCTTTTTTACTTTATATAACACAGGTGTATTTGATAGATCGATATGATACAAAAAAAGAAATTAACCCCATTAATATTATCTGGAATTTTTGTTTTGATGTTAGGCTTATCTTATGCTTCTGTACCTTTGTATGATTTGTTTTGTAGGGTAACTGGTTTTGGTGGAACTACCCAAATATCTAATAATGTACCAAAAATAGTATTGAATAAAGTCGTGAGTGTTAGGTTTGATACTAACGTTAACAATCTGCCTTGGGACTTTAAAGCTAAAACAAATGTTATTGATGTAAAAGTGGGCCAGGTTAACAAAATAGAGTTTGAAGTAACAAATTATAGCAATGAACCAACTGCTGGAGTAGCAAGCTTTAATGTTTCACCTTCAAGTTTTGGTAAATATTATAGCAAACTAGGTTGTTTCTGCTTTGAAAAACAAGAATTAAAGGCCGGAGAAAAAGCTATTTATGTGATGACTTTTTATTTAGATCCTGAAATGGTTAATGATCCATCAACAAAAAACTTAGAAGATGTAACTCTGTCTTATACTTTTTTCTCGACAGATTACTATAAACAATCATAATCCAAAAAAATGTCAGCTGAAAAAAAACACGATTACCACTTAGTAGACCCAAGTCCTTGGCCTATTTATACATCTTTTTCATGTTTAGTTTTAGCTTTAGGATCAGTTTATTATCTTCATACAGATGTATCATGGGGAATGTATCTAGGTTTCGCTTTGCTAATTTACGGTGCTTACATGTGGTTTAGAGATGTTGTTATAGAGGCTGAACATCAAGGCCACCATACACCTGTTGTGCAAATACATCATCGATACGGAATGACTTTGTTTATAGCATCTGAGGTAATGTTTTTTGTAGCATGGTTTTGGGCTTACTTTGATGTAAGTCTTTTTCCAAATGAATTTGTAGGATACGTTTGGCCGCCTAAAGATATAGAAACTTTTGACCCATGGGATATTCCTTTAATAAATACTCTAATATTATTATTATCTGGAACTACTGTGACATGGTCACATCATGCATTGATTGAAGGTGATAGAAAAAGCTTTATCCAAGGTTTATGGTTAACAGTAATTTTAGGATTTTGTTTTACTCTTTTACAAATTTATGAGTATCAACATGCATCATTTTCTTTTTCAGATCATATTTATGGGTCAGTGTTTTATATGGCAACAGGATTTCATGGTTTTCATGTTCTGGTAGGAACAATATTTTTAGCGGTATGTTTATTTAGAGGCAAAAGAGGACACTTTACAAAAGATCATCACTTTGGATTTGAGGCAGCCGCATGGTATTGGCATTTTGTCGATGTAGTTTGGTTGTTTTTATTTGCAGCAATTTATATCTGGGGAAGTTAATTTTTGAACTTTGAAGAATAGTTTATCATTTTCAGTCTTTGTAATTTTATTTATATCAGTCTTTGTAGCCCTTGGTTCATGGCAAATAGTTCGTTTAAACTGGAAGCTTAGTCTTATCTCAGAGATCGAAGATTCTTTAAAAAACCCTCCTCTTGAACTAACACAATCTAATAAAAAAAATTATTTGAAGATCAAAACATCAGGATCAATTGATTTCGATAAACAAATTTACTTATATAATTTAAACAATAGTGGAACACCAGGATTTGAAGTTATAAATCCAATTTCGATTAATGAAGAAAATTTTTTAATTAATAGAGGGTGGATACCGTTTGAAAAAAAAAATACTGAGGAAATTAATATTTTTGACGAAAATAATATTATTGGAACTTTAAAATTACAAGGAAGGAAGAATATTTTTAAACCTGAAAATGAAATTGAAGAAAATTATTGGTTTAGCTTAAATAGAAAAGATATATTAAAGTTTACTGGAAAAGAGTTTTCTGAATATATAATCTATTTAGATGGAAATTATCAATTTCCTAGACCAAAAAAAATTACCGCTAATATTTCTAATAATCATAAAAAATATGCAATAACTTGGTTTTCATTAGCGATTTCAATTCTTTTGCTATATTTATATTTTAGAAAAAAAAATTATTAAATGGATTACGTTAGTACTAGAAATAGCTCAAATACCTTTAAATTTAGAGACGTTTTTATCAAAGGGTTAGCAGACGATGGAGGGCTATTTATTCCAAAATCTCTCCATAAATTTAACCAAAATGATTTAACAGAATTTAAAAACCTTGATTACAAAGAATTAGCAAAAAAAATTATCTATCCTTTCATTGGTGATTTTATGAATAAAAATGATTTAAGTAAAATTGTTGATAAATCATATTCAGCTTTTAGAAAAAAAAATGTGGTTGACCTTGTCAAAGTTGGAGACCGATCTGTGCTGGAATTATTTCATGGACCAACTCTAGCTTTTAAAGATGTTGCAATGCAGCTTTTAGGTAATTTTTATGAGTATTATTTAAATAATGAGAACAAAAAAATCAACATAGTTGTTGCTACTTCAGGGGATACGGGTGCTGCTGCCATTGATGCAATTAAAGGAAAAAAAAATATTAACATTTTTGTTCTTCACCCTAATAACCGCATTTCATCTGTTCAAAGAAAGTTAATGACAACTGGTAAAGAAAAAAATGTTTTCAATATTGCTGTAGATGGAAGTTTTGATGATTGTCAAAATTTAGTTAAGGCAATGTTTATAGATAAAACTTTTGCAAATGAAATTAAAATGTCAGGTGTTAATTCAATTAACTGGGCTAGGATTATTGCTCAAAGTGTATATTATTTTTATAGTTATTTTTTAATTGAAGATAACAATAAGCCGATAAACTTTTCAGTTCCGACAGGAAACTTTGGTGATGTATATGCAGGCTATCTTGCAAAAAAAATTGGCCTTCCGATTAACAAGTTTGTTGTAGCAACAAATCAAAATGATATTTTGCATAGAGCAATTATGAATGGTTCGTATAATGTTGAGAGTGTTTTAGAAACAATTTCACCAAGTATGGATATTCAAATTGCCAGTAATTTTGAGAGACTTATTTTTGATTTAAATGATCATAGTGATAAAAAAACAATTGATGTGATGAAAAAAATCAAAGAAAAAGGAAAATATCAAATTCAAAAAGAAAGCTTAGATAAAATTAATGTTGATTTTTTATCATCACGAATGGATGAAAATGAGATTTTAGATACTATTAAAGCTGTCTATGAGCAATTTGATAAGGTTTTAGATCCTCATAGTGCAATTGGATATGGAGCTTTTGATAAAGTAAATCTTAAAGGTAATAATATTGTATTAGCAACAGCTCACCCTTGCAAATTCCCTAGTGCTATTGAAAAAGCAATTAATATTAAAACTGAATTGCCAGATGAACTATTGTTTATTTTGGATGAAAAAGAAAATTATGATATTATCGATAATGACCTCAATAAAATAAAACAGTATATACAGGAAAAAATTTAATGAAGTTAAAAGAAAACGACAATGTCCCTAATTCTGAAATTTTTGTTTTGGAAAATGGTGAACCAACTAAGAAAAATATTGAAGATTTGTTGAAAAGTAAAAAAGCTGTAATTTTTGGTTTACCAGGAGCTTACACATCAGTTTGTTCTGCTAAACATTTACCAGGTTTTGTAAATTTGCATCAACAATACAAAGATAAAGGAATTGATCATATCATATGTGTATCTGTTAATGATCCGTTTGTTATGAACGCTTGGGGCAAAGAAAATGATGTTGATGACAAGATTATAATGATGGGGGACCCATTTTTAAATTTTACTAAAGCTATTGGAGCTGAAGTAGATAAAAGTGGAAGAGGGCTAGGTATTAGATCTAGCAGATACACAATGCTAGTTGACGATATGAAACTAATAAAATTACAAGAAGAAAAAGATACTGGATCTTGTGAAATATCTGCTGCTGAAAATTTTTTGAAATTAATTTAAATTAGCCGCTTTTTTGGCCAATAAATCAACCTCTTCATTCAATTGATTACCCGCATGTGCTTTGACCCAATTCCATTTAATTATAAATAATTTATTAAGATTATATAGCTGAACCCATAAATCTTTATTTTTTACATCTTCTTTCTTTGAAGTTTTCCAATTATTTTTTATCCAGGTATTTATCCATTCAGTAATTCCAAGTTTTACATACTGAGAGTCTGTATAAATTTCTATTTTTTCTTTTGGATCCATATCTTTTAAGGCATTGATAGGAGCCATTAATTCCATTCTATTATTTGTAGTATTTTTTTCACTACCACTAATTTTTTTTATATTTCCATTATCATTTATGATTGCTGCCCAACCACCATTACCTGGATTTTCTAAACAAGAGCCATCAGTATAGATTTTGATCATTATTTTAAATAATCTTTATAAGTCTTTAAATTATTGTGTATTAATAGTTTTTGGTAATATTCTCCAGGATCTTTAATTTTAATAAATGCTGTCTTAGGTGTATTCGTGTAATCGTAAAGTCTAGTTAAAAAATATCTCATTGCTGCACCACGACATAAAATATTTAAAGATTTTTTTTCTTTGAATGAGATTTTTTTAATACTTTCATACCCTTTAATTAAATTTTTTATTTTCTTTTTATTAATTAAAAATTTTGAATTTTTTTTGTCAAAACATAGTGCATTAACACAAATAGCAATTTCATACATAAAGTAGTCATTAGCAGCAAAGTAAAAATCAATTATACCTGATACTTTGTTATTTTTAAAAAAAATATTATCTATAAATAAATCTCCATGAATTATTCCATTGGGTAATCCTTGTGGCCATTTTTTTTTTATATCTTTAAAGTTATTTTTTAAAAATTTTTCTATATTCATAAACTTTTTTGATTTAAATTTAATACTATTAAATAATAGATTTAAATTTTTAATACCCATAGAATTTTTTCTATACAGTTTTATTTTTTTTGATGATAAATGCATTTGGGCAACTATTTTTCCCACATCAAAACAATTATTTAAACTAAGTTTTTTTTTGTCTTTTCCATCCAGAAAAGAAACTATACAAGCTGTTTTATTTTTTATTCTGACTAGATAATTTCCATTTTTATTTTTAAGAGGCTTTGGACAACTAATTTTTAAATTGTTTAGGTGGTCCATTAATTTCATAAAAAATGGAATCTCTTTTTGAGAAACTCTTTTTTCAAAAATTGTAAGTATAAATTTGTTATTTCTTGATTTTAGTAAATAATTTGTATTTTCGATTCCTTGCTTGATACCTATAAAGTTAATAATTTTTTCTACTTCAAATTTTCTATTAATATACGAAATCTCTTTTTTACTTATTTTTGTATAAACGGCCATTTTAATTTAATTTTTTTGGAACTTTGAAAATTACATTTTCTTTGATAATTTCTACTTCATCTATACTTACTGTAAATCTATTTTTTAATTCATTTATAAAATTATCAACTAAGATTTCGGGTGCTGATGCACCTGAAGAAATGCCGATAGTATTTGAATTTTCGATTAAATCGAATGGAATTTCACTTTGAGAATGTATTAATTGGGAATTTGAACATCCAGATTTTTTAGCAACCTCTACTAATCTTACAGAATTAGATGAATTTCTACTACCAATTACAAAAAATAAATCACATTTTTTTGCTATATTTTTAACAGCCATTTGTCTATTAGTTGTAGCATAACAAATATCATCTTTTGCAGGCTCTTTAATATTGGGAAATTTATTTTTTAATATTTTAATTATGTCCTTTGTATCATCAACAGAAAGAGTAGTTTGAGTAACATAAGAGATTTTTTTATTTTTAGTATTGTATTTTTTTGCCTCCTCTTCATTTTGGATGAGATCAATAGAACCATGAGGTAGTTGACCCATTGTGCCAATGACTTCAGGGTGATTTTGATGTCCAATTAAAATTAAATGATAACCAGCTTTATGAAGATTCTCAGCTTCTCTATGAACCTTTGATACTAGTGGACATGTAGCATCAACATAAGTCATGTTATAGCCTCTTGCATCTTCTGGTATTTTTTTTGGAACACCATGTGCTGAAAAAACAACTGGTCTTGATTTATCTTCTATCTCCTCAAGCTCCTCCACAAAGATAGCCCCTTTACTTTTTAAATCATCAACTACAAATTTGTTATGAACTATTTCGTGACGAACATAGACAGGAGCACCATATTTTTGGATTGATTTTTCAACAATTTCTATTGCTCTTTCAACACCAGCACAAAAACCTCTCGGGGCAGATAGCAATATCTTTAATTCTTTATTTTTCATTTTTTTCAATTAAATATTCGAGCAATATATGTGGAAAGGTTAAAGACGCCAAACCTATAAATATAATTTTAAGAATTGAACTATCAAAACTGTAAGTATTATTTAATAAATAAAGCCCTAAAAAACAAAAAATTGCAGTAAGAATTGTTAGTGGCAAAGCTTTTTTTGTAAAAATTTTTAAGCCATTAATTAGGTCATCTTTGTCTAAATTAGACATTAATGAAATACTGTGTCTTACAGAATGTAAAAAACAGAAATAAATTGTAAATGCCACAAGAGGAGAAAAATAATAATTTATTATCAGAATCGAAAAGTAATCTAAAAAAATTGTGAATCTTTTTAACTCAAAATCTTTTGTAAATAATATAATACTTGATAAAGTTGATAAAATAATACCGTAAAACAAAATTTTATTTGTTTCTAAAAAATTTAAGAACCCGTAGAAATATTCATTGTCTATTAATAATAATTTGAATATAGATATCGTATCATCAAAATGAAAGTACATTGGTGCAAAAATTACCAATGAACCTTTTAAGAAAAATAATAATTGATTTAGAAACGAATTTTTAACTATTAAAAATTGGGTATCCTCTTTGCCAAAATGATGAGATGCTACTATCAAAAAAATTATTAAGGAAATAGATGGTGCTATTATCCATAAAAAAATTATAATTAAAGACACTAAAATATATGATAAATAAAAAATGAAAAAATTATTAATCCCAAATATTTGAAAAAGTTTTTTTCCTTTCAGATTATCAAGTGAGCCATGAGAAACTCCTATAATTAAAATTAAAAATAAACAAATTAATGGAGAAATTGTAAAATATGTAATTTTAAAAGATATTATTGAAAAAATATTACAAAGTAAAAAAAATATAAAAGAATGGTTTAAATTTATTTTTTTAATCTGACTGTTCATTTCTTTTTATGACTAATAAAACAAAGCTTTAATAAAAGTTATTTTTGGCATTTTAAATATTATAGATAAATCCTCAAAAAAATTACTTTTATTGGATAAAAATTTTATAACAGTCTTTGGTGAGCACTTAAACATTTTAAAGAAAATATCAGGCATCTTATCAGGATGTTTTTCAAGAACTCTCAAAAATACATCATCTAAGAATTGATACTTTTTACTTATTTCAAATTTTTTAGTATTTAAAATGTTTTCAATATTATTACATATAAATTTGCTATGTTCTTGAATATTTAGAAAAGTATAGCCTGTACTTAATCTTGTCATTCCCCCAGCAGTTCCAATATTTATTTTGTTTTTTTCTATTTCATATGTTGGGTAGAATAGGGGTATTGCACCTTCCTCTTTATAAGTTATTTTATAATTCTTTAATTTTAAATTAGTTTCAATATAATCTTTAATTTGAGAGTCATAATCTTTTTTAGAACCATCATTCATTCTCGATAACCAAGTAGTTTCAATTAAAGCAGAGGTTTCTGAGTAGGGAAGTGTATAAAAAAAATGGACACTTTCTCTTTGTTCACAATCAAAATCCATTAGATTAAATATTTTATCATCAAAAAAATTTTTTTGAGTTTCTATTTCAACACCACAAAAATATTGCCAAAGATTACGATGATCTTTTTTAATCGATGGAACACTATTAAATACAAAAGAATTTTTTGAATTAATTTCGTTTATATTTTTAAAGAAAGAAATATTTTTATTCCCTTTTAATTTGTTATTAATTTTTTCATAAAACAACCCACTATCAACACTTTGGTATGGATAACTGGTACATTGTAAATGGTTAGTGTTTTTTTTAATATTTACTGTAAAATTTTCCCAGTTTTTCTTCACACAATCATCAAAGTTATGATTTGCTACTTTCCAAAATGACCAAGTTTTATCTCTTTTATACTCATCTCTTGGCTCAATAATTGCAAGAGTTTTATCTTTTAATTTTTCATTAATTTCAAGCTCATATGCAAGTGATAATCCTGCACATCCCCCACCAATAATAATATAATCAAATTCTTTCATTTAAATTAATTTCTTCACTAATCAAATTATGATCATGTTGTATTTGATTATCTCTTTTATAACTGAATGTTAATTTAATTAAGTCAAAAATTGAAAAAAAGGTTTCTAAAACTTTTTCTGTATTTGAGACGTATATCCTTCCAGAATTTTGATAATCTTCTAAGTTCTTTTTGTCTAAAATCTTATATCCTATTTTTCTATAAATTCTTCTAGCTACTAAAATTGAAAAGCGGAAACTTAATGGTATGTCTTTAATTGAATAAAAAGAGTTATCATAAAATGTATCAGCAAGGTTGATAGTGGACTTAATTTCATCAAAATTTTGATTAATATATGATCTATTATTTTTAAAGTCCTCAAACACATCTCTCGATATGTTTGTAAGTTGCA
>JACWDG010000002.1 GCA_014654245.1 Pelagibacterales bacterium SAG-MED09
AGAAGTTCCTACTGTTTTAAGGCTTAAATATCTAAAAATCTCTCCGAAACCAGGAATATGTTTATCAGCAACTATTTCTAATGCCTCGGGTGTAATATCACGTCCAGTTAAACCTGTTCCTCCTGTTGTAATAATCACATCTATTTGTTTATTTTGAAGCCACTCTTTGAGGATTATAACAATATCGTCTTTATTATCTTTGCAAATTTTTCGATTAACTAAATTATGTTTAGCTTCGTCAATTTTTTTTACAAGGATTGCTCCCGACTTATCATTATCAATAGTTCTTGTATCTGTTACGGTTAATAATGCTATATTTACTTTCATAAAATTTTTTTGAGATGATTATATTACCAATATTATTTTTTATAACAGCTATTTTATATTCTAGTGTTGGTTTTGGAGGAGGATCTACCTATTTAGCTTTGATGTTAATTTGGGATATTCCTTACTATATTTTCCCAATAGTAGCTTTATTTTGTAATATTATCGTAGTATCTGGAAATTCAATAAATTACATAAGATCAAGCAATCTTAATTTAAAATTACTTTTACCCTATCTAATAGGATCTATACCTTTTGCTTTTTATGGAGCTTCTTTACAAATTTCTAAAAACTTTTTTGAAATAATATTATTTTTAATTTTAACTGTTGCTGGCATATTGCTGTTCATCGAAAGCAGATCTTTAAAAAATAAAGAGTTTAAGATAAATGAAATACCAAAAATTTTTTCAATCCTAATTGGATCAGTTATTGGTTTTTTTTCAGGATTAGTAGGAATTGGTGGAGGCATCTTTTTAAGTCCTATTCTTTTTCTTATAAAAGCAGGACATCCAAAACAAATAGCTACCTCAGCATCTTTGTTTATTTTAATTAATTCTATATTTGGTGTAGCTGGACAAATCACTAAGGATATTGTTTTTGACAAATTTATAGATTTCTTGCCACTATTTTTAGCAGTTTTAATTGGAGGACAAATTGGAAATTTCTTAAATATAAAGTTTTTATCTAATAAAATATTAGCATTATTAACTTCATTGCTAGTCATATTTGTTGCTGCAAGAATGGGATTAAGGATCTTACCATAATCTTGATTTAATTAACTTTTGCTATATTTATTATTCTAGTGAAAAATATCAAACCCTTTGGACCGTCAATTGGAAAAACCAAAATATCAAATAAATTTTTTGATAAATTAAATAAAGAGTTTGATGATAAATCTAAATCAAAAAAAATTGACTATAGTTCTAAACTAGCTAGTCAAATAAAAAATGAAATCAAAATTTCAAATAAATTTATTAAGCAAAATTTAGAAAAAGAATTGAAAAACAATATTAAACAATTTTTGTCTAACGAAAAGATTAAAAATATTAGAGAAATTAAGATCCTTAATCTATGGGTGGTTAGACAATTTAAAGGCGAATATAATCCTATACATTATCATGATGGAGATTTATCTGGTGTTGGTTATTTAAAGTTACCAAAAAATATGATTAATAATAAATTGATAAAAAATAAAAAGTTAAAAACTAATGGAACAATAGATTTCATTAATGGCCAAAGAGGTTTCTTAAGTAAAAGTATTTATAATGTTATCCCAAAAATCAAAGATTTAATAATTTTCCCGAACTACTTGATGCACACAGCTTATCCATTTAATATTAAAGGTGAACGCAGATCTTTCTCTTTCAATGCAAAGATTATATTTAAAAAGTAACAAATGTAATGGATTTAAATTTTTTTAAAAATATTAGAATTTTAGATGGAGGGACGGGACAGGAGCTTCTATCAAGGGGGTTGGAAGCGAATGGTACGCTTTGGAGTGCAAATGCTTTACTACAAGACAAATATCATGAACTTCTATTAAACACTCACTTAGATTTTATTAAAGCTGGTGCTGAAGTTATTGTTACTGCTACTTTTGCTACAAGAAGAAAAAGATTAAAGGATAACCAAATTGAAGATAAGTTTGAATATCTAAATAAAAAAGCTGGAGAAATCGCACTTAAAGCAAAAAAAGAATTTCCCAATACATTAATTGCTGGAGGTTTACCTCCTCAAAATTTAACCTATCAAGCTGATTATAGTAATGAAAGAGAAATTACTAATAACTTTAATGAACAAGCTAAAGTATTAAACCCTTATATAGACTTTTTTTATTTTGATGTATTGAGTAGTATAAAAGAATTTAAATGCGGAATTAAAGCAATTAAAGAATTTCAAAAACCATACTTAGTTGGTATTCATATTTCAGAAGGAACCAGTCTCCCAAGTGGAGAAAAGATATCAAAAATAAAAGATGTAATTGATAATAAAGTTTTAGGAGTTATTCTTTCTTGTATTTCTCCAGAAAATTATGAAACAAATTTAAAAGAAGTTAAAAATCTTGGAGTCCCGTTTGGTTTTAAATTAAATGGATATATAACAACAAAACCTAGCACTAGTTACACTGAAAATTATTTGAAAAGTAAAACAGGAAATCCAATAGAGGTTTTGGGTAAAAGAGAAGATCTAACTCCAAATAAAATGGCTAGAATAGTTAAAAAGTTTAAAGATGCTGGAGCTACTATACTTGGGGGATGTTGTGAAACAAAACCTTCACATATTGAGGCAATTTCAAGACTTAAATAACTTTTTTATTATCTGCTTTTTTAACAAAGTAAATACCAATACAAACAGCTATTAAAGATATTAATACTTTAATAGTTATTAATTCTTTTAAAAAAACATATCCTAAGATAGTTCCAAAAATTGGTATTAAGTAAGAAACTTGTGATTGAAAAATTAAACCATTATTTTTTAAGATCCTAAATCTTAATAACCAAGCTAGTCCTGTTGGAACAATTCCTAGATATATTACTGATATTAAAGAATCAGTTCTTGGAATTGTTTGCCAAGGTTGTTCGATAAAGCAAACCAATGGGATTAAAATTATAATTGCCCAGATTAATATTGATCCTGTTACATTTTCATTCTTTTTCTTGCTAATTTTCAAAGTTAAAACTCCCCCTATTACATAACAAGTTGATCCAAGCAAAATTAATAATGCAGATAAAAAATTATTTTCATCAATTAGAATATTGTCTGAAAATAAAAATACTATTCCTGAGAATCCAATTAAAATTCCAAATGTTTTAACCAAATTAAATTTTTCATTTTTAGTGTAAAAATGACCTAAAACTGTTGAGCTTAATGGTGTAGTAGACATTAAAATCGCTGCTAGATTACTTTGCACAGACTTTACTCCATAAGCTATTAAAAAAAATGGAGCAACTAAATTAATAAATCCTATCATTGCAAACCAATGCCAATCTTTTGAAAAGGCTTCTATCTTAATATCTTTGTAATAACAAAGGAGTAAAACAGGAATTGCTCCAAATAAAACTCTCAAGAATGCGATTGTGATAGGTCCAAAAGAATATGTGGCAATCTTAATATTAAAAAATGCTGAGGCCCAGATTAGAGCTAATACTGTTAATAAAATGTAGTCAATTAATTTTGGTTGTCTCATTCTGTTAACTCTTTAATTTCACCAGATGTTAATTTTATTAATTGTTTATATTCTATTTTGAAAACACAATTTGGATGACCAGCTGCTGCAAAAACTGTTTTAAATCTTTCTAAATTGTTATCAACATAGATTTTTATTTTATTTAGATGACCTACCGGTGAAACACCACCAATTGTAAAACCTGTAATTTTTTTAACATCAACAGGATTTGCCATTGATACATCTTTTTCATTTAAAATTTTTTTAAGTTTTTTTAATGAGCACTTTTTATCTCCTGATATTAGACAAAGTACAAAATTATCACTTGCACTAAAAAGTAAACTTTTAACAATTGCTCCAACATTGCAACCTAAAGCTGTAGCTGCATCTTGTGCTGTCCTAGCTGTTTGTTCCAAACAGACAATGCTAAGGTTAGGATCAAATTTTTTAACAGCTTTTTCAGCTCTTTTAACTGGTTCTTTATTAAGTATTTGGTTCACAGTTTTATTAAATAGTTGTTTAATAATATTGCATAAATACACCACTTATGTGAAAATTGCATAGGTGTTATTTATTAAATAAGCAATATTTTTAATGATTATTTTGTTAATTACCATCTACAGAATTACATAGGAGACTAAATGAGTGCAGCAAATGTTTTAAAATTTATTAAAGATAAAGAGGCAGAATTTGTGGATCTTAGATTTACTGATCCAAGAGGTAAACTTCAACACTTAACCATGGACGTAGGTGTTGTTGATGAAGATATGCTTAAAAATGGAGTTTTTTTTGATGGTTCATCAATTGCAGGTTGGAAAGCAATAAATGAGTCTGACATGATTTTAAAACCAGATACTGCAAGAATGTTTATGGATCCTTTTACTTCTCATAATACTATAGTGTTATTTTGTGATATTTTAGATGCAATAAAAAAATCTCCCTATGAAAGAGACCCACGAGGTGTTGCAAAAAAAGCTGAGGAATATTTAAAAGCGTCAGGTATTGGTGATAAAGCATTCTTTGGTCCAGAACCTGAATTCTTCGTATTTGATGACGTAAAAATTAAAAATGATATGAATGAATGTGGATTTAAAATTGATAGTAAAGAAGGCCCATACAATTCAGGTAAAGAATACGAAAATGGAAATATGGGGCATAGACCTCCTATAAAGGGTGGATATTTTCCAGTGCCACCTGTAGATAGCGAACAAGACATGCGAGGTGAATATCTAAAAAATTTAAAAGAAGTTGGAATTAAAGTTGAAAAACATCATCATGAAGTTGCTCCAAGTCAGCACGAGCTTGGTATGTATTTTGGAACTTTAGTTGATCAAGCTGATAATGTTCAGTTATATAAATATGTTGTACAAATGGTGACGCACTCATTTGGAAAAACAGCTACATTTATGCCTAAACCTGTTGCTGGTGATAATGGTTCAGGTATGCATATTCACCAATCTATTTGGAAAGGTGATACTCCAGTATTTTCTGGCGATGCTTATGCTGGTTTATCTGAAACAGCTCTAAACTATATTGGTGGAATTTTAAAACATGCCAAAGCAATTAACGCTTTTGCAAATTCTACTACAAATAGTTATAAAAGATTAATACCTGGTTTTGAGGCTCCTGTTCTACTTGCGTATTCAGCAAGAAATAGATCTGCTTCTTGTCGTATACCTATTACTTTAAGTAAAAAAGGCGCAAGATGTGAAATTAGATTTCCTGATGCTTCTGGAAATCCTTATTTAACTTTTGCAGCAATGTTAATGGCTGGACTTGATGGAATTAAAAATAAGATTCACCCAGGTGAGTCCTTTGACAAAGATTTATATGAATTACCACCAGAAGAAGTTAAATCTATTCCTACTGTTTGTGGCTCTTTAAGGGAAGCGATGGAAAGTTTAGATAAAGATAGAGAATTTTTAACTCAAGGTAATGTATTTACTGACGATCAGATAGATGCATATATTGCACTTAAGTTTGAGGAAATTCATAAATTTGAACATGCACCTCATCCTGTTGAATTTGAGATGTATTACAGTAGCTAATAATTAATTACTGTCTAGTTGTTGCTACAGTATCTTTGTTAACGCCTTTTTTTACTACGTAGTCTTGTGTGCCGTTTGCACCAGTCTCTACTTCTTTTCGTAAATCTTTAAAAAAAGTTTTTTCTTTTAAAGAATCTTTTAGACCTTTAACCAGATTTTTAAATTCAAATTTATTCATATGACTGTTATATGCTAGATATGCATTTTATGCAATACTGCTATGCAACTTATGGAGTATATTTGTTTAATCTATTTTAAATGACTCACCACAACCACATCTTTCTGTTTCATTAGGATTATTAAAGACAAAAGTTGAGGAAAATTCCTCTTTTTTGTAGTCCATTTCAGTTCCTAACAAGTACATAACTGCAGCTGAATCTATAAATACTTTGACCCCTTTATCCTCAATTACTTCATCATTTGGATTAATTTCTTTTGAATATTCCATAACATAAGACATACCTGCACATCCTCCAGATTTAACAGAAACTCTAACACCAACTGAGTCTTTTTGAGCGCTAGACATTATTTCTTTAATTCTTGATGCCGCATTATCACTTAACTTAATAATAGAATTCATTATAAATTTAACTCCAATTTTGCAGCATCAGACATCATATCTTTCGTCCAAGGTGGATCCCAAACTAATTGAAGATCTACGTCGTCAATTTCATCAACTTGCATCGCACCATCTTTAACTTCTTTTGGTAAACTTTCTGCTACAGGACAATTTGGTGTCGTTAAGGTCATTTTTATTTCTGCTTTTCGGCCATCTACTTTTATATCATAAATCAAACCAAGTTCATAGATATTCACTGGCAGTTCAGGATCATAGATTTTTCTAATTTCCTCAATGATCTTATCTTTAATTTCCATAAATATTAGCTTTCTGTACTTATTTCTTTTCCATCATTTTCCATTGCTGAAACTAAAGTATGCCACGATAAAGTAGCACATTTAACTCTCATTGGATATTGTTTAACGCCTGATAAACACATTAATTTAGTTTTTTCGTCCTCTTTTAATAAATTAGTTTTTAATTCTGGATTTTCCTTTATCATCCCTAAGAAATCTTCAATAATTTCTTTAGCTTCATTATCACTTTTTCCTTTTATCAAGTCAGTCATTATTGATGCTGAGGCCATTGAAATAGCACATCCACTTCCTTCAAACGATATATTTTCAACTTTTCTTTGATCGTTAAGTTTTAAATAAATATGAACATTATCACCACATAATGGATTGTTTCCCTTTGCATTTTTATTAAAATTTTCAGTCTTTCCTAAATTTCTAGGATTCTTTCCATGTTCTAAAATTAGTTCTTGATAAAGTTCTTTTAAATTCATTTTAAATCAAAAATTTTTTTACAATTATTAATTCCATCATTTAATTTATCTAAATCATCCTTAGTATTATAAACTCCTAAAGATGCTCTTGCACTTGCAGATATATTCAATTTATCATGAAGTATTTGGCAACAATGGTGACCTGCTCTAATTGCTACTCCAGTTTCATCTAAAATAGTTGCAATATCATGTGGATGGATTCCTTCAATTGTAAAAGATAATACTCCACCACGCTCCTTGGGATTTCCAATTAGTTTAACAGAATTATTTTTCTGTAAAATTTCTTGACCATGTTCTATTAATTCTTTTTCATGTTTGATAATGTTTTCAATTCCAATACTTTCTAAAAACTTTATCGACTGATCAAAAGCAATAACTTGGGCTGTTGCCATTGTTCCTGCTTCATATTTATTTGGGAGGTCTCCATATGAAATTCTATCTTTTTTTACTTCATTAATCATACCTCCTCCGCCTTGATAAGGAGGAAGTTGTTCAAGCCATTTTTTTTTGCCATACAAAACTCCTAATCCTGTTGGTCCATACATTTTATGACATGAGATTGCATAAAAATCACAATCTAAATCTTGCATATCTAACTTAAGATGAGGTCCTCCCTGGCATCCGTCCACTACAACAATTATACCTTTTGAATGAGCTAATTGAGTTATTTCTTTGATAGGAAGAATAGAGCCAGTTACATTTGATAAATGTGTAATTGCTATAACTTTGGTTTTATTTGTTATCTCTTTTTCTATGTTTTCAATCGGAATATCACCGTCTTCATTGATTTCAGCAAACTTTATTTTTACATTTTTAGATTTCCTCAAAAAATGCCAGGGTACATAATTTGAGTGATGTTCTAATTCAGTGATCAAAATCTCATCATTTGGCTCTATGATAGTTTGGCCAAGGGTATTTGCTACTAAGTTTAAAGCCTCTGTTGCTCCTTTGGTAAAAACAATCTCATTCTTATCCTTTGCATTAATATATTTTTGAACTGAAGATCTTGTATTTTCATATAAATTTGTTGCTGCTACAGCTAAATAATGAACACTTCTTCCAACATTAGAAAACTGTTTAGAATAAAAATCATTTATTCTATCTAAAACAACTTTAGGTTTTTGCGATGAATTAGCACTATCTAAATAAACTAGATCATTATTATGAATTTTTTCATCAAAAATTGGAAATTCTTTTTTAATCTTGTTAATATTCATTCTTTTAATCCAATCATGCTCTTAACTAAATCCTTAATTTCTGTATCAGTAATTTTTTCAATCACATCTAACACGAACCCATTTATTAAAAGTTCTTTAGATTGTTGATAGCTAAGTCCTCTAGACATTAAATAAAATATTGAATTTTCATCTAGACTTCCTGAAGCTGATCCATGCGAACATTTAACATCGTCAGCGTATATTTCTAATTCTGGTTTTGCATTAAACTCAGATGATTTATCTAATAATATAGCTTTACTTAATTGATAACCATCTGTTTTTTGTGCAGTAGAGTTAACAAATATTTTTCCTTGGTATACAGCCTTAGACTCTTTTCCTAGAACACTTTTAATTAATTGATAGCTTTTTGTATTTTTTGATAAATGGTTTATAGTTGTTCTAACTTCATGTTGTTGACTATTCATTAGTGAAAAAATTCCATTCACAAATGCTGATGAATATTTTCCATTTAAATTACAGTTAATTTCATTTTTCAAAAAATCAGATCCTGCAGATAAGATGAAGGTTTCGGAAACACTGTTTTCGTCTTGGTCAATATTATTAAATGAATATTTAATATTATTGTTTTGAATCTTGTCAATTTTATAATTTTTCAAAATTGCATCTTTTTTTAAATCAAAATTGTAAAAAATGTTCATAAAATTCTTTTCAGATTTATCATTAAAAAAATCTATAAGTCTTAAAGAACTATTTTGTTTTAATTCAAATTCTAATCTTAAATTGATATTTTTAGATTTAATCTTATTATTACTTATATGATAAACTATTAATGGTTTATTAAATGAATAATTTTCTTTTACTAAAATTTTATAACTTTTATTTGTAAATGCATTATTCAGATCAATTAAAGAATTATTGTTTTCAAGTTTATCTTTTAGTTTAGAAACCTCATTAATTTCTATTTGATCTTTATCTTCAAAGATAAAATCAATTTTTTCAACTTTACCATTTATAAAAACAATTTTATTGTGCTCTAATCCATCTATAAAAGTTGATGTATCAATTTTATTAGACAGTGAATAATCATTGTAAAAACTCAATTCACCTATTTTTTTTTGAATAATTTGATTTATGTCTGAGAATTTCCAATTTTCTAATTTTCTATTTGGAAATCCCTCTGCTATGAATTTGTCTAAAAAACCTTTCTTAAATTCAGTATCACTTTCAGAAAAAGTTGAATTTTTAATTGTTTTTTCGAAATCAATTTTAATTTGTTCAGTCATTTAATTAAAATTTTCATACCCTTTTTTTTCTAACTCTAATGCTAATTCTGGGCCACCAGACTTAATTATTTTTCCATTTATTAATACATGCACAAAATCAGGTTTGATATAATCTAATAATCTTTGATAATGAGTAATTATTAAAAAAGAATTATCTTTATTTCTCAAAGTATTAACGCCATCAGAAACAATTTTTAATGCATCAATATCTAAACCAGAGTCTGTTTCGTCTAATATTGACAGTTTAGGCGTTAACATCGACATTTGTAGAATTTCATTTTTCTTTTTTTCACCACCTGAAAAACCAACATTCAGCTGTCTATTTAACTTTTCTTCATCAAATTTTAATTCTTTTGCTTTTTGTTTTACTAATTTCAAAAATTCGATGGCATCAAGTTCTTTTTCACCCCTTGCTTTTCTTACTGAATTTAAAGAAGTTTTTAAAAAAATATTTGTATTAACTCCTGGGATTTCTAATGGGTACTGGAAAGCTAAAAATATTCCTTTGTGTGCTCTTTCCTCTATTTCGAGCTCAAATAAATTTTTATTTTCAAATAACACTTCTCCTGAAGTCTCATAACCTTTTTTACCAGACAAAATATTAGACAAAGTGCTTTTACCTGATCCGTTGGGTCCCATAATAGCGTGCACTTCTCCAGGTTTTATATCTAAAGAAAGGCCTTTTAATATTGGTTTATTCTCAATTTTTGCGTTCAAATTATTAATTTTAAGCATTAACCCACACTCCCTTCCAGGCTAATTCCCACAAGTTTTTGAGCTTCTACTGCAAATTCCATTGGCAGTTGTTGCAAAACCTCTTTACAAAATCCATTAACAATTAATCCCACTGCTTCTTCAGGATTTAATCCTCTTTGTTGGCAGTAATGAAGTTGCTCCTCACTTATTTTTGAGGTCGTTGCTTCATGAGCAATATTTGAGTCGAAGTTTTTATTTTTAATATAAGGAACAGTGTGTGCTCCACATTTATTTCCCATTAATAAAGAGTCACATTGAGTATAGTTACTTGAATTTTTTGCTTTAGAATTAATATCTACTAAACCTCTATATGTCATATCAGAGAAACCAGCACTGATACCTTTTGAAATTATTTTACTTTTAGTATTTTTTCCTAAATGTATCATTTTTGTGCCAGTATCTGCTTTTTGATGATTATTTGTGATAGCAATTGAATAAAACTCACCTATTGAGTTATCACCTTTTAAAATACAACTAGGATATTTCCAAGTTATAGCTGACCCTGTTTCAACTTGTGTCCAGGAAATCTTAGAATTTTTACCTTTACACAATCCTCTTTTAGTTACAAAATTATATATACCACCTTTGCCATTTTCATCACCAGGATACCAGTTTTGTACTGTTGAATATTTGATTTCAGCATCATCTAAAGCAATCAACTCTACATTCGCAGCATGTAATTGATTTTCATCTCTCATAGGAGCTGTACAGCCTTCTAAATAACTTACATAACTACCTTTGTCGGCAATTATTAATGTTCTTTCAAACTGTCCAGTTTCTGATGCGTTTATTCTGAAATAAGTTGAAAGTTCCATAGGACATTTAACTCCTTCTGGAATATAAACAAATGAACCATCAGTAAACACTGCAGAATTAAGGGTAGCAAAGAAATGATCAGTTGTTGGAATTACTGATCCTAAATATTTTTTCACTAACTCAGAATGTTTTTGTATCGCCTCAGACATTGAACAAAAGATTATCCCTTTTTTGGTTAATTCTTCTTTAAAGGTTGTTGCAACAGAAACAGAGTCAAATACTGCGTCCACTGCAATTCCATTAATTCTTGCTTGTTCTTGTAATGGTATGCCTAGTTTTTTATAAGTCTCTAAAAGTTTTGGATCTAATTCATCTAAACTTTTTGGTTTATCTTTCATACTTTTGGGAGCAGAATAATAATATAAATCTTGATAATCAATTTTAGGATATTTTGGTTTTTGCCAATTAGGTTCTTTCAGCTGTTTGAATCTTTCAAATGCTTTCAATCTAAAATCTAACATCCACTTTGGTTCTTTTTTAATGTTAGATATAAATTTTATTACATCCTCATTTAAACCTTTGGGTGCTCTAATATTTTCAATATCAGTTGTGAAACCGTATTTGTAATCTTTTAAATTTTCTATGTTCTTTTCTCTAGTATCCATCTTTATACTCGTCTATCATTATTTTCTTTTACTAAATCCTCTAGACTTTTTTCATCAAAAAAATTGTTGATATGGTTTTCAAGTTCATCCCAAAGATTATGAGTAAGACATTTTATTGCTTTACCATTACATCCTTTTTTAGACTCCTTTTTACATTGGACAGTTTTTACTTTTTCATCTACTGCATCAAAAATATTTGTAAGTTTAATATCTTTTGCTTTTTTATTTAAAACATATCCCCCTTGTATTCCTCTCACACTTTGTACGATTTCTTTTCTTCTAAGTTTTGAAAATATTTGCTCTAAGTAATCCAAGGAAATACCTTGCCTTAATGAGATGTCTCTAAGAGAAACTGGGTTAATATTATTAAATCTTGCCAGGTCTACTAAAGCCATTACCGCATATCTGCCTTTAGATGTTAATTTCATAAATCCGCTATTTTAGAGGGTATATATAAACCTGACTAAAATAGTCAAGTATCTAAAATAAAAAAAGACTAACATTTTGTCACGCAGTTGTGATAAACCTAATTTTTTTTTGAGAATAATAATCAATAACAATTATGGATAATAAAATTTTAGAAATTTTTATACCTGGCCCCGCTGGCAGACTAGAAGCAAAATATTTTAAAAGTAAAAAAAATACATCACCAGTAGCATTAGTTTTGCAACCTCATCCTCAATATGGTGGAACTATGAATAACAAAGTAGTTGTTGAAACTTTTAAAACATTTATGGAGAATGATTTTTCTGTCTGTAGGGTAAATTTTAGAGGAGTTGGTAAAAGTGATGGTGAGTTTGATAATGGTCAGGGCGAATTGGCTGATGCAGCAGCAGCATTAGACTGGCTTGAAAGAGAAAATTTTGACAATTCACAATGTTGGGTCTCAGGGTTTTCTTTTGGTTCTTTAATTGCTATGCAGTTATTAATGCGTCGACCTGAAATAAACAGATTTATTGCAATTTCACCTCAGCCAAATGCCTATGATTTTTCATTCCTATCTCCATGTCCTGCTTCTGGAATGATGATATTTGGAAAAAAAGATGAATTAGTCCCTTTAGAATATATTACAGACTTAGATAAAAGATTAAGTGCCCAAAAAGGAATTAAAGTTGAATTTCAATCAGTAGCTGATGCAAACCATTTTTTTTCCAAAAATGAGGAACAATTAGTTAAACATTTGGACAGATATATTAAAAAAGAAACTACTCTCTACTAAAAATTTTTGATAATTTCACCACCTAAAGATGGCTTTGTGCATCTTGTGGTATTTGGAAATGAAATTGGTAAACTTAAAAAACGTTTTACTGCTAGATATGCAAATGCTTGAGACTCAATAAAGTCTCCGTGAAATTTTAGTTCGTCAATATTTTTGATCATAAGTTTTTTGTCATTTATATATTCATCAATTTTTTTAATTAAGGTTTTATTTTTTCTACCACCTCCACAAATGATATAATTTTTAATATCTATATTATGCATTTGATTAATTTTTTTTACACCTTCAGAAATTAGATAAGCTGTAAAATCAGTTAATGTCGCACATCCATCTTCAAGATTTAATCCCTTAATAAAAGATACATCAAAGTCGTTTATATCCAAAGATTCTTTAATAGATGAAATTTCAAAGTTGTCTTTTGCTTGATCTAATAATAGTTCATTGATATGACCAATTGAAGCCAAAGATCCTTTGTCATCAAATTTTTTTTTACTATTTTTTCTAATCCATTGATCTATTAAACAATTCCCTGGTGCAATATCATACGCGTAAACATCTCTTTCTATGTTTTGAGCACTTAAAATTGTAGTAACGTTTGTTATACCTCCGATATTTATAATATTAATTGGGTAATCTAATTTGTAATTTTTGTTTATCTGTCTTGAAATTAAATAATGAAATATTGGGGTTAATGGTGCTCCTTGACCACCATTATCCAAATTCTGTTGTCTGAATTTATTTATAACGATGCACTTAGTTAATTGAGACAAAAGATTACCGTCTCCTATTTGTTTAGAGATTTTATCTTTAAAGTTGTGATATATAGTTTGTCCATGGAAGCCTATAAATTTCGGTTTAACTTTTTCATTTATGATGAATTTATTTATGATTTCAGCATTAAATAGCGTAAATTTTTTCTCGATTTCATTTACTAATATTGAGTTTTTCTCTAAATCTGTTGAATTTCTTACACTTTCTCTGAGGAATATTAAATCTCTATATAATTTATCATCAAATTCATAATATTTATCAGATATTTGAGCGTAATAATCATATCCATCAGTTTCAATTAAAGACAAATCAACACCATCCATAGAAGTTCCGCTCATTAATCCTAAGGCGGTAAATATTTTTTTTTTCATATTTATTTTTTTTTAAAAAAATTTGTATATTGTAGAACTATAATCATATGAATAAATTTTTAAATGAATTTAAAGATAGAGGTTTTTTCTATCAATGTACCAGTGAAAATGAATTATCAAATTTATTAGATAAAGAAAAAATCAATGGTTATATAGGATTTGATTGTACTGCTGAAAGTCTTCATGTTGGTAGTCTACTTCAAATAATGAGTTTAAGATTACTTCAAAAACATGGGCATAGACCTATCGTATTATTAGGAGGTGGAACTACTAGAATTGGAGACCCTTCAGGAAAAGACAAGACAAGAAAAATACTAAGTGAAAAAGAAATTGATAAAAATATAAAAAGTATAGAAAAAATATTAAAAAATTTTTTAGATACTAAAAATCCAAAAATCAAACCATTTTTTGTAAATAATTATTCTTGGCTTAAAGGTTTAAATTATATCTCTTTTTTAAGAGATATAGGAAAACATTTTACAATAAATAAAATGTTAAGTTTTGATAGTGTTAAGACACGATTGGAGAGAGAGCAGTCATTAAGTTATATGGAATTTAATTATATGATACTTCAGGCGTATGATTTTCTAGAGTTAAATAAAAAGAAAAATTGTACACTTCAAATAGGTGGTTCAGATCAATGGGGTAATATTGTAAACGGAGTAGAACTAATTAAAAGATACTCTAATAAACAGGCTTATGGTTTAACAACTCCTTTAATTACATTGGCCTCGGGAGCAAAGATGGGAAAAACTGAAACTGGAGCAATTTGGCTGGATAAAAAATTTTTATCTCCATATGATTACTGGCAATTTTGGAGAAACGTAGATGATAGAGATGTAATTAAATTTTTGAAAATTTTTACTGATCTTGAAATAAAAGAAATTAATAGTTTGCAAAATATGAATATTAATAAGTTAAAAATATTATTAGCGAATAAAACTACAGAAATGCTTCATGGTAAAAAAGCTGCTCAAAATTCTGAACAAGCTGCCAAAGAAGCTTTCTCAGGTGATTTACATGGTTCTAATTTACCAACTGTTAAAATAAAGTCAAAAGATCTTAATAAAGAGATCAGTATTATAGATTTAATAATTTTATCAAAATTAGAAAAATCGAAAAGTGAAATAAGAAGATTATTAAAAGGAAATGCTATTAAGATAAATGATAAGCTAATTAATGATGAAAAATTAATTATCAATAATAAATTATTTAATGAAAATTACTTAAAACTTTCTGTTGGAAAAAAAAGACATCTCAAAATTGTAATTAATTAATTCTTTTTAATTTTTTCTAGAGTTCTGGTAATAAATCTAGGTGTTAAAGTCTTAATTGGATTTACTGTAGTCTCTAAATTACCAGGTGGGCCTTTAATCTTAAAACTAACACCAAAAACCCCTTCACCAACTTTTTTACCAACTAAAATGTCTCCAATTAATGGTATAGATGAAATTGTTCTGTTTACTGTTGTTGCTGGAACTAAAGTTCCTCTTAAACTAATTAGTTTTTTACTTTGAATATAGCCTTCGAGCAAAATTGAAATTGCAGGACCAATTGCATAGAGTTCTTCAATAGTCATTAATTTATCTTTATTTGAAAACTTCATTTCAAAATCTGTGAATCTCACACCTTCTCCAGTTAATAGATCTGCTATTCCTTGAAGTGATGCAAGAGTTAATAATTTAGCTAACACTGGGATTTCCTGTATCTTAAAATTATCAATTTTTAATATAGAATTTGTAATACCATTTTTCTTTGTTGAATAAAAATCAAGATCACCTTCTTCAAAACCTTTAATAAATTTGTATCTATCAACAAAAGGCTTAGCTTTATGAGAGTATAACGTTGTAACCTTTTCATTGCCATTATCTTTTATAGTAAATTTAATTTTTTTGTTATTTGAAAATTTTGAATCTAAATTTAATTCAGAAATTTCATTATTATTAAAAGATAAAAATCCTTTTAAATTATTAATATTATTATCTTTATTTAAATAAATTTTATTAACATCAAAAATTATTTTAAAATTTTTATTAAAAAGTTTTAATTTTTTATCATTTTCTGAGTCTAATAATTCATCAATAATATTGTTTATATTAAAACTATTTCCAGAAATCAAAAAATCATCATTTTTTTTTTTCAATTCTAAATTATTTTTTAATCCATCATTATCAATATAATCTATTTTAATATTACCTAAATCATCAATTTTATTATCCTTTGATAAAATCAAATTTTTGATAAAAATAGTTTTATTTTTTTCTTTTAAAGAAATTTCATTAAATAATAATTTTTCTTTAATTTGACTTTTGCCTATAAATTTTAATTCTAAATCAGAATTTGTATCTTTTTGAAAATTAATAAAGTCTATTTTAAATGGATTTCTTAAAATCTTCAATTTTGTTTTGAATTTAATTTCTTCTTTTTTTTTATAAATCTCATAATCAATTTTATCGATTTTATTTTGCAATAAAGCCTCGCCTGATCCAACAATACTTAAATCATCTTTTTTATATTCAAGCTTTATTTTTTGATTTTTGAATATTAAATCTTTTTTAATTTTAGGAAAAATTTTTTTTAATTCTAAAGAATTTTTTAATCTAAGATTATCAAGATCTATATCTGATTTTATGTCTAAATTTTTAACTTTAAAATTTTTATTAATCTTAAATTTAAAGTCATTTTTAGAGCTAAATGATATTTCTTGAATATCTAAATCGAGGAAATCATTGTTTACAAAATTATTGATTTTGTTTTTTGAAAAAATTGTATTACTTGTATAGAGTTTTCCTGAAATTATATGCTCATTTTTTTGTTTTGAGGCAACTAACTTTGGTATTAAAAAATTATTGTCATCTAAAGTTATTTTGATTTCATTAAATTTCAGAAGTTCTTGATCGATTTCAAAATTAAAATCTATTTTATTTAAGACATGTTTTTTAAATAAATCAATTTTTCCGTCTTTTACTAATCCATTAAGTTTAAATATTTCTTTAATATTACCTGAATCATCAAATTCTAACTTTAGATCAGCAACTAAGTACCCTTTTTTAATAATTTTTTCTGCTATAAAAAATTTTGGATCATTATTAAATAGCCTAATAAAAGCAATGAGATCTTTTATTATCAAAGATTTTGTTGATATTGAAATTTCAGTTAAAGAAAACTTATTCTGCAAAATTGATTTTATAGAAATTTTTGACTTAATCGTTTCAATTCCAATAATTTTATTTCTATAAATTAAATCCGTTCCTATAGTCTTTAAATTTACTCCAAAATTAAATGGATCTAAGGTGAAACCCACATCATTTAAACTTAATTTAATATTTGGTTCTAATTGTTTAATTTGAGATATTATTTTTGAATTAAATTTGTCAGTTTTAATACCGATGGTGCTCAAATAAACCATTATAATTAATAATAATATTATTAAGCTAAGTAGTGTCCTATAAATAATTCTTATCATTTAATTTGATATAAAGATTTTTCTAAAAATTCATCTATTTCTCCATCCAAAACTCTATTTGGGCTAGTGCTTTCATGGTTGGTTCTATTATCTTTAACTAATTGGTAAGGTTGTAATATGTAAGATCTTATTTGGTGTCCCCATCCTATTTCAGATTTAGTTGCTTCTGTACTTTGACTTTGTTCTTCTTTTTTTTTCATTTCAAAATTATATAGTCTAGCTCTTAACATGTTCATGCATGTTTCTTTATTTTTATGTTGTGATCTCTCATTTTGACACTGGACAACTATTTTAGATGGAGTGTGAGTTATGCGTACAGCACTGTCAGTTGTATTAACGTGTTGACCTCCAGCTCCGCTTGACCGATAAGTATCAATTCTTAAATCTTTATCCAAAATTTCTATACTAATATTTTCATCTACCACAGGGTATACCCAAACACTTGCAAAACTTGTGTGTCTTCTAGCACCTGAGTCAAATGGTGAAATCCTTACTAATCTATGAATCCCAGACTCCTTTTTTAACCAACCAAAAACATAATCGCCCTCTATTTTTATAGTTGTAGATTTAATGCCAGCCTCATCCCCCTTATGCTCACTTACAATTTGATATTTATAGTTTTTAGCAACTGACCATTTTAAATACATTCTTCTTAACATATCTGCCCAATCTTGACTCTCTGTTCCACCTGCGCCTGCATGTATTTCGATATATGAGTCTAAAGAGTCAGCCTCGTTTGATAAAAAACATTTTATTTCATTTTTTTTTGATAATAATCTTAAATTAAGTATATTTTGATTAACTTCATTTTGTATATCTATATTGTTTTCCTCTAAGGCTAATTCATATAAATCATTAAGATCTTTAAGCTGATTAACTGAATTATTGTAAGAATTTATTAACTCTTCAAATAATTTTTTTTCTTTTATTATTTTTTGAGATTTTGATTTATCTTGCCAGAAGTTTTCTTCAAGCATCCTTTTATTATGACTGTCTAATTTTGAATGAATATCGTTTTTTTCAAAGATACTCCTTTACTCTATGATTTATGTTATCTATTTCTCTTTTATAATTTATATATTTATCATTCATTAATAAAACTTTAATATATTATTAGCATCTAATCTATTGTTATTTGAATATTTAATTTTTCCATCAAATATATTTTCAGTTTTATAAGACTCAATTATTGTATTTTTTGAACTGAATTTAGCTTTATTACCAGTATTTGGATCAACTACCATTAGTGTTATGTTTTCTGGCACTTTAAATGGTCTAGCATCCGATTTTTTTATAGCTTTTTTAACGAATTCCTCAAATATAGGTAACGCTGCTTTAGATCCAGTTTCAAACTTTCCCAAAGGTTGTGGATTATCCATTCCAACATAAACACCAATTACTAAATTTGATGTGAAACCTATAAACCAAGCATCTGTATTGTCGTTAGTGGTTCCAGTTTTTCCAGCTAGATTTAGTCCTAATTTTTTTAATTTTTTTCCTGTTCCTCTTTCAACAACACCTTGAAGCATTGAGGTTAGTTGATAGGCAGTCTGAGGAGATAAAATTTGCTTATAATTGTCCCCAATTTTTGGAAAATCATTACTTGTGAAAGAAATTTGATCACAATTAATACATTTTCTATTTTCATTATTTATAATTGTGTTGCCTTCACTATCTTGAATTCGATCTATAATTATAGGTTTAATTAATTTACCTCCGTTTACAAATGAACAATATGCAGATGTAAGACTTAATAAAGTTGTTTCAGCCGAACCAAGTGAAATTGATAATAGCTCATCAGGTTCTTCAATAATATTCATTTGTTTTGAAAAATTTGCAATCTTATCTACACCTAAGTTTTGAGCTATTCTAACTGTCATTAAATTTCTAGATTTTTCTAATCCAGTTCTTAGTGTTGAGGGGCCATAAAATTTTTTACCATAATTTTCAGGTTTCCATTTCTTTAAATCTATTCCTTGATCTAAAACTAATGGTGCATCTAAAACTAATGATGAAGGGGTGTATTCATTTTCCAATGCAAGCGCATAAACAAAAGGTTTAAATGCTGACCCCGGCTGTCTTAAAGCTTGTGAAGCTCTATTAAACTCACTATTCTTAAAACTAAACCCACCATTTAAGGCAAGAACCCTACCAGTGTATGGATCCATTACAACTACTCCACCATTGATTTTTGGAAGTTGCTGAAGGCTAAAAAATTTTTTTGTTTTTTTTTTTACATATATAACGTCACCTTTTTCGAATAATTGATCAAACTCTTTTTTAGTCCATGAAATATCTTTATACTCTATTATTCCTTGAAATTTCTTTTCAGTTTCTATTATAACGTCAAATCGATTTATTTTTTTTACAATTGCGATTTCCCAACCCAAAGATTTTTCTAATCTAAATTTTTTGTCAATCTTATCTGTCCAATTATTAGAATATTTAATATTCTTTATTGGTCCTCTCCATCCTTTTCTTCTATCATAAGCTATAAGTCCATTTCTAAGTGATTGTGTTGCAATTTTTTGTAACTTTAAATTTATTGGAGTATTGATGTTGTAACCTTGATTATATACTTTTTCATAAGTAATCTTATTGATAATACTTTTTCTCACATCTTCTATGTAATATTGAGAGTCTTCTAAAAAAACTTTTTTTATTTTTTTTAGTTCTATAGGTTTATCTTTAAATTCTGAATAATTTTTTTTACTTATAAAATTATTTTCATACAAATTATTTAAAACTAAATTTCTTCTAAACTTTGCAAGATCTTTATTTCTATATGGATTATACTTGCTTGGTGCTTTTGGTAATGCAGCTAGTAGAGCTGCTTCATTATAATTTAATTTTTTTATAGATTTATCAAAGTATTCTAAGCTAGCAGCTGCTACTCCATATGCTCCACTACCAAGATAAATTTGATTTAAGTATAGTTCTAGGATCCTTTCTTTTGATAAAGCTCTTTCTATCCTAAACGCCAATATTGCTTCTTTAATTTTTCGATTAATACTAACTTCATTAGTCAACAAAAAATTTTTAGCAACTTGTTGCGTGATTGTTGATGCTCCTTCTAGTCTCTTTGAATTAATAATATTATCAATATTGTTTATAACCGCTCTCATTAAACCCTTTGCGTCAACACCTGGATGTGAAAAAAAATTTTTATCTTCTGCTGATAAAAAAGAATTGATTACATTATCTGGGATAGCCTCGTAGGGTACAAAAATTCGTTTCTCTTTAGAAAAATCAGCAACTAATTGTCCTTCTCCTGAATACATTTTGCTTGAAACTGGAGGTTTATAATTTTTTAAAAACCTATAATCAGGGATACTATTTGAAAAAGTCCACAAAACTATCAAAATACCTATAGACAAAAGCAATAAAAAACTTAATGAAATAATTAAAATATTTTTAATTAAATTTGTCATTTTATTTCCATTATATAGTGGAATTTGTTAAAGATAAGGCAAAATTAATAAACAAAATTTTTAAATACAAAATTAATGCACAAACCTAATCAAACTATATGGAAAAAAATTTATATATCGATGCTTCGCATCCAAATGAAACTAGAGTTGTTCTTAAATCAAATAACAATATTGAAGACTACGAATACGAAGGTTTAAAAAATACACTCATAAAGAATAATATATACTTAGGTAAAGTAAGTAGAATTGAGCCTTCTCTTCAAGCTGCCTTTATAGACTTTGGCAGGGATAGACATGGTTTTTTATCATTTAATGATATTCAATCAGATTATTATCAAATACCTAAAAGTGATTTAGAAATAATTAAACAACAAGAACAACAGGTAAGAGAAGAATTATCAAAAGAAATTGTAGCCAAAGAGGAAAAGAATATTGCCGAAGGAAAATTAGAAATTGATGATCCATTAGAGGTGGAAAAAGATGAGGAAAACAAAGAAATCAATGAATTAAATAAAGAAAATAAAGAAGCAGAGCTTAATGATGAAGATAATCAAGATGAAAAAGATAAAAATAATGAAAATTTAAAAGATGATAACAGTAAGCGAATTCGAAAACGTCCATCATTTAAAAGATATAAAATTCAAGAAGTAATAAAACCTAATCAAGTAATTCTTGTTCAGGTGATAAAAGATGAAAGAGGACAAAAAGGAGCCGCACTTAGCACATTTATTTCAATAGCAGGCAAATATATTGTTTTAATGCCAAACACTCCAAAAGGAGGTGGTATATCTCGAAAAATATTTAATCCTGCGGACAGAAAAAAGATTAGGACTATTCTTAATGAAATAGAAATTCCACTAGAGATGGGTTTGATTGTTCGAACCGCAGGAAGTAACAAAACCAAAAATGAAATTAATCAAGACCTTGACACCTTAAAAAAATCATGGAATCAAATTAAAGATAATGCAATTAATTCTATTGCACCTGCTCTAATCCATCAGGAAAGTGAGATAATTAAAAGAACTTTAAGAGATATGTACGATGAAAATACAAAAAATATAATTATAGAAGGAAATGATGGGTATAAGAAAGCGCAAAATTTTATGAAAATGATGATGCCTTCTCACGTAAAAAAAATAAAAAAATATCGAGGCAAAATTCCATTATTCATTGAGGAAAATATTGAGCAAAAATTAAATCAAATTTTTGACTCTGAAATTAAATTAAATTCTGGTGGTTATTTAGTTATTAATCCAACTGAAGCTCTTGTATCAATTGACATAAATTCTGGAAGTTCAATTAAGCAAAAGAATGTTGAGAGTACTGCGCTGGATACAAATCTTGAAGCTGCTGAAGAAATTGCTAGGCAAATAAAAATTAGAGACCTCTCTGGTTTAATAATCATCGATTTTATTGATATGCTTAGTTATGGAAATAGAAGAATGGTTGAAAGAAGATTAAAAGAAAAATGCAGATCTGATAGAGCAAGAATTCAAATTGGTAGAATAAGCAATTTTGGCTTGCTTGAAATGTCAAGACAAAGACTTCGTGAAAGTGCTGTTAAGTGGAAAGTTGAATTAACTGACGAGTCTTTTGCTCAAAAATTATTAAAAATAGTTGAATTAAAATCAGTATTAAATAAAGCTAAGTTTGTAGAACTTAAAGTTTGTGAAAAAATTTCTGATTTTTTAAAAGAAAATTTTGTTGATGATTTAACATATTTTGAAAAAAAAAATAAAATGAAGATAGATATAATCACAGATAATTCTTTAATTATCCCTGAGTATATTATTGGTCTTAAAAATAAGTCCAAAAAGATTATAGAACTAGTAGAACACCATGAAAAGTTAAAAAATTTAGAACAACAAAAAGTAGAGCTTAAAATTTATGATATAAAAGAAAAGAAAAAATTTATTAAGAAAAAAAATTTTAAAAAAAAATTTTATAAAAAAAAATCTAAATAATTCCAGTATTTGGTGATGAAGGTTTTCCCATTATGGTTTTATCAATTCTACCTGAAAGATATGACTGTCTACCTGCAATTACTGCATGTTTAAATGCTTGGGCCATCTCAAATGGTTTTTTTGCTTTAGCAATTGCTGTGTTGACCAAAACTCCATCACAGCCCAATTCCATCGCTGTAGTTGCGTCAGAAGCTTGACCAAGTCCTGCATCGATTATCAGAGGCAATTTTGTTTGTTTTCTTATAATTTTAATATTTACTTTATTTAATATACCTAGTCCTGATCCAATTGGTGCTGCCAAAGGCATGATTGCTGAAGCTCCAACATTTTCTAATCTTTTAGCCATTAAAGGATCGTCATTACAATAAACCATAACTTTAAAACCTTCTTTAGATAAAACCTCTGTGGACTTTAAAGTTTCAATCACATCAGGAAAAAGATTTTTTTTATCTCCTAAAACTTCAAGTTTAACTAATTTCCATCCTCCGATTTCTCTTGCTAATCTCAAGGTTCTTAGGGCATCTTCAGAAGTAAAACAACCTGCTGTATTTGGCAAATAAGTAATTTTCTTTGGATCAATATAATCCATTAATAAAGGTTTATTTTTATTCGATATATTAACTCTTCTAACTGCTACAGTAACTATATCTGCACCAGATAGCTTTATTGCTTTGGCACACTCAGACATACTTTTATATTTTCCAGTGCCTACTATAAGCCTTGAATTAAATTTTTTACCAGCAACTGTTAATTTGTCTTTCAAAAAACTAACCTCCTCCTATAAAATGAACAATTTCAATAACATCTTTTTTTTTTAGTTTAATTTTATTAATTTTTTTTTTATCTAATATTTCTTTATTTAATTCTATTGCTACTTTTGTTAAAGGTATTTTAAGATCTTTTATTAATTTATCTAATGGTAATTTGTCAATAATAGTTATTATTTTCCCATTAACTTTAATTTTTATTTTTTTTATTTTTTTCATCGTATATAAGAGCTGAATGAATAATAAAATAATTATTATTAATGGTCCCAATCTTAATCTATTAGGAGAAAGAGAACAATCACAATATGGATCTGTGACATTTGATAAACTTAAAGAAAAATGTGTTAAAAAAACTACAGAACTTAAAATTGATGCTGAATTCTTTCAATCTAACATAGAGGGAGAAATTGTAACCAAAATTCAAGAAGCAAGAAAAATGTTCGATGGAATGATAATTAATGCTGCAGGTTTTACACATACATCAGTTGCTATTCGAGATGCACTTAATATTTTTAAGAAACCTATAATAGAGTTACATATATCCAATATATATAAAAGGGAGGATTTTAGACATAAATCATTAATAAGCGACGTAGTTAATGGTGGAATATTTGGTTTAGGTCCTGAAGGTTATATTTTAGCCATAATTTCATTAGAGAAGATGCTTAAAAATGAAAATAGATAAAAAATTAATTAAAGAATTAAGTGAGTATTTAGATGAGTTTAAACTCACTGAAATAGAGTTTACAGAGAAAGATACTAAAATAAAAGTATCTAAAAACAATGTATCTATAAATAACCAAACAGCCCCTACTATACAAAATAATCCAAGTACAAAAGATGAAACTCTTAATACAATAAATGCAAATTCAGGAAAAGAAGTAAAATCTCCTATAATTGGTACAGCATATCATGCACCTGAACCTGGGGCTAAAAAATTTGTAGAAGTTGGAAAAAAAATTAGAAAAGGTGACACAGTTATGATTGTTGAGGCAATGAAAACCATGAATCATGTACCATCAACTTCAGATGGAGTAGTTAAAGAAATTTGTGTCGATGATGGTCAGCCAGTAGAGTTTGGACAAACCATAATAATACTAGAGTAATGTTTAAAAAAATTCTAATTGCAAACCGTGGGGAAATTGCAGTAAGAGTTATCAGGGCATGTAAAGAATGGGGAATTTCAACTGTTGCTGTCCACTCAGATGTAGATAAGGATAGCATGCATGTAAGAATGGCTGATGAAAGTGTTTGCATAGGATCTCATCAACCAGCTAATAGTTATTTAAACATCCCTGCTCTTATGTCTGCAATAGAAATAACAAATTCTGAGGCGGTTCATCCAGGATATGGATTTTTATCAGAAAATGCAAATTTCGCTCGAGTATTAGAAGAAAACAAAATTAAGTTTATTGGAGCATCGTCAAAGTTAATTGAAATGATGGGTGATAAAATTCAAGCAAAAAGAATAGCTAAAGAAAATGGTTTACCAGTTATAGAAGGATCTGAAGGGGGTATCAAAAATATTAAAGAAGCAAAAGATCTATGTAAAAAAATTGGATTTCCAGTACTAATAAAAGCATCAGCTGGTGGAGGGGGTAAAGGTATGAAAATTGTTCATAAAGAGGAAGAATTTGAAACTTTGTTTTCTACTGCAAAATCTGAAGCACTAAAATATTTTGGAAATGATGAAATTTATTTAGAGAAATTTTTTCAAAATCCAAGACACATTGAAGTACAAGTGTTGGCTGGCAAGAATAGGACTGTTCATTTACATGAGAGAGATTGCTCAGTTCAAAGAAGGCATCAAAAATTAATAGAGGAAACACCAAGTCCAGTTTTGAATGATGAAATACGAAAAAATCTATTTGAAAGAACTACAAAAATGGTAAGTAAGATTGGTTACGAAGGAGCTGGTACAGTTGAATTTATTTATGAGGATGGAAAGTTTTATTTTCTAGAAATGAATACAAGAGTTCAAGTAGAGCATCCTGTATCTGAAATGGTTACAGGAATAGACATTATAAAAGAACAAATTTGGATAGCTTATACTGGAGAAACTGCATTAAATCAGTCGGATATAAAACCTAGAGGCCATGCAATTGAATGTCGAATAAATGCTGAGGATCCAAGTAAAAACTTTCAACCTTCTCCTGGCACCATAAATATGTGTCATCAACCATCAGGTTTTAGAACAAGAGTGGATGGAGCAATATTTCAAGGTTATAAAGTGACTCCTTATTATGATAGTATGGTTTGTAAGCTAATATGTCATGGAAGAAATCGTGAGGAAGCTATTCAAAGAATGAATAGATCTCTTGATGAATTTGTAATAGAAGGAATTACAACCACTATTCCATTGCATAAAAAATTACTAAGTCATAAAAAATTTATAGAGTCTGATTTTAATGTTAGTTGGCTTGATAAAGAAAAAATAATTTAATAACAGTTTACTAACCAAATATCATAAACTGGATGGTCAAATGGTGCTATTGAGGGACTTGATGAAAACATCCATCCATTAAAAACATAAACTTTATCATTGTCATTCTTTGTCAAATCTCTGACTTGTATATATGCTTTTATTTCGGGATTATCATCTAACTCTGAATTTGTACATTTCATCACTTTAATAGCTAAATCTTTATAAATATTCTCTTCTCCATTTTTAAGATTAACAAATTCATTTTTTGAGCTTATCTTATCTAAAATTTTAATATTAGTATAACTGCCAATAAAATTATTATCATTAATTTGTGAATAAGATGTTTGATTTAAAAAAATAATGATTATACAGCTGATTATTAGTTTATTCAGATTTCCAACTTTTATATTTTTTGTTAATAACATTATCTTTGTCTTTATTGGGGTAATATGCTTTTTCAGTGCCAGTTAGATTTGATTGATGCGGTTTTTGCCAATCATATTTTTCTAAGTCATGTTTTTTTTCTATTCTATTAGGTGTAAAATGTATCCAAGAATACCATTCAACAGGTATTTTTGTTGCATCGATTTCCTCTGAATAAATTACCCAACGTTTACCATTTTTACTCTCATAATATTTATTGCCAAAAGAATCGGAACCAGCAAATTTTCCAAATAAGATAGTTTTTAATCTTGTTCCGAAAGTATCTACGTTCCACCAGGTGAAAATTTTTTTTAAGAATGTCAACATACAAAATTTTTTATATTCAATTAGTAATTGTATAAATTAAATTAGACTAAAATCTGGTTTTGTATATAAATTAAATGATTCATTAATCAAAATAAATTTTAAAAATTTGGGGTAAAATGGCGAAATACTTAGTTGAAACTTATTATACATGTACATTCAAGGTTAATCATTACCTAGATGAAATAAATGAAACAGAAATAAAAAATCTAGAAAAAAGAGATGACGGCAAATTTGAAGTTTTAGATGTTAAGCTTGATAATAGAAAAACGAAAAACCTAGATCCTAATAATAAAAGTGTTGATAATAAAATTGATTTAGTACCAAATAATACCGACAATAAAAAAGAGAATATAAAACATTCTGTGGCTCAGGTTTTAAACAAATCTGAAAAGTCAGGTAAAAGATTTGGAATGCCCGATAGAAGAAAAGGATATATACAAAAAGCTACTATTGGTAATCATAAAGTATATCTTCATACTGGAGAATATGAGGATGGTAAAATTGGAGAAATTTTTATTGATACTAGTAAGGAAGGTGAATTAGTTAAAGCTTTAATGAATAATTTTGCCATAGCTGTATCTCTTGGTTTACAATATGGAGTTCCATTAGATGAATATATTAGTGCTTTTGTTGGTACAAAATTTGAACCTTCTGGTAAAGTTTATGGTAACGATAGAATTTTAAGTGCAACTTCAATTTTAGATTATATATTCAGAGAATTAGCTATTTCTTATCAAAATAGAGAAGATTTAGCTCATACTCCTTCAATTGGTGGATCTGAAACTGCTAATCTAGATGAACAAAATACTGAAGATCAAAATCAATTATTAAAAATAGTAAAAGATATTACAAGTAAAGGATTTGTAAGAAATAACTACAAAAAAAATCTTGTGGATTTATCTGATGTAAAAATTAGCTTAAAAGGAAAAAAATAATTATTTTTTAGACTTTAGACTAATATTCAGTTCTTTTAACTGTTTGTCGCTAACATCTGATGGAGCGTTCATCATAAGATCTTGAGCATTTTGATTCATCGGAAACATTGTCACTTCTCGGATATTTTTTTCATTTGCAAGCAACATTACTATTCTATCAATACCTGGGGCAATACCGCCATGGGGAGGTGCACCATAACTTAGGGCGTTAATCATGCCGCTAAATTTTTCATCTACAATCTCTTTCTTATATCCTGCAATAGAAAAAAGTTTATACATTAGATCGGGTATATGATTTCTTATTGCTCCTGAAGATAATTCAATACCGTTACAAACTATGTCATACTGATAAGCCAATATATCTAATGGCTTATCAAAATTTATTTGATTTATTTCACCTTGTGGCATTGAAAAGGGATTATGACTAAATTCAATCTTATTTGATATCTCGTCTTTTTCAAACATTGGATAATCAACAATCCAGCAAAATGCAAAAACGTTATTATCAATCAAGTCAAGATCTTTTGCAATTTTATCTCTTGCTAAAGAAGTAATTTTTTCAATTTCTTTTTGTTTAGAGCAAGCTAGAAATATGCTATCTCCTACTTCGGCTCCAGTCAAATTCATAATTTCTTGCAAAGACTCGGGTGAAAAAAACTTTCCAACTGGTCCTTTTCCTGTAATCTCTTTATTTTTTTCAATAGTAAAATATGCAAGTCCTGAGGCTCCCTGTTCTTTTGCCCATTTATCTATACTATCAAAAAAACTTCTAGATTTATCCTTAGTATTTTTAGTTACAATACATCTTACCATTGATCCTGACTTTATCAGTTTCTTAAAAATTTCAAATGTTACGTCATCTCTAGAAAAAATTTTAGTAATATCCTTTATTTCTAATGGGTTTCTTAAATCAGGTTTATCTGTTCCATACTTTAACATTGCTTCTTTATAGGTAATTTTTGGAAATTTAGTGTAAAGTAATTTTTTATCTGAAAATTCTTTGAAAGTATTTATAAATAGCTTTTCCACAACATTAAAAATATCTTCTTGTTCAACAAATGACATTTCTAAATCTAATTGATAAAATTCACCTGGACTTCTATCAGCTCTTGCATCTTCATCTCTAAAACATGGAGCAATTTGAAAATATTTATCAAATCCAGAAACCATAATTAATTGTTTAAATTGTTGGGGAGCTTGAGGTAACGCATAAAATTTTCCAGGATTTAATCTACTTGGAACTAAAAAATCTCTTGCCCCCTCAGGACTTGATGAGGTTAGAATTGGAGTTTGAAATTCTAAAAACCCTAAATTATTCATCTCATTTCTTATGAATGAAATAACTTTTGATCTTAAAAGAATATTTTCATGAATTTTTTTTCTTCTCAAGTCAAGAAATCTGTATTTTAATCTTATATCTTCTGCGTACTCTTGGTCGCTAAAAACAGGTAAAGGTAATTCTTTACACTTACCGAGTATTTTGAATTCTTTAATTACTACTTCGATTTGACCAGTTTGAATTTCTTTGTTTACTGTCTCCATTGATCTATCAATTACTTTTCCTTTAATATTGATTACTGTTTCTAATTGAGTTTTTTCTAATTCATTGAAACTTTTATTTTCCTTATCAATTATACATTGTGTGACACCATAATTATCCCTCAGATCAAGGAATAATAGATTACCATGATCTCTTTTTTTATTAATCCATCCTGAAAGAACTACATCACTACCAACATGGTCTTTACAAAGTTCATTACAATTATGTGTTCTGTATTTGTTGCTCAATTAATCTCCTAAAATCTCTTTAATAATCTTAAAATCGATTGGTTTTTTCTTTTTTAAACTAAGTTCGTCAACTTTATATATGAAATCAAATATATTTCCATACGATCTATCAATTCTTTTAATAATAAAATCAATTAATTTTTTATCTATTGATATTTGACGATCAGATAAATTTTTTAATATCAGGGCAAACATTAAATCATCATCAGGTTTATGAATTTTTTGCAAAAGGAAATTTTTTGATCTAGACTTCAAATCAATTAATGAAAAATTAATATCTACAATAGGTATTTCTGAAGTGACTATGATAAATTTATTATCTAAATCAACAATATTTAATAAACTATAAAATAAATTTTCATCTATTTTTTTACCTAAGTTTTCTAATATTATATTTTGATGTGACTTTACCGTTTCTAAATTTTCTTCATTTAAATAATTCGCATCTAATTTAATACCTTTAAACTTTTTTATAAACATTTTAACTAGGTGTGTTTTTCCAGAAAATTTATCTCCATTAATGTTTAAAAAATTTTTTTCCCACATTGGCCATTCATTTAAAAATTTAAAAACATGTTTATTACTGTTTGACACATAAAAGTCATCGTCTTTAAAATTTTGCTCGTAATCAAATTTAATAATTAATTGGTTAAGATTTGTCATTTTAAAATCCATATCTTTTTCTGAGTATCAATATCGTAATTTTTATTTTTCATTATAGTAATAAAATTTTTAGGAGTACCGTTAAATATTATTTCATAAAAAATTACATCTTTATTAAATTTGCTAATTGAATAGTGACTAATTAAATCTATGTTACTTAGTGTTTCTTCAAATTTTGAATTTAAAACATAATCTTTATTATCAACCTGTATTAAAAGTGGAAGTTTAATTGATGTGTTAATTAAATTATTTTCTTTCCAAAAATCTTCATAAATAATTTTTAAGCTATTAATTAATTCAATTAAATTAATATCATTATATAAATTTATATCAGCAAATGAGTGGCTTTTGATTACTTTAACATCTTTAATATTTATTTTAGAAAGAATTTTGATTTCATTTTTGTCCTTAAAAAATAAAGCAATAATGGAATTTTGTAAAAAATATTTTTCAATGATTTGTTCAAAGTTATAATTTTCTAATTCGAGATAGTTTTGCTTAATTAAGTTTAAATCCTCTAAATCTTCAGTAGGCATAACATAATCAATTAAGTATGTTGTTTTATTTTCTTTCTCCCAATTTTCATATATTGGATTTTTTGAAAAAACCAAAACATCTGCATTTGTTTCGTCTATTATAATTGGAATAAATAAAAATTTTTCTTTAGTAATTTGAGCTGGAAAAATACTTTTAGAATCAAGATATTGAAAAATTTTTTTTTTGTTAAATGAAACTCCTAAATTTAGATTGTAAGTTTTGTTTATAAATTTTTCTTCTTTTATTGAGAATGTTTCAATCATGCTCTTTATTTCATTTAATCTAATATTTTTTGTTTTATTAATATCTTTAGATTGTATTAATTTACTCATTAACTCTTTGAATGCTTTTTTAAATCCTTTATTAATGAGCATCTCTTTATTGAAATTATTCTCTAATTTTTCTGAAATTTCTATTTCATCTACCAAAAATGCTTTTGCATTTAATATTGTTGTGGAAAAAAAAGATAAATTTAGAGCGAGAACTATAAAAAATATATATAAATGTTTTCGATAATGCATAGTTATTAAATTAATATTCTAATGAATAAAAAACTCTTTACCTACAAAAAAAGTGGCGTCAATATAAGTGCCGCTGATAAATTTGTAAGTTTCATATCAAAGATATCATCAAAAAAAAGAGGCAATAAAAAGTTTAACAATATTGGTGGTTTTGGCTCTATTTCAAGCTTACCACAAAATATTAAAAAACCTAAAATTGTTGCCTGTACTGACGGTGTTGGAACTAAGATTGAAATTGCTAATTCTTTAAATAAATTTGATACAATAGGTATCGATTTAGTTGCAATGAGTGTTAACGACTTAATTGTTCAAGGTGCTAAACCAATTTTATTTTTGGATTATATTTCTATTAATAAGATCAATTTAAAAAAACTTAAATCTATTCTAAAAGGAATAATTAGAGGATGTAAAATATCTGGATGTGAACTTGTGGGTGGAGAAACTGCTGAAATGCCTGGAACCTATGAAAAAGATAAATTCGATATTGCTGGTTTCGCAGTCGGTATTGTGGATGAAAAAAAAATTTTAACCAAAAAAAAGATTACCAGTGGAAATTTGATTTTAGCCATTCCTTCTTCAGGGATTCATTCAAATGGATATTCTTTAATTAGACACATATTAGATAAGAAAAAAATTAATATCAAAAAAAATATTTTTCTTAAAAATGAACTTATAAGACCCACTAAGATTTATGTAAATGAAGTTCTTAATTTAATAAATAAAAAATTACTAAACGGCTGTGCAAATATAACAGGTGGTGGATTATCTGATAATATTAAAAGAGTAATACCTGATGGATTATCTGCTGATATTTATTTAAATAAAATAAAAACTTTAAAAATATTCAAATGGTTAAAACAAAACAATATCTCTGATAGAGAAATGTTGAAAACTTTTAATTGTGGTGTTGGTTTTTGTTTAATTATTAGCTCCAAAAATTTAAAAAAAATTAATAGATTTTTTTCAAAAGAATATAAGCCTTATGTGATTGGAAAGATTATTCGTGGTCAAAATAAAGTTAAACTAAATGCAAAAATTAATTGGAGCTAAAAAAATTAATATTGCAGTATTCATTTCAGGCAATGGAAGCAATTTTAAAATTTTAGTTTTAGATTCTTTTAAAAAAAAATCAAAATATGAAATAAAATTAGTTATATCAAATAAAGCAACTGCTAAGGGACTTGTATATGCAAGAAAATTTAAGATAAAAAAAAAGATTATCAATTACATGAATAAAAAAAATGCAGAAAAAAATATTTTAGTTGAGTTAAAAAAAAATAATATAGACTTAATATGTCTTGCTGGATTTATGAAAGTTTTATCAAAAACTTTAATTCAGAAATTTAAAGGTAAAATAATAAATATTCATCCATCTTTATTGCCTAAATATAAAGGATTAAATACACATCAAAGAGCAATTAATAATAGAGAAAAATATTCCGGATGCACTGTGCATTATGTAAATTCAAGATTAGACTCTGGAAAAATTATTTTACAGAAAAAAGTTAGAATTTTAAAAACAGATACCAGCAGTAAACTTGCAAAAAGAATTCTTAAGCAAGAACATATTTTATACCCAAAAGCTTTAAAAAAGGTTTTAATTAGTCTTTAAAAAAGAAATCTATTTCAATTTTAGCATTATCTACACTATCAGATCCATGGACTGAATTTTTGTCAATTGAAATCCCATACTTTTTTCTTATTGTGCCCTCTTCAGCGTCAGTTGGGTTAGTTGCACCCATTAGTTCTCTGTTCCCTAACACAGCACTTTCTTTTTCAAGAATCATTACAACAATTGGACCAGATGACAAATACGTACATAAATCATTGTAAAAAGGTTTTGTTTCATGAACTTTATAAAACTTTTCTGCTTCTGATTTTTCTATTTGAATTTTTTTTTCTTTTACAATTACAAACCCCTTATTTTTAAACATCTCTTTAATCTCGTTCTCCAAGTTTCTTTCAACTGCGTCTGGTTTTATAATTGATAGTGTTTGTTCTGTATTACTCATAATTATCCTCGATTAGTTTATTTAATAATCTAACTCCGTAGCTAGTTGCTCCACCTGAATTTAAAGCTCCACCATATTTGGAGAATGCCATGCCTGCTATATCTAAATGAGCCCAAGGTGTTTTGTTTAGAATAAATCTTTGTAAGAACTGTGCTGCAGTTGTAGAACCAGCACCTCCAACATAATTAATGTTTTGCATATCTGCATTTTTTGAATTTATAAGTTTATCAAAGTTTTTATGTAAAGGCATTCTCCACAATTTTTCTTCCACTTTATCACCTGCCTCTAATAATTGTTTTGATAACTTGTCATCATTTGAAAATAATCCTGCATATTCAGAACCTAACGAAACTATAATAGCACCAGTTAAAGTAGCAAGATCTATGATAAATCTCGGTTTATATTTTTTTTCTGTATAAGTTAAAGCATCAGCTAAAACCAATCTACCTTCAGCATCTGTATTTAAAACTTCTATTGTTTGACCACTGTAAGATTTAACTATGTCACCAGGTCTTTGTGCATTTCCACTAACCATATTCTCTACAAGACCTACAACACCAACTGCATTAATTTTTGCTTTTCTCTTAGCTAAATTTTTCATCAAACCAACTACAGTTGCTGAGCCCGCCATATCATAAGTCATATCCTCCATGAACTTTGCAGGTTTTAGAGAGTAGCCTCCTGTGTCAAAACAAACTCCCTTTCCAACAAATGCTAGAGGTTTAGAGTTATTTTTTGCCCCATTCCACTCCATAGTTACTAGGTATGAACCACGAATACTTCCTTGACCCACACCAAGCAAAGCATTCATTCCAAGTTTTTTTAATTTCTTTTTATCATATACATTTATTTTTAATCCTAATTTTTTGAGAGCATTAATTCTTTTTGCATATTCATCTGGATGAAGAACATTTGCTGGTTCTGACACAAGGTCTCTTGCAAAGAAACTTCCTTCCTCTAATGCTTTAAATCTTAATTGTTGCTGAGAAGATATTTTAATTTTTTTTCCAATTACATTAAAAGAAATTATTTTCTTATTTTTTTTTGATTTGTAAATATCAAAAACGTAAGATTTTAATTTTAGGCCATGCAAAAAATTTCCAATTGAGTTTTTATTACTATTATTGATGGTATCTAAAAATACCAAATAACTATTTTCCTTAAATTTGGTAGTAAAATCATAAAATTCAGCTCCCAGTTTTTCCAAATTTGAGACATTTATATCTTTTTTAATGGAAACTAAAAAAATGGTTTTTTTTGAACTTATCTCAAAAGAAAGAAATTTTTTTTTTTTTTCTCTAACTTTTAACAAATCTGAAAGATGAGAATATTCATTTATTGAGATATTTTTTTTTATCCCGCTGATATTGAAACTTTCATCAACAAAAAACACGTGATTGCCCGCTATATTTTTTGAAATAATTGATTTGTAATTAATTTGAACAGTCATAAATTTTAAATTCAATCTGTAAGAGATAAATGTTATATAAGTCTTAAGAATAGAATTTCAATGAAAAAATTAGTTTTTATAAAATTTATTAAGGATGTTTTAATTTTTTTTATCTCATCCATCATGATTATGGGCCTAATTGTATGGACTTTACAGGCTGTAAATTATTTTGATTTTGTATCGGAAGATGGACATGGTTTAAAAGTTTATTTTGCATATACCTTACTTAATTTTCCTAAAATAATTCATAGAATACTTCCTTTCATGTTTTTCATATCTTTATTTTCAACGATTATTAAATACGAGATAAATAATCAATTAAGTATATTTTGGATGAACGGTGTAAGTAAAATTAGATTCATAAATTTTGTATTATTTTTTTCAATAATTCTAATGTTAATTCAAATTATACTTGGTTCATATTTTTCTCCAATGTCTCAATTGAAGGCTAGGAATTTGATAAAAGAGTCAAATATTGATTTTTTTACTAGTCTTATCAAAGAAGGAAAATTTATTAATGCTGTAAAAGGTTTAACAATCTACATTGAGCAGAAAGAGTCGGAAAATTTTTCTAATATTTTTATTGATGACTCAACAAAAGGACTTTCACGAATGATTTATGCAGAGAGTGGAACTATAACCTCTGATCAGAAAAATAAAAAATTTATATTATTTGATGGAAAGGTAATAAATATTGATAAAAATAGAATTAATACATTTGAATTTGATCAAATCAATTTTAATTTACATTCATTTGGATCCAACTCAATCATAACCCCTAAAATTCAAGAACTAAATTCCATTAATCTATTTGACTGTTTGATTGATGCAAAATTAACTAGCGAAAGAATCTGTGAGGATGAAGAAATTTTAAGTGAAACCAAGCAAGAATTGCTTAAGCGATTTTTTAAACCGATTTATATTCCTTTAATAGCTATGCTTTGTTGTTTTCTATTTATATCAGGAAAATATAAGCCTAATTATAACAATATAAAAAGATATATATTTTTAATTATATTTTTACTTATAATCATTTCAGAGACATCTCTTAGATATTCAACATCATCTAATATTTCATTGATTTTATATTTATTTACTCCTTTTTTAATATTTTTAATTCTTTACGCTTTTTCTTACTACAAAATAAATAATGTTTAAAATTTATCAAAGATATATTGTGCAAAATTTTTTATCCAAGGTTATCTTGATTACACTAATCTTTTTTTCTTTAACTCTTATTTTGGGGAGTTTAGAAGAAATCTCTTTTTCAAAAGATTTAGATACAAATTTTTTATATCCTTATTATTTAACCATATTAAATGCTCCGATAACCTTGTTTGAAATTTTTCCATTCATTTTTTTATTATCAACACAATTTTTATTTTATGATCTATTTAAAAAAGATGAATTAAGTTTATTAAAAATTAATGGTTTGAATAATTTATCCATTATAAAAATTATATTTTTTTTGGCAATTGCAATTGGAATATTCAATGTAGTTATTTTTTATAATTTAGCTTCAAATTTAAAGTTTCATTATTCTAACGTAAAAAATAACTTATCGAGTGATAATAAATATTTAGCAATGGTTACAAAAAGTGGTTTATGGATTAAAGATGAAATTAAAGATAAAAAATTAATTATTAAATCAAATTTAATCAAAAATGATATAATTTCAAAAACAATAATTAGTGAATTTGATAAAGATTTTAATCTAATCAGAATTATACAGTCAGAAAAAATTGATATTAAGGACAATAATTGGATTATTTACGATCCAATAATCACAAAAGATAACGTAACAACATCCCAAGATGAAACAATCCTTATGAAGACAAATTTCAACTACGATAAAATTTCAAAGCTCTTTTCAAATATTTCTACTCTTGATATTTTTAAACTTTTTGATGTCAAGAGGGATTACGAACGTTTAGGATATTCTTCAGATGAAATTTTCATACACTTATTAAAGCTTTCAACAACACCTCTAATGTATGGAATTTTATCAGTCTTGTCTGCCATTATAATGCTTGGTATAAAAAAAAATAATTCTATAATATTTCATATAGGAGCGGGTTTTTTAATTTCTGTTATGATTTATTATTTAATGTTTTTCTTTACATCTCTAGGAAATAACGGAAAAATTCCTGTTTATTTATCCGTGCTGTTTCCAATTTCAATATTGTCACTTATCTCAATTATAGGTTTAATTAATGTTAATGAAAAATAAAATTATTTATACAATTTTAATCTATATTTTCTGCCATTGTACTTCATTTGCTCAAGATCAATTTTATAATTTTGAGACTAAAACCATAGAAATCACTGAGGATGGAAATTTGTTAAAGGCAAATTATGGTAAAGTAGTTTCAAGTGATAAAAATTTTGAAATAAAAGGGAACGAATTTCTATATTCAAAAAATACAAAAATTTTAAATATTAATGGAGATGGGTCGATTCAAATAAGATCTAATAATTTATATGTCGAATTTGATATTGGATTTATCGATCAAAAAAAATTCATATTTGAGGCTACTGGAGAAGTTAAGGTAAAAGATTTAAATAGAAATTTAGAAATTAATTCAAACAAAATAGTTTTTAATTATAAAGAAAATATTTTGATATCATCTAGTAGATCGCAGATAATAGATAATTATCAAAATAAATTGATCACAGAAAATTTTGAATACAATATTAATAAGGAAATAATAAAACTTAACGAGCTTAATTTAACAGATAGAAATAATAATAATTTAAAATCATCAATTGCCTACATAAATACAAAGACAAATAACTTATATGGTAAGAATATTTTTATTAACCTTAGAAATGAAACACTAAATAAAAATAACGAACCGAGATTAAAAGGTAATAGCATCATAAATAATGATGTTTCAACCAAGATTACTAAAGGAGTATTTACAACTTGTAAAAAAAGAGATGGGTGCCCTCCTTGGGAATTATCAGCTAAAAAGATTGAGCATGATAAAAAAAATAAGATTATAAAATATGAAAATGCTTTTTTAAAAATTTATGATAAACCAATAGCTTATTTTCCAAAATTCTCCCATCCGGACCCGACGGTAGATAGAAAATCTGGATTTTTAACGCCTTCATTGAAAAATTCTTCAAACTCGAAAAACTTTCTAAGTCTACCTTATTATCTAGTTGTCTCTGAAAATAGCGATCTAACTTTTTCACCAAGATTGTATGACCATGAAGAAGTGCTTTTGCAAACGGAATATAGAAAAGTTAACTCAAATAGTAATCATATTTCTGATTTTAGTTTTAAAATAAACGATGATAAAAAATTAAAAAGTCATTTTTTTTATGAATATAATAGAGGAATTAAACTAGATAATTTTATTGATAGTAATTTTGATTTTAAAATTCAATCTACATCAAAGGATACATATATTAAAAAAAATAAGATAAAATCAAAACTAATAAATAGTGAAAATCTCTTAGAAAATTCAGCTAAACTAAGTTTATCTAGAAATGATATGTCAGTAAATTTTGAAACAATTATTTATGAAGATTTAGATAAAAACGATTCTGATCGTTATGAGTTTTTAATACCTAAAATAGATGTCACAAAAAAAATTAAAAATAAAACAAATTTAAATGGAGATTTTACGTTTAAATCTCAAGCACTAACCAAAAATTATAATACAAACATTTTTGAAACAATAAACATTAATGATTTAATTTTTCAATCCAATTCAAAAGTTACTAATAAAGGCTTTTACAATAATTATGAATTTATTATTAAAAATACCAATACGAATGCTGAAAACTCCTTAAACTACAAAAATAAAGAAAATGTTTATATGTCTGGATTATTACAATTTAACTCTTCATTACCTTTGATTAAAGAAAATAATAATTATAAAAAAATATTAAATCCAAAATTAGCACTAAAAATATCTCCAAATCATACCAAGGATAATCGAAATGATGATTTTAAAATTAATACAAATAATATTTACAACCTAAATAGAGCTGTAAAACAAGATATGATAGAGGGTGGTTTATCATTAACCTATGGAAACGAGTTTTCTGTATTAGATAAAGAAAATTTTTTAGAAGTTTTTGGCTTCAAAGTAGCTAATAATATTCGAATAAAAGAAAATAGTGACCTACCAAGAAATAGTCAAATCGGTCAAAAAACATCAAGTATATTAACTGAAATTTTTTATCAACCCAATGACCATATAAAATTTAATTACAATACATCAATTAAAAATGATCTTACTAATATTAATTATGAAAATTTAACTACTGAATTTAAAATAAATAATATTGTTACAAACTTTGATTATTTAAATGAGAATAATTCTGAAGATAATATAGCTTATCTCTCAAATACTACGAAGTTATTGATTGATAATTCTAATCAAATTTCATTTTCAACAAGAAGAAACAAAACTATTGACCTAACAGAATATTATAATTTGGCTTATCAGTATAAGAATGATTGTTTGACTGCATCAGTTGAATACAACAAAGAATATTATAGCGATAGAGATCTTAAACCTAACGAAAGTATATTCCTAAAGCTTTCGATAATTCCATTCAATAAAGACGACCCTAAATTTTTAAAATAATGTTTAAAAAATTTAATTTAGGACACATTTTTATATTATCTTATCTGGTATTAGTAGGTCCATCTTTTGCCAGCATAAATATTATAGCTTCCGTTGATGAGGAAATTATTACAAATTATGATGTAACTAAAGAACTTAGATACCTTAAAGTTTTAAGTCCAAATTTGAATAGTTTAAAAAAAGAACAGCTATCAAAATTAGCAAAACAATCTTTAATAAAAGAAATAATTAAAAAAAAAGAAATTTCAAAATTAATTAGTTTAGATGAGAATAATTCATTTGTAGACGAATATTTACAAAATTTGTTAACAAAGTTAGGTTATAAAAATAAAAAAAATTTCAGTGATAATTTATTAAAAAAAAAGACTTACACTCTTGAGGAAGTAATATTTAAGATTAAAATTGAACTTTTTTGGAATGAACTAATTTTTAATAAATATAATAATCAAGTAATTATTGATGAAAAAAATTTAATTAAAAAATTGGATAATATGAAAAATGATAAAATTAAAGAATTCTTATTATCTGAAATAGTTTTTAAAAGAAAAAAAAATGAGAAACTTAAAGATACGATATCTATCATTAAAAAAAGTATTAATGAAATAGGGTTTGATAATACAGCAAACATTTATAGTATTTCCGAAAGCTCTAAATATGGTGGAAAAATCGGATGGATTAAAGAAGGGACTTTATCAAAAAAAATATATAGAAATATTGCTAATCTTAAAATGAATGAATATTCAGATGTGATTAAAATTAACAATAACTTTATAATTTTGAAGATTAATGAAATAAAAATTATTGATAAAAAATTTGATAAAAAAAAAGAAATACAAAAATTAATACAGATTGAAAAAAATAGAAAATTAGAAAAATTTTCTAGGATATATTTTAACAAAGTTAAGACACAATACTTGATTAATGAAAAATAAACCGATTTTGCTTGTTGCAGGAGAGCCAAAAAGTATTTTTTTTGAAATTTTTTTTAAAGCAATCACTTTTAAAGATTATAAAGCTCCTTTGATTTTAATTTGTTGTAAAAAAATTCTTCAAGACCAAATGAAAAAAAATAGATTTAAAAAAAAATTAAATATTCTTGATACCCATAAATTAAAGAAATATGATTTAAATAATAAAAGTATCAATTTAATTGATATTGAATGTAAAAAACAAAACAATAATTTTGATATAAAATTTACAAATCAATATATCAAAAGTTCTTTTGAATTAGCTATAAAATTAATTAATGAAAGATTTTCCTATAAATTGATTAATGGACCAATCAACAAAAAATCTTTTTTAAAAAAAAAATTTTTAGGGATTACTGAATTTATTTCTAATAATTTCAAATCAAAAAAAACAGCAATGTTAATTTACAACAAAAATTTATCTGTATGTCCTGTAACAACTCATCTTCCGATTAAATTAGTTGCTAAAAAAATCTCAAAGAAACTTATTAAAGAAAAAATCAGTATAATTGACATTTTTTATAAAAAAAATTTTAAATATAAACCTAAAATTGCGGTCACAGGGATGAATCCTCACTGTGAAAGCATACTAAAATTTAATGAAGATGAGAAAATTGTTTCTAAAGCAGTTCATGAACAAAAAAAAAGGGGAATTCATGTTTCGGGACCCTATTCTGCTGATACAATTTTTTTAAAAAATAATAGAGACAAATTCAATGTTATTTTAGGTATGTACCATGATCAAGTTCTTACACCAATTAAAGCACTTTGTGAATTTGATGCAATTAATATTACAATGGGTCTACCTTTTTTAAGAGTAACACCTGATCATGGTCCAAATGAAAAAATGCTTGGTAAAAATCTATCAAATCCAAGTAGTTTAATTAATGCTTTAAATTTTTTAGACAAACATTGATTAAAGCCAAAAAAAGTCTAGGTCAAAATTTTTTAGTTGATCAAAAAATTATTGATACCATTGTTAATATTGTAAAAATAAAAGATGAGTCAATTTTAGAAATTGGTCCAGGAACTGGCAATTTAACTGTTGATATTTTAAAAAAAAAACCAAAAAAAATGATAGTTATAGAAAAAGATAATCAATTGGCACAATTATTAAATAAAAATTTAGGAACTAAAATAAAGATAATTAATGATGATGTTTTAAAAATAGATGAAAATAAAATAGAAAATAGCTCATTGACTGTATTTGGAAATTTACCATATAATATTTCTACTGAAATTCTTTGTAAGTGGATTTTAAATATTAAAAATAATAACTACTGGTTTAATCATCTTATTTTAATGTTTCAAAAAGAAGTAGCAAATAGAATTATTTCTGATTTTAATACAAAAGATTATGGAAGATTATCAATTTTAGCTAATTGGCGACTAAATATTAAAAAAATTTGTGATGTAAAACCTCACAGTTTTTTTCCAAGACCTAAAGTTGATAGCTCTATCTTATTATTAGAGCCAAAATTAGAATTTTTTCCGATAAAAAATGCTAAAAATTTAGAAAAATTAACTAGAACTTTTTTTATGCACAGACGTAAAATGTTAAAAAAACCGTATAATCAATTATTTAATGGAAATCTAAAAGTTGCTGATAAACTTAAAATTAATCTTAATATGAGACCTCAAAATTTGGATTTTGAAACTTATTATAAACTTACAGGAGAATATGAAAATTTAAGAGGTTAAATTTTCAACATGACTTCTAATATAATCTGGATCATAATCTTTTGAACTATTATTAACTTCAGCATTAATCAAATTATGAATTTTTTTATAACATTTATTTAGGTCATCATTAATTACTACATAATTATAATTAATCCAGTGAAGTACATCTCTTTCAAATTGTTTCATTCTCTCTTCAACTATCAATTTATCTTTCATATCTCTATTGGATAATCTTTCAAATAAGATTTGTTTACTTGGTGGCAGTATAAAAAAAGTAACTAATTTAAAGTCTAAATTTTTATTTTTAATTTGGTCAGCTCCTTGCCAATCTATATCAAATAAAACATTTTTTCCTTTATTAAGTTTATCAATAACTGGTGTTTTGGTAGTTCCATAGTAGTTATTAAATACTTTTGCATATTCTAAAAATTCCTCATTTTGGATTAATTTTTTAAATTCATTATCAGATACAAAATAATAATCTTTATCTGGGGTTTCGTTAGGACGCGGTTGTCTTGTTGTATGAGATATTGAAACCTCATAATCATCTTGATCTGATAGTAGTTTAACTAAGGTTGTTTTTCCAGCTCCAGATGGAGAGGATAAAATAACCATTATCCCATCATTTGAGCTGGGCATAGAAAATCTTATTAGTTTGCCTTGCCTTCAATAAATTTAACAGCGTCACCTACAGTTAAAATTTTTTCAGCTTCACTATCAGAAATTTCTGAACCAAATTCTTCTTCGAACGCCATGACTAATTCCACAGTATCTAAACTGTCTGCACCTAAATCATCTATAAAACTAGATTCTTCTGTGACCTTAGCCTCATCAATTCCCAAATGATCTGCTACTATTTTTTTTACTTTGCTTGAAACATCTTCTGACATATTGATCCTTTTTTGTTTTAAAATTGTTATTAGTTTAATTACTTAGTTTGTCAAGCCATATACATGCCTCCATTAACATGCAAAGTTTCTCCATTAATATAGTTCGAACTAGATGATGCTAGAAAAAGAACTGCATTAGCAATATCTTCGGGCTCACCTAGTCTTGCTGAAGGAATTTTTGAGATTATATTTTCTTTAAATTTATCATCAATTTTGTCAGTCATGGCTGTTTTTATAAAACCTGGAGAAATACAATTTATATTGATATTTTTTTTTGCATACTCTATCGCTAAACTTTTTGACATAGCTATTATCCCTGCTTTTGATGCAGTATAATTTGATTGGCCTAAATTTCCTGTATGACCAACAACAGAAGTAATGTTTATAATTTTACCTTGTTTATTTTTTAACATTTTTTTGATAGCAAATTTACTCATTAAAAAAGTAGATGTTAAGTTTATATCAATAACTTTTTTCCATTCTTCTATATTCATCCTGATGGCTAAATTGTCCTGTGTTATGCCAGCATTATTAACAATACAATCAATTCCTCCTAATTCATTAGATGCCATTTCTATAAATTCTTCAATCTTATCAACTTGAGAAATATCAAATTTTAATATTTTGATCTTATTAAATCTATTTTTTAATTCTTCAAGTTTTTCAATTCTTGTCCCAGATGCTAATATATTAGCACCACAATGAAATAATTTATCGACAATTGAACTTCCAATACCACCTGAAGCACCAGTTACTATAATATTCTTACTTTCTAAATCTTTCATATTTTAATATTTTCTATTTCTTTAAGATTATTTATTGAACTTACTTTCACTTCTTTATTAATTCTCTTCACCAAACCTGATAAAACTTTTCCAGGCCCAATTTCTATAAATTGATTAACTCCTTTATTAATCATATTAATTACACTTTCTCTCCAACGTACTCTATTTTCTATTTGTTTAACAAGAAGATTCTTTAATTCATCTTCATTAAATATTTCATTTGCTGTAATATTCGAAATTAAACTATTATTTCCTTTTTTAAATTTTAGTTTAGACAGCTCCTCTTTCATGATGTCTGAAGCTTTACTCATTAAACTACAATGAAACGGTGCGCTTACAGGAAGTTTAATATTTTTAATTTTATTATCTTTTAAAAAAAAACTAAGTTTTTCTAAATCTGTTGTTTTTCCGCTAAGCACTATTTGACCTTCAGAATTATCATTTGCAATTTCTGCTAAAAATTTATTTTGATTTTCTTTTAAAATTTTTTCTATGTTATCAATCGTTGTACCTAAAACTGCAACCATACCACCCTCACCTTCAGGGACAGAGGTTTGCATAGCATTTCCTCTAATCTTTAAGATTTTAATTGTATCTTGAAAATCTAAATATCCAGCACAAGCTATTGCCGAATACTCACCCAAGGAATGTCCAGCAAAAAATTTTGCTTTATTCAAATTTACATTACATTCTTGTTTAATCACCTGAAATATTGAATAACTAATTAGAAAAATTGCAGGTTGAGTATTTGTTGTTAAATCTAAAACTTCTTTTGGACCTTCTAAAATTATTTTTGATAACGGTATATTTAAAGCTTCATCAGCCTCTTTGAAAAGAGCTTTTACAAGGTCAAATTTTTCATAAAATTCTTTTCCCATGCCAATTGCTTGCGATCCTTGCCCTGGGAAAATTACTGAAAACATATTAAAATCTTTTTAAATTTTAGCCTTTTTACTGTTGTAATTGAAGATTTATAATAGTATATCCTCTCGTTTTATTAAAGAATTTAAATGAATTTATACGAACATACTATTGTTGCTAGACAAGACACATCTCCTAGTGAGCTTAAACAGCTTACAGAAAAATACTCAAAAATAGTTGAAAAAAATGATGGGGAAATAGTAAAAACGGAAAATTGGGGATTATTGAATCTTTCTTACTTAATCAAAAAAAATAAAAAAGGTAGCTATATTCATTTTAAGTTAAAAGGTAAGGGTAAAGTTGTGAACGAATTAGAAAAAAATGAAGCTATTGATAAAAAATTATTAAGATACCTAACAGTGAAAGTTAAAAAATTTGACCTTGATACAAATTATTTTTCAAAACGAGATGATGGTGAAAAATTAGAAAAGAAAGAGAAGCCAACTAATTAATTATGCCAAAAAGACAAAGTGGAAATAAAAGAGGTAAACAAAGTAATTTTGCAAAACTAAGTATTTTTCAACCTAATAAATATAAATTTAAAAAAACATGTCCTTTGTCAGTAAAAGGAGCTCCTAAAGTTGACTATAAAAACATAAAACTTCTTAAAAAATACATGTCTGAGAATGGTAAAATTCTACCTTCAAGAATTACAAATGTAAGTCAAAAAAAACAAAGAGAGCTATCTTTATCTATAAAAAGAGCTAGAAATTTAGCATTACTATAAAATGAAAGTAATATTATTAGAAAATGTAAAAAGAATTGGATCAATTGGTGAAGTTATTGATGTAAAAAGAGGTTTTGCAAGGAATTTTTTAATAGCAAATAAAAAAGCTTTATATGCTTCTAAAGAAAACATCAAACAAGTTGAAAAAATTAAATCGGATCTATCTAAAAAAGATAATGATAAGAAAACTGAAGCTCAAAAAATTTCTGAACAAATAAATAAAAAGGAGTACCTGGTAAAAAAACTTAGCACAGAAAATAAAGAATTATACGGGTCAGTTAAACCAACTGAGATTTCAAAAATTATCAAAGAAACTAATAAGATTGATATAAAACCATCGATGATACAACCAATTAAAGAAATTAAATCTCTTGGAAAGCACAAAGTAAAAATATCTTTACACTCTGCAGTTGATGCAGAAATAATTATCAATGTTCAGTCGGCTGAAACAATTCAGTAATTATACAATTTCATCCACAGTAATAATTTTAAATTTTTAATAAAATTTTTCCATATAGATTATCTGTATGGAAAACAATCTAACTATTGTTAAAGATAAATTTAAAGAGCTTCCAAATAATGTAGAAGCAGAGCAATCTGTAATAGGATCAATCTTGGTAACAAATGAAATTTTTGATGAAATTAGCACAATTATTTCTAGTATAAATTTTTATGATCCAATGCATCAAAAGATTTATAATGCTATTGAAAGTTTGATATATAAAGGAATGTTGGCTAATCCAATAACTCTTAAAAATTATTTTGAAGATGAAAAAGATGACTTAAATATACCTGAATATTTAGTTAAAATTACAAAATTTTCTACATCAGTAAGACAAGCAATTGAATATTCAAAGATAATTTATGACATGTTTGTTAGACGTGAATTAATCAAAATTTCTGAACAAACAATTGATACTGCAAAAATAAATGATTTAGATACAAACGGTCAGAATATTATTGAAAATTCTGAAAGATTATTATTTGATTTAGCAGAAAAAGGATCTTTTAATTCCTCATTAGTAAAATTTGATGACGCGATGAAGCAAACAATTGAGATGGCTTCTGCAGCTTATAAAAATGAAGGCGGAATTGTTGGTGTTCCAACTGGATTACGAGATTTAGATGATAAACTTGGGGGATTACATCAATCAGATTTGATTATTATCGCTGGGAGACCTTCAATGGGTAAAACATCTCTTGCTACTAATATTGCTTTTAATGCTGCAAAACATATTCAAGATGCTGGAAAAAAGTCATCAATCGCATTCTTTTCTTTAGAGATGTCATCAGAACAACTATCAACAAGAATTTTATCTGAACAGGCTCGTATAGGATCAAATGATATTAGGCGGGGAAGGATATCTGACGAACAATTTGATCAATTTTTGGAAACTTCAAAAAATATCGCCGAACTCCCATTATTTATAGATGAAACCCCTGCAATCAGTATTGCTGCAATGAGTAATAGAGCAAGAAGAATTAAAAGATTACATGGTCTTGATATGGTTATAGTTGACTATATTCAGTTAATGAGAGGCACCACTTTTAATAAAGATGGAAGAGTTCAGGAAATTTCTCAAATTACTCAAGGATTAAAAGCCATAGCTAAAGAACTTGGTGTACCAGTGCTTGCGTTGTCTCAGTTATCAAGGCAAGTTGAGCAACGTGATAATCATCAACCACAATTGGCAGACTTAAGAGAATCTGGATCTATCGAACAAGATGCTGATGTTGTAATGTTTGTTTATAGAGAGGGTTATTATTTACAAAGAACAGAGCCACGAGAAGCGACAGTTGAGCACGCCGAATGGCAAGCTAAAATGAATGAAGTGGCTCATTTAGCTGAAATCATAATTGGCAAACAACGACATGGCCCAATTGGTAAGGTTACTCTTGAATTTGAGGAAAGATTTACGAAATTTAAAGATACTCAAATTAATTAATTTCCAATATAAAACAACTATGCTTTCTAGTTTGTATGAAAATGCAATTTTAAAAAAATCTAAGTCTATTTTTGTAATTTTATTAATTATACTAATAAGTTTTGGGTATTATTCAAAAGATTTTAGATTAGATGCTTCATCGGAAACTTTATTAATTGAAGGGGATCCTGATCTTGAATATTTAAAAGAAATTACCAATCGATATGGATCTAAAGAGTTTTTAGTACTTACCTACACTCCTAATGAAGGAATGGTTACAAATACATCTATAAACAATTTATTAAGCTTAAAATATAAAATTCAAAGTCTAGATTGGGTTCATAGTGTCATTACTCTTTTAGACATTCCTTTATTAAATAACTCAGATGCTCCTCTTCAAGAAAGATTAGAGGGCTTTAAAACTCTCAAAGATGAGGATGTTGATAAGCAAAAAGGATTTAAAGAAATTTTAGATAGTCCTGTTTTTAGAAATTTTGTAATTAGTGAAAACGGCAAAACAAGTGGAATAATTGTAAATATAAAAAAAAATCTACCACTAGAAGATATTGAAAATAGGTCTCAAGATGAAATTGAAAATTACCGTGATCAAGTAAAAAAGAAAAATCATGAGAACATTTTAGAAATTAGAGATGTAATTAAAAGTTATGAGAATGTTGGAAAAATTTATTTAGGTGGAATACCTATGATCGCCAATGATATGATGGCATTTATAAAGAGTGATATTATCGTGTTTGGTTTAGGGGTATTATTATTTATTATAGCAACTCTTTGGTTTGTTTTTAGAAAATTAATTTGGATTATAGTTCCAATAAGCAGTTGTTTTTTTTCAGTAATAATTATGATAGGTCTTCTTGGCCTACTTAATTGGAAGGTAACTGTTATTTCATCTAATTTTATTGCATTAATGTTAATTTTAACAATGGCAATGAATATTCATATGAGTACAAGGTTTCTTCAAATCAGAAAATCTAATCCTTCCAAAACAAATTTAGAAATTTTAACTCTAACTACTGCTAGGATGTTTTGGCCAATACTTTATACAGTTCTTACAACTATAATTGCATTTCTGTCTTTAATCTTTAGTGAAATTAAACCCATTATTGATTTTGGTTGGATGATGACATTAGGGCTTATTACATCATTCATAATTACTTTTACTCTGCTTCCTGCTTTGCTTAGTTTTGTAACTACAAAAAATATATCAGTTAAAGAAGATCAGGATTCAAAAATTACAAAATTATTTAGAAACCTTTCTGTAAATTTTCAAATACCAATTTTCATAGTTACAATTTTTGTTATTGGAATAAGTATATTTGGAATTTCAAAATTAAAGGTAGAAAATAGTTTTATTAATTATTTTAGTAAAAATACTGAAATCTATAAAGGGATGAAATTAATTGATGAGGAGCTTGGAGGAACCACTCCTCTTGAAGTTATTTTAAAATTCCCAGATTCTAAAAAAGTAGAAACTGAAGAGGATGATGAGTTTGAAGATTGGGATGGTGAAAGTGAACAAGATGATGAAAAATATTGGTTCACAAAAGATAAAATAGACACTATTACAAAGGTTCATAATTACTTAAATAACTTACCTCAAACAGGTAAAGTTCTCTCATTTTCATCAATTATTGATGTTGCAACTCAATTGAATAATAACAAGCCACTTGGAACATTAGAAATGGGAGTACTCTATTCAAAGATTCCAGATAGTATTAAAACAGAAATAATTGACCCCTATATTTCAATTGAGGATAATGAAGCTCGTATAAATTTAAGAATAATAGACTCTCAAGAAAATTTACGAAGAAATGATTTGATCAATAAGATAAACAATGATCTTCAAAATGAACTTGGAATAGAAAAAGACCAATATAAATTAGCAGGTGTCTTAATTTTATTTAATAATCTTCTACAAAGTTTATTTAAGTCTCAAATCTTAACATTAGGAATAGTGATGATTGGAATATTTGCAATGTTCTTAATATTGTTTAGAAATGTAAAATTATCTTTAATTGGTGTTGTTCCAAATTTTATTGCAGCCTTCTTTATATTGGGAATTATTGGTCTTCTAGATATTCCACTAGACATGATGACTATAACAATTGCAGCAATTACAATTGGTATAGCAGTTGATAATAGTATTCACTATATCTATAGATTTAAAGAGGAATTTAATAAGATTAAAGATTACAAAGAAACCCTAACCATATGTCATTCAACTGTTGGGACTGCAATATTGAATACTTCAATTACAATTGTATTTGGTTTTTCAATATTAGTTTTATCGAAATTTATTCCAACTATTTACTTTGGTATCTTTACTGGTCTTGCAATGTTGCTTGCGATGATCTCAGTTCTTACTCTACTACCATCTTTAATATTGGTTTTTAAACCTTTTGGAAAATAATTGATGCTAGAAGCTATTGTAGATTTTTATGATGCTACATCAATAATAGATTTACTATATTTAATTATAACAATTTTATCTTTAATTAAATGTTACAAAAAAGGTTTTGTTTTAAGTATTTTGTCCATGGCAAAATGGTTATTAGCATACATTGTTACACTATTTGTTTTTCCAAAAGTTAAACCTTATTTAGAGAATATTATTGATAACGAGTATGTTTTGGATGTGGGCCTTGGTATTACAATATATGTTATTGTTATTTTCTTAGTGCTAATGATTAACAAAGGTATTAGTAAAACTGTAAGATACACAGGAATTGGAAGCTTAGATACTGTATTTGGATTCTTTTTTGGCTTTATAAGAGCTTACATAATTTCTATTTGTATATTTTCTGCTATCCACATCGTATATAATTACGATAAATGGCCAATAAATATTAATAAATCTTATGTCTTTCAATACTTAGAGAAAGGTAGTAATTATCTTCTGGAAGAATTCCCGGATGAAAAAACATACCAAGACTCTAAAGAAAAAATTGAAGAACTTTAATCCAAAACTTAAGGAAGAATGTGGTGTATTTGGCATCAGCAATATCGAAGATGCATCTGCTTTGACGGCATTAGGCCTTCATGCTTTACAGCATAGAGGTCAAGAAGGTTGTGGAATTGTTACTTTTGATGGTAAACAATATTATTCAGAAAAAAGATTTGGTCTAGTTGGTGACAATTTTAATAAAGAAAAAGTTTTAAAAAAATTAAAGGGTAATTATGCAATTGGCCATAATAGATATAGTACTACTGGAAGTAATACCTTAAGAAATATTCAGCCTTTTTTTGCAGATACTAATGCTGGAGGAATTGGTGTTGCTCATAATGGAAATTTAACTAACTCTATTAATTTAAGAAAAAAACTAGTTGAGGATGGTGCTATTTTTTATACAACATCTGACACCGAAACTATTGTTCAATTAATTGCAAAATCTAAAAGATCAAAAACAATTGACAAAGTAGTAGATGCTATATTTCAAATACAAGGTGGCTATGCCTTAGTAATGCTAACTCAAAAATCATTGATAGGAGTTAGAGATCCACACGGAATAAGACCTTTAATAATTGGAAAGTTGAAGAATAGTTATGTTTTAGCTTCAGAAACTTGTGCATTAGATATAATAGGAGCAAAATTTGTAAGAGAAGTTGAAAATGGAGAAATCGTTTTAATTGAAAATGACAAACTAGAGAGTGTAAAACCTTTTCCACCTAAAAAAGTTAGACCTTGCGTATTTGAATATATCTATTTTGCAAGACCAGACAGTATTTTAAACGGCCAAACTGCATATGAGCATAGAAAAAACTTAGGTAAAGAACTTGCAAAAGAAAACGATATAGATGCAGACATAATTGTTCCTGTTCCAGATAGCGGTAACGCTGCAGCCTTAGGATTTGCTCAATACTCAGGCAAAAATTATGAACATGGTTTAATTAGAAATCACTATGTTGGAAGAACTTTTATTGAACCAAGTCAGCAAATTAGGAGTTTAGGTGTAAAATTAAAACTAAATGCTAATCAGACTACAATAAAAGATAAAAAAATAATTTTAATTGATGATTCTTTAGTAAGGGGAACTACTTCACATAAGATTGTTAAAATGCTTTATGATGCTGGTGCAAAAGAAGTACATGTCAAAATTGCTTGCCCTGAAATTAGATACCCAGATTTTTATGGAGTTGATACACCTACAAAAAAAGAATTATTAGCTGCAAATAAAGATAATGATGAAATTTGTAAATATATTGGTGCAAAATCTTTAAAATTTTTATCAATAGATGGAATGTATAGAGCGATCGGCTTTGATAAAAGAAATGAGAATTATCCTCAATTAACAGATCATTACTTTACTGGTGAATATCCAGTAAAACCTATTGATGAATTAGGCGACAACAAAATTACTCAGCTTTCTTTACTCAATACTGCTTCAAACAACTGAAAAAAAAATTTAAAAAAAATTATCTTTAAATTTCAAATAAATTGATTATTTAAATATTATGATTAATTCTAAAGAACAAATAATAGAATACTTCAAATCTGGAATAAAGAAGTCAGAGAATTTTAAAATTGGAATTGAACATGAAAAGTTTCTTTTTAATAACGATAATAATAAGAGAGTTAATTATTCGAAGATAAAAGAGATGTTTAAAGCTTTATTAGAGTTTGGCTGGAACCCTATTTTAGAAAAAAAAAATATTATTGGTTTAAATAAAGGTGGTAAAAACATTACTCTTGAACCAGGCAATCAAATAGAATTATCAGGAGACAAACTACAAAATATTCACGAGGCTTGTGCAGAGTCTCAGGATTATTTATTTGAATTAAGGCAAGTAACTCAAAGACTAGATATTAATATTGTTAGTGCTGGATTTGATCCAATATCAAAATTAGATGAAATTCCAAACAATCCAAAACAACGATATAAACTAATGACAAAAGATATGCCTTTAGGTGGTGAACTTAGTTTAGATATGATGTATCGAACTTGTGGCACTCAATTAAATATTGATTATAGTTCTGAAGAAGATTTCATAAAAAAATTTAAGATAGTAAATTCAATTGTTCCAATATCTGTTGCTTTATTTGCTAACTCTTCAATAATTGAAAAGAAAAAAAGTAATTATTTATCTTACCGATCAAAAGTTTGGCAAAACACTTCCAGAGGTGGATTGCCAAAATTATTCTTTGAAAATTTAGATTTTGAAAAATATGCTGAGTTTGTAATTAATTTTCCAATTTTATTCATTCAAAATAATGACACCTATATTTCTGGAAAAAAATATACATTTAAGAATTTTATGGATGGTAAAATTAATGAGGTTGGAAATCGATTTCCATCTGAAAGTGATTTAGCTACACACCTAAGTACAATCTTCACAGAAAATAGATTAAAAAAATATATAGAACTTAGATCAATGGATACATGTGGTTGGGATTGTCTATGTGCTGGACCTGCTTTCAACATTGGTATGCTTTACGGCAATCTTGATGAGGTTTATGAAATAATTTCAAAATGGGATAAAAGCAAAATCATCAACGCATATCTTGAAGCTCCTCAAAAAGGATTTAACACTCAATTAATGGGCAAAGATCTTTTATACTGGGCAAGTGCTTTACTAAATTTATCAAAAAAAGGTTTAGAAAATAGAGATATTTCAAATAGGCATGGGAAAAATGAAACTATCTTTTTAGATCACTTGCAAAAAGTAATTGAAAATAAAACAACTAGCGCAGATCATATGATTAGTAAATTTTCTAAAAATGAAGATTTAAGTGAATTATATGATAAATAAAATTGTTGCTATTCAAGGAAATCACCCTTCTAAATTAAATCCTATTTCAGATACTAGTATTTTTCTTGCAAATGAAATTCAAAATAAAAATTATAAAATATTTTATTATGATCCTAAAAATTTATCAGTAATAAACTCAAAAGTAATTGCTTCAGGTTTTTTTATAAAATTTGATTATTTAAAGAAAAAATTTTTTAAAATAATTAACAAACAAAAGCTAGACCTTACAAAATGTAAGTTTATCCTTATCCGTCAAGATCCACCTTTTAATCTAGAATATATTTCATCAACCTACATACTGGATAGCATTAAGGATAAAATAAAAATTATTAACAACCCTACTTCAATAAGAAATGTATCTGAAAAACTTTATTCTGTGAGATATCAAAAATATATGCCAAGTACTATTTTTACCCAAAATATTATTGAAATTAAAAATTTTTTTAAAAAATATAAAAGAGTGATTATAAAGCCAATTCACAATTTCAGTGGTAATGATATTCATCTTTTAAGTAAATTTGATTTAAAATTAATAAATAAATTTATAAAAAAACATGATTATATAATGTGTCAAAGATATTTGTCTAAAATTTATAAAGGAGATAAACGAGTTTTTTTGATTAATGGTAAAGTATGTGGTTCAATATCAAGAATTCCAAAAAAAGGATCTTTTCTTAGTAACATGAGCAAGGGTGCTAAACCGATTAATGTTAAATTAACAAAAGAAGAAAATAGAATATCTAAATTAATTGCTAAAGATCTAAAAAAAGAAAATATTTTTTTTGCAGGAATTGATTTTATTGATCAAAAACTAAATGGAGATATTAACGTTACATCTCCAACTGGTTTAAAAACTTTATATGATTTATCAGGAATAAATCATGCAAAAACTTTTTGGAAAGAATTAAAAGCATGAAATCATTTTCCGACCAACAAAAAGGATCCTTATTAGCTTTTGTTGCGGTAATGTTTATTACTCCAGATAGTTTATTCATAAGACTATCCAGTGTTGATACTTGGAGTTTAGTTTTTTATCGAGGAGTAATTCCATTTTTTACAGTCTTAATTGGAATGCTAATTATATATAAATTGAATTTTTTTAATATGCTTCTGAATAGCGGGTATCATGGATTAATTTATATTTTCACTTTCTCAGTTACCAATGTCACGTTTGTAGTTTCTATCCAGAACACTAGTGTAGCTAACACATTAGTTATGATTGCATTGGCTCCCATGCTATCAGCAATTTTAGGTGCAATTTTTTTAAAGGAAATGCCTGATAAAAAAACATGGGTAGCTATAGCTGTTACATTTATTGCAGCCGTTTATATATTTTACGATTCTTTAAAATTGGGTAGTATTTATGGAGATATTCTGGGCTTTATTACTGCTTTAGGACTTGCGGTAGGAGCAGTAACGATTAGATCAGCAAAGAGAAAAAATTTGGTTCCAGCAGCTGTAGTAGGTAAGTTATTTGTTGCTATATTTGCAATGTTTTTTGTCGAGACGTATGTTTTAACTGAACTTGACTTATTAATTGTACCTTTAATGTGTATAATGTGTGTTGCAATCCCATTTGTGTTGGTAACAATCGCTCCAAGATTTATCCCAGCTGAAGAAGTTAATCTATTCTTTTTATTAGAGACTATTATTGGACCATTCTGGGTTTGGATGATTATTAAAGAGCAGCCGAGCATAGAAACTATTCAGGGAGGTGCTGTAATTATATTAACGATCGCAATCCACTCATTTCTAAAGCTTAAAAAATCATAAATTCTTAAATACATTTAACTTGATTTAGCCACAAATCAGAAATAGATGTCGATTTATATGAACAAAGTATTGAAAAATTCTTGGGCACTTTTTCTAGGCATGGGATTTTTAATGATGGCATATGGTTTTCAAGGTTCTTTGCTTGGAGTTAGGGCAGTACAAGAAGAATTCAGTTTGACAGCAACTGGTTTTATGATGTCAGGATACTTTGTTGGATACTTTATTGGCGCAGCAACAATTCCAAATATTATTTCTAGAGTTGGGCATATTAGAGTTTTTGCAGCTTTTGCGTCACTAGCTTCATTAGTTATTTTAGTTCATTCTATTTTGATTAATCCATTCATTTGGTTTTTATTGAGAGTATTAACTGGCATAAGCATGGTTTGTATTTATACAGTTGCTGAAAGTTGGCTAAACGATAGATCAAGTAATAAAAATAGAGGAAGTGTTCTGTCTATATATATGGTCATTCTTTATGGGGCAATGGGTATTGGAATGTTTTTACTTAACTTTAGCAGTCCTAAAAATTTTCAACCTTTTATATTAGTATCAGTTATTACATCAGCAGCTCTTATTCCTATTTTATTAACTAAAAAAAAACCTCCTACATTTAAAAGAATTAAAGCAATGACATTAAAAAATCTTTATGAATCGTCTCCATTTGGAATGGTAAGTTCTTTTTTTTATGGAACAATACAAGCCGCTTTATTTACTTTATTAGCTGTTTATGCAACCTCAATGAATTTTACGATATTAGAAATATCAATTGTTACATTTTTATTGGCAATTTCAGGAGCAGTTTCGCAATTTCCAGTTGGAAAAATATCTGACATGTATGACAGGAGATTGGTTATAGTTATCTCAACATTTGGTGCTGCTTTATTTGCACTTCTTGCAATTTTAGTTTCAAGACAAATGTATTTACCAGATGGTCTAGCTACTAGCAAAACTTGGTTTTATATTTTTTTAATACTATTTTCATTTTGTAGTTTGCCAATGTTTTCTCTAATTCTAGCACATACAAATGACTATATTCCAAAAGAAAAGTTTGTTGCTGCAGGTGCAGGTTTACAATTTGTATTTGGATTAGGTGCAATGAGTGGACCTTTTTTATGTTCAATATTTATGGATTTAGTTGGTTCTAATGGATTTTTTATTTTTTTATTTTTCTTTCATTCTATAATTGGAATTTTTGGAATTTACAGAATGAAAGTTAGAAAAACAGTCGATAATCCAGACTCACAATTTGTTGCAATGCCACAAACTATTACTCCAGCTGGGATCGAGTTAAATCCTCAAACAGAACCAATCCAAGAACCTAAGCCTGTTAAAGAAACATCCTCAAATTTAGAAAACATAAATATTTCTGAACAAGTAAACGACGAAAAATATTAATTTTTTAAAACTTTATCAATTGATTTTGACATTTTGGTCAAAACTTGTTTTTTATCAAGTTTGTCAGTTTTAATTAAAATAGCATCTTTTACTTTGATTAAGGGGCTATTTTTTCTTTTTTTATCTAAAGAGGTTCTAATTTTTAATGATCTTTTAACTTCTTTTAATGGAACTGATTTTTTAATATCTAACCAGCGTCTGTAAGCAGCTACTTCTAAGTTGCATTTAAAATAGAAGGCTAAGTCATATTTTGGATTTTTAGATAAAATCTTACTAGCGATATCGCGTCCCTCAACACAAATTCTATTATTCCTTTTTATTATCTTCATCTGTAGCTGATTAACAATTTTTCTGATTTTTTTGTTCTTTGCAAGAATTCCAACATGGTTAGAGATTTCCTCTGAATGAAGTTTTTGTTTTACTATTGATTTATATGAAATCTTTTTAAACTTTTTTTTTAAAAATGGGATTATATTTTTAGGTTTTTCCTTTATAATTAGCTTGCTACAATACCTATAAAGTAATCCAGAATTGATTAGTAAAATTTTGTATTTTTTTGAAACTAGTTTTGCAGCTGTACTTTTACCACTCGCAGACTCGCCATCACAAGCAATTATTAATTTTTTTAATTTAGACATAAGATTTAATAAACTATCCTATTAAAGTTTAAATAATAAAATAGAAAAATTTTAATTAATTTGATACTCTTAATTAATGAAACCTTTAATTGGATATCTATTTTTAGCTCTAGGAATTTTATGTGGTATTGCTGCAAATAGTTTGGCAAAAGTATCTGAGGGTTTTTCAAAACTTACCCCTTCCATGTTATGTATTTCACTAATGTTTGTAACTATGTTTTGTATTGCAAAAGCTATGCATGCTCTTCCAGTAGGATTTGCATATGCAACGTATAGTGGGTTAACAGTTACAGGTGTCGTTTTATTTGCACTTTTAAAATATAATCAAGTCCCAAATATTTATGGATTGATAGGAATTATTTTAATTATCATTGGAGTTACGATGGTTAATTATTTGGGGAAACTAGATTAAGATAACCATATAAGCTCTCATTTGATGTAATCAATAAAATAAACTATTGTGAAACGTGAACTATATTAAAAAAATTATTCAAAGCCCTCAACATAGACAACTCATTGGTCTTAAAATTGGAATTAAAATTCTTAACTGGATGATAAAATATTTTAATTATAAGGGTGATATTATGGTAAATAGACATGGCTCTTTTGTAGGTACTGATGGTGTTTTTTTATCCACAAAAGGTACAAATAGATATCTCAAATCAAATTCATCTAAAAAAATAAATCAAGGTGCTAACTTAAATGAAAATATAAAAAAAATATTGAATTCAGTCAAAATTATTTTAGATATTGGTGCAAATGTTGGTGAGATATCTATTTATCTTTCAAAAATGTATCAAAATTCAAAAATATATTCGATTGAACCCTCTAAGAGAAATTTATTAATTTTTAAAAAAAATTTAGATGATCAATTTGATGAGTGTTCTAATATTACAATAATTGAAAAAGCTGTATGTGATTATAATGGTAAAATAGATATTACCAGTTCTTTAAATGCAGCTAATACAATAATGATAAACCATGAATTAAATAGAACATTAAAAAGTTACGACAAAAAAATAATTGATCATGTCGAGGAAGTAGATGCTATTACTCTTAATGAACTTTGCAAACAAAACCATATTACAGAAATTGATTTTATGAAAGTTGATATTGAAGGTGCTGAACCATTATTAACACCATCGATATTGGATTTAAAACCAAGATTAATTTTTATAGAAATCTCATTAAAAAATACCGAAAATAATTATCAGGAAATGTTATCTAAATTAGAAAAGCTATATGATATTTATGATAATAATTTGAATATCATTGAAGATATTAAATTATTTGTATTTAATTTGTTTTCAAAAAAAGATGATAAAAATAAAATTATAGTGACAGATGTATGGCTAGTGAGAAATGACCTCAATTTTAATAGTAAGATTTAACATAGTTTTATGGAGATAACGTAAGAATTATCAATATTCTTTAAAACTAAATAATTAATTAAAAAAATATTTTAAATAAATTAAAATTCTGGATTATATGAAAGAAGATAATCGATATAAACTCTGGAAAATTATTCAGGAAGCTGGCGATTATTTGGTGGATGTTTTGCCAGAACATCCTAACCATCCAAAAGGTAGAAACCCTTATGCTCATGTTGCAATATGTGTAAAAGATCACTTTCAGGCAAGTTATAAAGATATTCCGGATGAAAAGTTTGATGATGTTGTAAATTATATTGAATATTTAAAACAAAACCCAAGTTGAATTATTTCCTATAAAAAGACTCAATTTTTTTTAGGACAAATCCACGCATGAGTATAAAGCATAGCGCGTATTCAAGATCATCAATAGTAATTCAATTTATCTATTTATACTTCTATTCATAAAAATTATATTTTATGAGTAGAAATTCTCAAACTTCACTTAAGTCAGAAATAGATAAATTGATTTATCTTTATAAATCAAAAAATTTTGACTCTGCATTAAATTTAAGTAACTCATTACTTGAACTTAATCAGGATGAGCCTTTTTTATTGAATATCCATGGTATAATAAATTTGAGTTTAGAAAATTGGCAAAATGCACTTTTATCTTTTAAAAAAACTTTAAAAAAAGATGATAAATTTATTGAAGCTTACAACAACCTTGGAGTTACTTATAGTCATCTAGGAGAGAACGACAAGGCAATAGAAAATTACAAAAAAGCCTTAGAACTAAATAAAGATTATGCAAGTGCATATAATAATCTTGCAACTCAATATGATGATTTTGGAGAATATCCTATTGCAATTAAAAATTATACTCAAGCTTTGAGATGTAATCCTGAACACTTAAATGCTCAAAACAATTTAATTCGAATACTAAACTTTTATAAAGCAGATCAACATGAGGATAATTCAATAATAAAAGCTAATAATAAAATTCAAGAAATGAGCTCTAAAATTCTCACATTTAATGAAATAAATACCTCTAATGTAAGTAGATTTATTAATGAATGTAATGAAATAATTAAGACAAATTTAAATAAAACTATTTTTTTGGAAACTCAAATACATAAAAGAAATGGGGAAAATTTAAATTGTGAAAGACATAAAAAAGTTTTTAATAAATACAATATTATTCCAAAATATTGTTTTAGTTGTTTTAAAGTTCAAATTGAATTAAAGGAAGTTTCTCAATTAATAAAATTGTTTTTTATTTTTAATCACTTAAAATTACCAAATGATAATATTAGAAAGTGTTTTATAGAACTCAGAGAAAATGTAAATGGTAACTATAAAGCTTTAATTTATTGTTCATCTGTCGATGAAGCAAAAGTCGTTTCTGAACTTACTAATGTATATTTAAACAAGTTTCTTAAAAACTTTAAACTAAACATCAAAAGAGGATGCACGGAATTTGATTTTTCTTTTCCAGGTTATAAAGATGTAAAAAAAATAAATGAAATTGTTTATAATGAAGAGTGGAAAAAAAAGGAAAAATTAATTGATATTGAAATAGCTAATGGCAGTCAAAAAGGAAAAAAAATATTCTCAAGGAGTATAAATAATATAACATTAAGTGAAGTATTAATAATTAATAATTGGCTTACTTATGCAAAGATTATTAGAGATGAAAGTTATCAAAAAATTAGTTCAGATTTTATATTTTCAGAACACATTTCAAAAATAACAAATAAATTAAAAAGTTAATAAAATTAAAATAATTATTGTTTTGGAAAATAATCCTTCAAAGTACCTTCCCTATAAACATCTGCTGTACAACAGTGTAATCCTCCTCCAAATGCGTATGCATCTCTTAGCTCTACAGGGATTACTTCCATGCCTAATTTATCTAATTGCTCTGCTTGATAAACTTCACTTTTTTCAACACAAACTGTTTTTGGATCAAGCACTAGCACATTCATAGATAGCCAAACTGAGGAATAACAAAGTGCTGGGGGCTCATTGTGTGCTGGTTGTGCACTATCAATTATTTGCCATCCATTGTTTTCAAACAATTTTCTTTGCTCTTTTGGAAGCTTTCTTTGAGGATTGTTAATAATTAATCCTTCTTTGATTGGTGTAAAAGTTGCATCAATATGTATAGGATATGGGTCTCCTGGAAAATTTACTGCATGAACTCTGTGATCTTTATAATGTCTCTTTAACCAATTTATACCTTTTAAATTAGTAGTAAAACCATGCTGCACAACTAAATCTCTTCCAAATCTTAAAACATCTGCTGCATCAAATAATGGTTCTTCCTCTGTTGTCACAAAGTATTTTTGTTCTGTCCACTCTAATCTTTTTTGAACTCCGATTTTATCTGATAAATAGTCTTTTCGATAATCTGCATCGGTTAATCTTGGTTTAGGTGCACATTCATGTCTCATATTCAAATCATTGTCATAATATTCCTTTAACAGGGGTCTGTAACATAAATATTCAAACCATCTGCAACGATAACTCATGGTTGCCTCTAAAATTTCATTTCCAACAGTTAACAAAACATCTCTTGGCGGCATACAACCAAACATAGTCTCCGCTTCCCAGTCAGGTGTTGAGGTTTTTTTGCTAAAATCAATTGGAGTTGGACGATCTACCCTGATGTCTCTTTTTTCTAACATATTAGAAAAATCATCTAATAGCTGATTTGCTTTATCAACAGTATCTTTGGTTCTTGGACCAAATTTTCCTCTCATATCACTATCCTCAGGAACTTTAGCATCCAGCGCAGGTTCTGGTGCTGGAATACATGTGCCATCAGCTCTTCCCACAATTACATGTTTTAAAGGATCCCACTCATTCCAACTATTGACGACTATTTTATTTTCATCCATTTAACTAAGCTTTTATTATATTGTAATTAGGTCCAAAAGGAAATTTTGTAATATTTTCAACGCCATCTTTACCAATGATCAATATATCATGTTCTCTATATCCGCCAGCTCCTGGATTACCCTCAGGAATCATAATCATAGGTTCCATCGAAATCACCATATTTTCCTCTAAAACAGTATCAATGTCTTCTCTTAATTCTAATCCTGCTTCCCTTCCATAGAAATGAGAAAGAACTCCAAATGAATGTCCGTATCCAAAAGTTCTATATTGAAGATATCCAAGCTCAGCAAACAATTCATTAAGCTCATGGCATATATCAGAACATTTAACCCCAGGCTTAATTAATTCAAGACCACGTTTATGAACTTTTACATTTGCTTCCCAAGCTTTCAATGATGAGTTATCTGCGTAATCTAAAAATAAAGTTCTTTCTAAAGCAGTATAGTAACCGGAAATCATTGGAAAGGTATTTAAAGATAAAATATCTCCTTTTTTAATTTTTCGATTTGTTTTAGGATTGTGTGCACCGTCTGTATTAATTCCAGACTGAAACCAAACCCATGTATCCATATATTCGGCATCTGGATACTTATTTACAATTTCTCTCTCCATTTTATCTCGACCTGCAATTGCAATTTCAATTTCAGTATTTCCTTCTATTATATTTTTGACTATCTCTTCACCACCAAGATCTGCGATTTTTGCTCCATTTTTAATAATTTCAATTTCCTCATTAGATTTGATCATTCTTAATTGCATTAATTTTTTTGCAACATCATGAAAAACTGAAAATGTAAATATAGATGCAATTTTTTCTCTTATATCTAAAGTAATATGATCATATTCAAGGCCTATATTTTTTGGAGGCTCATCTCTTCCAACAACTGATACAATTGCTCTTAAAAAATTATCTCTTTTCCAATCTGTATAAATGACATTATCACAGTAAGATCTTCTCCAAGGTTGACTTGCATCAATATTTGCTGAAATAGTATAAATTTTATTTTTAGTTATCACACAACCATAAGGTCTTCCAAAGGAACAATAAATAAAACCTGTGTAATAAGCAATATTATGCATAGATGTTAAAATAATCATATCTAGATTACTTTTATCCATTACTGACCTAAGTTTGCTTACTCTTTGATTATATTCCTCATTTGAAAAAGGGAGTTTTTTTTTTTCTCCATTTTTTAATGTAAAAAAATCAGGTCTTTCCATTTAATCCATCTAAGAAATTAATTTAGTCCAATATATCGTTTATTCCATCTCATAATCAAACTGTAATAAAATAAAGATATAAATAAAAAGAAACCACCAATAATAGTATTTGTATCTGGTACTTCATTAATACCAAATAAAGGTAACCATACCCAAAAAATTCCACCAATTACTTCTGTTAAAGAAAGTAAAGTTAATTCAGCTGCAGGGATTACTTTAGAGCCAATAGAATATAAAATTAATCCGAGACAAACTAAAGTACCATGTAATGAAAATAATGAACTATTATAACTGGTTGAAAAAAAAACCTGTCCTTTTAATAAAATAATTATTGTTGCAAAAACAAAGCAAAAGAAACCTGCGAAAGCAACTGTTGTAAACTTGGGTGTTTCTTTTCTCCACCTTAATGTTACTGAAAAAACTGAAAAGCCTATAGAAGAAGTTATTCCAAAAACAAATCCAACTAGAGAATTTTCTCCGGTATTCCCAAAAGCCATTATTATAATTCCAATTGTTGCTATGATAATTGAAATCCAAACACTCAGAGAAATTTGTTCTTTTAAAAAGATAAATGCCAAAAGAGCTGTAAAAAAAGGCATAGCAGCTAAACATAATAAAGTAATTGCTGCTGTAGTGTTTGTAATTGAATAAATAAATGTGATCATAGCAATACCAAGACCTGATCCACCTATAATTCCAGATATACCTATTCTAAGATAGTTCTTCCAAAATTTAAATCCTTCTTCAAAATATAAATAAAGATTAAGAATAATAAAAATAGTAATACCTCTCCCAAATATATATTGCCATGGAACTTGGTTAGGACTATCCATATATCGAACTACCAAAGGCCCAAATGACCATAAAATTCCTGCAAATAAAACAACTTGGATAGCTATTTTTGGGTTTTTTAATTCTAACATCGCGGAACAATAATTCTAAAAATTTAGAACTACAACAAAATTACATTACTTTAATCTAAAATTTTATTTGGACTGTTAGGTAAAAAACAATCAATAATTTGACCTTTTTTAAATTTAGTTTGCCCTTGAGGTAGGACTGCCCATATATTTGATTTTACAAAAGAGTTAATTCTAAAGGACTCTTGACCAGGTAATAGCTTTACTTCTAATTTACCATTTTTGGTTGTAATTAGTTTACTTTTAATAAATCTTGTCAAAAATTTTTTTTTTTCAAAATTATTCTTCAAAATAGCCTTAATAGGTTTTTCTGGACTCAAATTCAATATATTTTCAATATAAGGATAAACAAAAAATCTGAAACATGCCGCAGATGAAATCGGATTTCCAGGTAAGCCAAATATAATTTTTTGTTTAATTTTAGCAAACAAAATTGGTTTTCCTGGCCTTATCATTACACTTTTAAAATAATGTGAATTCTTAAATTTTTTTATTACACTAGGAATATAATCAAATTTTCCAGCTGATACTGCTCCTGAAGTTATAATGATATCAATTTTTGATTTTAAAATTTTTTTAATCTTAGATTTAAATAAATTTTGATGATTGTCTCTCAAGATACCGCCATTTTTAAAATTAAATAAGAAATTTTCATTTAAATTTTCAATATAATTACTATTAGAGTTTCTTACTTTCCAGTTTGGAATCCTATTAGAATTAGAAATTTCATTGCCTGTTGAAAAAAAAATAATATTTAACTTTTTTTTAACTTTTATTTTTTGAACACCCAAAGTTTTTAAAGCTAAAATATGATTGGGTTGAATGATTGTCCCCTTTTTAACAATTAATTTTCCTTTTTTATAATCTGATCCTTTAAATCTTACATGATTATTTTTACTTATTTTGTGATCAATTATTATAGATTTAGGATTTTGTTTATCAGGATAAAAATTAATCTGCTCAATAGGTATTATAGTATTAAATGGTTTTGATATTATTCCTCCTGTCATAACCTCAATTGTATCAAATTTTTTTACTTTTTTATTAAATGGCTTATTTCCTGCTGCAATAGATCCTAAAATTCTAAATTGCTTTAAGTTTTTTCTATTTAAATTTTTAGTATCATTAAAATTAATTGCAAAACCATCAAAAGCAGCATTATCACATAGTGGATGGTTAGAAGGAGAAATAATATCTTTTGCAACAACTCGATTTAAAGAATTTCTAACTAATATTTCTTCATCCTGAATTCTAATTTTTGCTTTTTTAAAAATATTCTTTGCCTGCTTATAATTGATCATCTAAAATTTTTTCTGCAATTTTTAAATCTTCTTTAGTATTAATATTAAAGAATGGATCTCGTTTTTCAAAACTCATATTAATTATATTAACGCCAATATCATTTGCCCATCTTTCAACTTTTCTAGTTCCTATTTCAAGATCTTTTTCTAGCTGATCAACTAAATGAACAGACCACAAACCAAATATATTATGTCTTTTTTCACCAGATTTCATAAAAAATAATTCACTCTCTTTCTCGTTAACTCTTTTTAAAAACTCATTGAAGTTATCCATTTTAAAAAAAGGTGTGTCCGAAGGAAAAGAGGCAATCCACTGATATTTCTTATTATTTTTTTTAACCCATTTCATTGCACTTAAAATGCCTCCTAATGGACCTAGGTTTTTTTTATAATCCTCAATTATTATAATTTTATCAGAATTTAAATGATTAATTGGATTGTTTGCGACGATTAGGACTTCATTAAAATTATTTGTAATTTCTCTAAGAATATAATCAATAAGGATTTTCCCTCTTAATTTGGCTTGTGACTTATCCTCACCAAATCTTTTCGATTTTCCTCCTGCTAGTACTACTGGCAAAATATTGTTATGTTTCATTTTAAAAATATAAAACATTAATAATTGAATTAAAGAAATTAAATGGATTTACGAATTTTAGAAATAGCCTCCCACACTGATAATAATAGGGTTTTAACTAATCCAACTCATAATTTTAAAAATAAAAATCCACTTTGTGGGGATGAAATGGAAATAAGTCTGGTTGTTAAAGATGAAATTGTAAAAGATATGGGCTACCAATGTAAATCTTGTGTTTATTGCCAAGCATCTGTTAGTTTGTTGTCAAGAAAAATAAAGAATATAAAAGTAGATGAAGTTAAAAGTTTTGTACTTACAGCAGAAAAAATATTCGTTAATACAAAATATAATTTAGATAAACATTGGAATGATTTTAAAGAGTTATTAGATAAAAAAAACATTTCTAGAAAAGAGTGTTTGCTACTTCCTTTAAAAACTGTTCTAAAAGCGCTGAAATAAAAATGTTCAAAATAGATAAAGATATTTTTAAAAAAGCTTTGTTAGCAGGAGTTTTTTCTACATTTACAATTGGTGTTCTTACAGTTTTAACATACAAAACTGCACTAGGTTTATTTATTGCTGGATCATTTGGATCTTCTATGGTTTTATTATTTGGTTTTCCAGAAAGTCCATTTGCTCAACCAAAAAATGTTTTTTTTGGTCATCTTATTACATCACTTGTTGGGGTAATTTTTGTAATTTTAGTGCCTCTGCCTTTATATATCAATATAGCTCTAGCAGTTGGTGTAGGTATTTTTTTAATGATACTTTTAAATGTTGTGCATCCACCAGCGGGGGGGAATCCTATTATGGTAATTATCGGAAGTGTTTCTTATGATTATTTAATAAGTCCTATTATTTTTGGAAGTATTATAATTATTTTATTAGCAATATTAATCAATAAATTTTTGCTTAAAAAAAATTATCCGATAAAATGATATAATGAATTCTAAATACAATGTTTTCAAATTTAAAAAAAACAAATTTGAAAACACTGATGATTTTATTTCTATAGAAGAACCTCTAGAAATTTCACTAAAATATCAAGATCAAAATAAATGGCTAACTAACAGTCTCTCTATCACAATGAGAACACCAGGTCATGATGAAGATTTAGTAAGAGGTTTTTTATTTAATGAACAAATAATTCAAAATATAAATGAAATAGAAAAAATAGAAAAGATTGGAAAAAAAGTTGGCTACTATAATATTCAAAATAAAATATTAATTACTTTAAATAATTCTAAAAATATTGATATTTCTAAAATAAAAAGAGATTTTTTAACAAATTCATCATGTGGTGTATGTGGAAAATCATCATTAGATGCTTTAGAAATTATTAAGAAAGAAAAAGTATCTTATACAAACCCGAAATTATCAAAAGAAACTGTTATTAAATCTCCATCTGTTTTAAGAGATAATCAGTCTGAATTTTCAAAGACTGGAGGAATTCATGCAAGTGGTTTATTTTCATCAGATGGTAAACTGATATCTTTAAGAGAGGATGTTGGAAGGCATAATGCCTTAGATAAAATGATTGGAAATGCTCTAAATAAGAATCAAATTAATCCACAAGATCAATTTATCACATGCTCAGGTCGTCTAAATTTTGAACTTGTACAGAAAGTTTTAATGACAAATATTGGCTTAATGATTGGGGTAGGTGCGCCAACTAGCCTAGCAATAGACCTAGCGAATAAGTTTGACATGACCTTGATAGGTTTCGTAAAAGAGGATAGTTTTAACGTTTACACAAATAACCAAAAAGTTATTGTAAATTAGAATTGCGGGTAATCTATTGTCAAAAAATATTAGTAATTTATCTGGTAGAATTGGTTTAAAAGACAATCTTTTTAAAAAATTGTCTGAAAACGTTCTTAATGACTCTCCAAAAGATATTAAGGAAATTGCCAAAGAATATAATTTAGGTGTTTCAACAATTCATGGAGCTGAGAGTTTTTATGAATTTTTAAGACCATCTCATAGAGAAAAAAAAGCTTTTGTTTGTAATGGAAGTGCTTGTATGTGTGCTGGAACTCAAGAAAAATTGAAAGAAACTTTAAAATCTAAACTTGGGAATGACAAAGTAGGAGAAATGTTTTGTTTAGGTCACTGCTATGAAAATCATGCATTCCACTATGATGGTGAAAACTATGCAGGAAAAGACATAGAAAAAATTGATCAAATTTTAAATGGAGAGGATATTAAACAAGAAAAATTCTTTTCAAAAAGTTTTGCTACGACTAGCTTTCTAATGGATGATAAGCTTTCGTCAACAGATCAATTTAAAGAACAACTAAAAAAATTTTTAAAAACAGATAAAAAAGAGATTATTAAGTCATTATTGGAGTCAAATCTTACAGGAAGAGGTGGTGCAGGTTTTCCAACTGGAATGAAATGGGATTTTTGTAGTAAAGCAAAAGGTGATAAAAAATATGTCATATGCAACGCTGATGAAGGTGACTCTGGTGCATTTTCTGATAGATACCTTTTAGAGGATCAGCCATTAAAGGTTATTTTCGGAATGGTAATATGTGGTTTGGTTATTGGAAGTGATGAAGGAGTGTTATATATTAGAGGTGAATATCCAAAATCTATTGAGGCAATTAATGGATGTATCAATGAACTCAAAAAAATAAACCTACTAGGTGAAAATATTTTAGGTACTGACTTTTCTTTTGATCTTGGAATTTGTATAGGCCAAGGTGCTTATATATGTGGAGAAGAAACTGCTTTAATTGCATCTATTGAAGGAAGACGTGCAGAAGTAGATGTTAGACCTCCTTTTCCAGTTACAGAAGGACTCTATAAAAAACCAACTGTGGTTAATAATGTTGAAACTTTAGCAGCTGCAACTGGTATTTTAATTAATGGTGCAGAAAAATTTTCATCAATTGGAAACAAAAAATCTGCAGGAACCAAATTAGTTTGTTTAGATAGTTTTTTCAATAATCCAGGTGTTTATGAAATTGATATGGGAACACCGATGAAAAAAATATTTAATGAAATAGGTGGCGGTTATAAAGAGCCAGTTAAAGCATTTCAAATTGGTGGGCCTCTGGGTGGTGTTGTTCCATTAAACGAAATTGACAACTTAAATTTAGATTTTCAAGAATTTAGTTCTAAGGGTTTTATGCTAGGTCATGCAAGCATTGTTAGTATTCCTAAGAATTTTCCAATGACTGAGTATATTCATCATTTGTTTGAATTCTCTGCTGAAGAGTCTTGTGGTAAATGTTTCCCAGGAAGACTAGGGTCATACAGAGGAAAAGAAATGTTTGATCAAGCAAAGAAAAAGACAGCCAAAATTCCTCTAAAATTATTAAATGAATTGTTAGTAACAATGCAAAAAGGCTGTTTGTGTGCTCTTTGTGGGGCTATACCAACTCCCATTATGAACATCTTAAAGTATTTTGGTGATGAAATGAAAAGTGATATGGTAAAAGATAATTAATGAGTTCTGAAAAAAGAAAAATTGCTTATATAGATGGTAAGCCTTATGAAATAGGTGCTAATCATACATCTATATTAAAATTTGTTAAAAGCTATGTTGGTGAAAAAAAAGTGCCATCGCTTTGTGATGATCCTAATTTAGCACCCTATGGTGCTTGTAGAGTTTGTTCTGTTGAAGTAGCATTAGAGAAAGATGGCCCCACAAAAATAGTTGCATCATGTCATACTCCAATAGGAGAAAATCAACATATTTTCACGACAAATGATAATCTTCAAAACTTAAGAAAAAACATAGTAGAATTGGTCTTAACTGACCATCCGATGGAATGTAATACCTGTGAAGTTAATAATAACTGTGAACTTCAAACTGTAGCGAATGATTTAGGTATCTCAGAACATAGATACAATAATCCAAAGCAACACAAGGGTATTCCAAGAGATACTTCTCATGACTATATGAGAATGAACTTAGATAACTGTATCAATTGTGGAAGATGCGTAAGAGCATGTGATGAGATTCAAGGATCATTTGTATTAACAATGTCTGGAAGAGGATTTGAGTCAAAAATTACAACAGATAATGATATGACTTTTGGAGACTCTTCTTGCGTTTCATGTGGAGCTTGTGCGCATACTTGTCCAACAGATGCAATTTCTGATGTATTTCAATCAAAGTCTGCTGCGATAGATAAAAAAGTAAGAACTACCTGTTCATACTGTGGTGTTGGTTGTAATTTGGAAACATCAATTAAAGATAATAAAGTTGTTGCTATTGATACTCCAAAAGAAACTGAGGTTAATGCTGGTCATACTTGCATTAAAGGAAGATACGCATTTGGTTTTTATGATCATCCTGACAGACTTAAAACTCCATTAATTAAGAGAAATGGAAAATTTGAAGAAGCAACTTGGGATGAAGCTTACGATTTTATTAAAAAAGAAATGCAAAGAATTACAGGGGATCACGGACCAGACGCTTTTGCAGGTATTTCTTCTGCAAGATGTACTAATGAAGAAAATTATGTTTTTCAAAAAATGATAAGAGCGGCCGTAGGAACTAATAGTGTCGACTGTTGTGCAAGAATTTGTCATTCACCTACTGCTTGGGGAATGCAGCAAACTTTTGGAACAGGGGCCGCAACAAACTCTACTGAAGATATTTATCACGCTGATTTATTTTTAATTATTGGAGCAAACCCAACAAATGCACATCCAGTAACTGGAGCTAAAATAAAACAACAAGTGATGAAAGGGAAAAAACTTATTGTTTTAGATCCTATTACAACTGAAGTTGCACAATTAGCAGATTACCATATTAAACTAAGACCTGGAACTAATGTTGCCGTTCTTAATATGATGCTTCATTATATAGTTAAATCAAAATTATATAATGTTGATTTTGTTAGAGATCGTACAGAAGGTTTTGATAATTTTTTAAAAGAAATTGAAAGACAAGATGTTGATCATTTAGCAAAAGTTGCCGGAGTTGATAAACAATTAGTTAAAGAAGCAGCAATAGCTTATGCTACCGCAAAAAATTCAATGGAATTTCATGGTTTAGGAGTAACTGAGCATGAACAAGGTTCAAAAACAGTGATGTTAATTGCAGACCTTGCTATGATTACTGGGAATATTGGAAGAAAAGGAG
>JACWDG010000020.1 GCA_014654245.1 Pelagibacterales bacterium SAG-MED09
CTTTCTAAATTAACTAATCCTTTTTTTAAAGCATCAACATTTTCTTTCTTTATCATGTTTTATAGAAGCAACACCCAGGCCTGCAGCTTTTCTAATAAATGGCTCATAAACTTTATACCAAAAGCTTTTTGGCCACATAAAAGTTTTGTAATAAAATCCTGCAGGAAGAAATATTTTTAAAAAATTATTTATTGCTCCAATATCAAAGTTAACACTTGGCCAACAATTTACACTTGTTGCCTCTAACCCTTCAAAAAGCTCCTGTTCTGTGGCTTTAATGTTTGGTTCGGTTTCACCATTTCTATAAAGCTGAACTATTGCGTAAGGCTCATCAACCCCCGCACCAAAAAAACCTCTTGGTCTGTGATATTTGAAACTTCTACCAACTAGATGAACTCCATTTGCAATTAGTGCTGAAGCTAATGTATCACCCTCGTATCCATAATAAGTTTTCCCATTAAATTTAAATGATAATTTTTTTTCTTTGTTTATTAAACCAACATCTGGTAATCGAAAACTTTGATCCATTATAACTCATCCTCATTGGCCTTCATTGTTTTAAATATTTCGTGTGTTGCGGTATCCCTCTCAACTTTTATCCATTGTCTACAGCCTGACAAATGTTGCCATAACTCTAGGTGTTTTCCTCTTAAGCTTTTTCTATTATAAATAAAGTTATCCCAGTCTTGATCTGATACTTCTTTGTTTAGTTTTGGTCTTTTAACAGTTGCATCACCTCCATAAGAAAATTCATTTTGTGATCTCATTCCGCAATGAGGGCATTTAATATGAAGCATTTAAGAAATCCAAGTTTTTGTACCAAGTCCCTTTTCATCAAGTAAGTGACCTGTATTAAATCTATTTAAGTTATATCCTGCATTTAATTCATGAGCTCTATCTTGAGCAATAGTGTATGCAAATGTCCAACCAGATGCTGGTGTTGCTTTAAATCCACCATAACACCAACCACAGTTTAAATACAATCCTTCAATATGTGTTTTATCGATTATAGGTGAACCGTCCATAGACATATCCATAATCCCACCCCAAGTCCTAAGCATTTTTAATTTACTTAAGAATGGCATCATAGCAATACCTTCTGTTAAAACATGTTGTAAAGTTGGCATGTTACCTCTTTGAGAATAACTGTTATATCCATCTAAATCTCCACCCATTACCATTTCACCTTTGTCTGATTGACTAATATAAAAATGTCCAGCACCAAAAGTAACTACTCTATCTAAAACTGGTTTCACTGGTTCAGATACGCAAGCCTGTAAAAGATGAGTTTCAATTGGTAATCTCATGTTTAGTTTTTCTGCTAAAATATTTGTGCTACCAGCAACACATAATCCAATTTTTTTTACTTTAATATCTCCACGCGATGTTCTTATACCTTTAACTTTTCCACCTGAAACATCAAATCCAGTAACTTCACAGTTTTGAATAATATCAACTCCCATTGAGTCTGCTTGACGTGCATAACCCCAAGCTACCGCATCGTGTCTAGCTGTACCAGCACTTGGTTGCATTAATCCACCAAATATTGGAAATCTAACATTCTCAGAAAAATCTGCCATTGGAATAATTTCTTTGACTTGCTCTCTATTTAAAAGAACAGCGTCAATTCCATTTAATCGCATTGAATTACCCCTTCTAGCGTAAACATTCATTTGTGCATCTGAGTGAGCAAGATTTATGATTCCTCTTGGAGAGAACATTACGTTATAGTTTAAATCTTGACTCATCCTTCTCCATAGGTCCATTCCAAATTCACTAAACAATGCATTATCATCATACATATAGTTTGATCTAATTATTGTAGTGTTACGTCCTACATTTCCTCCACCGATCCAGCCTTTTTCAATTATTGCTACGTTAGTAATATTATGTTCTTTTGCGAGATAATATGCTGTTGCTAAACCATGTCCTCCACCTCCAATAATGACAACATCATACTCTTTTTTAGGTGTTGGGTCTTTCCAAGCAAGGTCCCAATTCTCATGATTAGAGAAAGCATTTTTGATCAAATTAAAGACTGAATATTTTTGCATATTAGAATTTTATAATAATGAATATAAAATGTTCGTATTTTTTTTATATATAATTTTTAGATATTTCCAAAGGCTTTAAAAAGAGATACTAATCATCAAATTTTAAAAAATTATAAAGGATCCTCAATGAGTGAAGTAAAATCAGATATCCAAATAGCAAGAGAAGCAAAAATGCAGCCAATAAAAGATATATTGGCTAAAATCAATGTTCCGGATGAAAATACAGCTTTTAGTCCAATGGGGAGACATATAGCTAAAATAAACTTAGAATATTTAAATTCACTAAAAAAAAAGGATGGTAATTTAATTTTGGTTACCGCAATTACGCCTACACCGGCTGGAGAAGGTAAAACCACAACTTCAGTTGGCTTAAATGATGGATTAAATAAAATTGGAAAAAAATCAATCGTTTGTTTAAGAGAGCCCAGCTTGGGTCCTTCTTTTGGAATGAAAGGTGGTGCTGCTGGTGGTGGATATGCTCAAGTTGTTCCTATGGAACAAATTAATTTACATTTTACTGGAGACTTCCATGCAATCACTTCAGCTCATAATTTACTATCAGCTTTAATTGATAATCATATTTATTGGGGTAACAAACTTAATATAGACGTAAGAAGAGTTTCTTGGAGAAGAGTTATGGATATGAATGATAGATCTTTGAGATCAATCATTGTGGATCTTGGGGGAGTAGCAAATGGTTATCCTAGACAAGATAGCTTTGATATTACTGTTGCTTCTGAACTAATGGCGATATTCTGTTTATCAACTGATTTAAAAGATTTAGAAAATAGAATAGCAAATATAACAATTGGATATACAAGAGAGAAAAAACCAGTTCTTGCAAAAGATTTAAATGCTCATGGACCAATGACTGTATTATTAAAAGATGCTATAAGACCAAATGTTACACAAACATTAGAAAATAATCCAGCAATTATTCATGGTGGACCCTTTGCAAATATAGCTCACGGGTGTAATTCTGTAATAGCTACTAAAGCAGGTCTTAAACTAGCAGATTATGTTGTAACTGAAGCAGGATTTGGCGCAGACTTAGGTGCAGAAAAATTTTTAGATATTAAATGCAGAAAATCAGGAATTAAACCTGATTGTGTAGTTATTGTAGCAACTATTAGAGCCTTAAAAATGCATGGTGGTGTTGGAAAAGAAGATTTAAAAAAAGAAAATGTTGATGCTTTAAAAAAAGGATTAGTTAATTTAGAAAGACATATTAATAATACAAGAAAGTTCGGTCTTCCAGTAACTATTGCAGTTAATCACTTTATAACAGATACAGACAAAGAAATGAATACTCTACTTGATTTTTGTAAAACTCAAGGAGTAAAAGCATCTAAATGTACACATTGGTCAAATGGAAGTGAAGGAACTAAAGAATTGGCAAAAAATGTAGTTGAGATCTGTGAGGATAAAAAGAATACTTTTAAATATCTATATGAAGATAATTTACCTTTATTCAAAAAAATTGAAAAAATCGCCCAAGAAATTTACCATGCAAGCGAAGTTGTAGCTGATACAAAAATAAGACAACAATTAAAAGACTTTGAAGAAAAAGGTTATGGAAAACTTCCAGTGTGTATTGCTAAAACTCAATATAGTTTTTCAACTGATCCAAATTTGAAAGGTGCTCCTACGGGTCATGTTCTTCCTGTTAGAGAGGTAAAATTATCATCTGGAGCAGAATTTATTGTTGTTGTTTGTGGGGAAATTATGACTATGCCTGGATTACCAAGAGTTCCAGCAGCAGACTCAATAAAAATAAATAATAAAGGTGAAATTGAGGGTTTGTTTTAAACTTTAATTTTAAGTTTTTTGTTGTTTATTATTGTTCTTAATAAATTAATCATCATTGGAACTTTATTTTTATTAACTTTTTTAAGAATAAAAGGTGCAATTTCCCTTGCTAATTGTTCGCCTTCAACAGTATCATTTGGCATAAATTTTTTTTTTGCTGTTTTAAAGGTAAATCCTTTTCCTAAATAGCTTCCCATTTTACTGTTTCTACCTCCAGCTGCACTTACAAATAAATCACCAACACCAGCAAGACCTAATATTGTTTCATCTTTACCTTTAAAAAATTTAGTCAAATATTTCATTTCTATAACAGATTTTTGGAACAAATTTGATGACGCATTAAAACTTTGACCAGCTCCGATAATCATTGCGTATATATTTTTTATTGCTGAACAAACTTCAATACCAACAATATCATTTGAAAACTCAGTCAAATAATATTTTGTAGAAATTATTTTACCAATTTCCTTAGCTATATCAATATTTCTATTCGCAATAATAACATTAGTTTGATTTTTTCTTGCGAGTTCTTTTGCTAAACAAGGACCTTTTAAAATTGATATATTTTTGAGTTTATAATCTTTTTTCAGTTTTTCTGAAATTGTAAAAATCTTTTTACTTTTTTTTTCATATTTTAAGCCTTTTGTTAAAACCAAAATTGGTGTTTTAATCTTGTATTTTTTTAATTCTTTTCCAATAAAATCGATACCTGAAAGACTTAAGGCAATTACAATTAAATCAAACTTTTCATTAAATAAAACATTAGAAAATATTTTAAATTTTAATTTCTTAGGTAAATTTATCTTTAATGCTGAATGAAATTTATTCTTTGAGGATAAATTTTTAATAAACCTCTTGCTATAAGGTTCAGTAATTGTAACAGAATTACCATTATCTAAGCAAGGAACAGTAAATGCTGACCCCATAGCTCCACCACCAATAACTAAAATTTTTTTCATAATCAAATACTAATCTATTGCAATTTTTATGATTTTGTTAGTAAAATACAATTTTTATATTTAATCTTATGGAGTTTGTTATATGAGTAGAGTGGCAATTATTGGGGCTGGACCATGTGGTTTATCGATGTTGAGATCTTTTCATCAAGCCGAAAAAAAAGGTGAAAAAATTCCTGAGGTAGTTTGTTTTGACAAGCAAGAGGACTGGGGAGGATTATGGAATTATAGTTGGCGAACTGGATCTGATCAATATGGTGACCCTGTACCTAATAGCATGTACAGATATCTTTGGTCAAATGGACCTAAAGAATGTTTAGAATTTGCTGATTACTCTTTTGATGAACATTTTAAAAAACCTATCCCTTCATTTCCACCTAGAGAAGTTCTTTATGACTATATAATTGGTAGAGTGAGCCAAGGAAATCTAAAAGATAAAATTAAATTTAACACTAGAGTTACTAACACTGTTTATAAGAATGATAAATTTGAAGTAAGCTATCAAGACAAAGCTAATAATAAAATTTTAACAGAAAATTTTGACTATGTAGTTATTTCCTCAGGACATTTTTCTGTACCTTTTATTCCTGAATATAATGGTATGAACTCCTTCCCTGGAAGAATAATGCATTCGCACGATTTTAGAGATGCTGAAGAATTCAGAAATAAAAATGTCGTTGTTCTTGGAAGTAGTTATTCTGCTGAAGATGTAGCCTTACAATGCAATAAATACGGAGCTAAAAGTGTTACGATTGGTTTCAGGCATAATCCAATGGGATTTAAATGGCCAAACGGTATGAAAGAAGTTCATTATTTGGATAAGCTTGATGGTAAAAAAGCAATTTTTAAAGATGGTACCGAACAGGAAACTGATGTCATAATTTTGTGTACTGGATACTTACATCATTTTCCATTTGTTAATGAAGATTTGAAATTAAAAACCCATAACAGATTGTATCCACCAAAATTATATAAGGGTGTTGTATGGCAAGATAATCATAAGTTATTTTATTTAGGAATGCAGGATCAGTTTCATACTTTCAATATGTTTGATTGTCAGGCTTGGTATGCAAGAGATGTAATAATGAAAAAGATTAAAATACCGAGTGATAAAGAGATAAGTGAAGATATTAATAAATGGGTTGCTATGGAGGAAAAATTAGAAAATCCTGATCAAATGATTGATTTTCAAACTGAATATACAAAAGAGCTTCATGATATGTCTGATTATCCAAAAATTGACTTCGAATTAATTAGAAAACATTTTAAAGAATGGGAGCATCATAAAGTTGAGGATATTCTTACTTACAGAAATAAATCTTTTTCATCACCAGTAACTGGTTCTGTTGCACCAATACATCACACTCCTTGGAATGAAGCCATGGATGACTCAATGAAAACATTTTTGGAACAACCAAAAAAATAAATTATGAATAATAATTTAGATGATATTTGTAAAAAATCTTAATTCTGTTTCTGATCAAGAGTGGTCGACAACAGAAAAATATCCTGGTGTTAGATGGAAATTTTTAATTGATGCTGATTTTACAGAAAGCTCAGGACTATCACTTGGTTTTGCTGAAATCGCTCCAGGTGGTGATTTAATTCTTCATTACCATTCACCTGCTGAAATATATGTCGTTACAGATGGCAAAGGTTTGCTTAATAAATCTGGTGAACAAGAAGAAATTAAAAAAGGTGACGTAGTTTTTATAGGTGAAAATGAAAAGCATGCACTAAAAAATAACGGAAAAGAAACTTTAAAATTTTATTGGATTTTTCCTACTGATCGTTTTTCAGAAGTTAAGTATCTTTATTAAGCAATACCTAGATGTTTTTTTCTGTTATCAACCCAAGTTCGTATTAAGTTATCAAATATCAGTCCAATAAATGCTACGCAAATACCAAGTGTTAATCCTATACCTGCACCATTTTTATCTGATAACGCTTTTAGGATATATTGACCCAAATCTTCAGTTCCAATGAATGCTCCAATTATAACCATAAACAATGCAAAAACGATTGTTTGATTTAAACCAAGCATCATGTGAGGAAAAGCTAAAGGAAATTCTATTTTTGTTAACCTTTGAAATTTATTAACACCAGACATTGTTGCTGCATCATGCAAAGCGGTTGGAACACTTCTAAGTCCTTCAATAGTATATCTTGTTGCTGGTATTGTTGCGTAAACTATAACCGCAATTAAAACTGACGTGTCAGTTATACCGAATAGCATCATAACTGGAATTAGATATACGAATGATGGAAAGGTTTGAAAAATATCGCAAACACCCAACATAAAACTTGTTGAATGTTTGTTTTGAAAACACAATGTTCCAACTGTAAATCCAATTATACAAGATACAATTACACCAAAAGTTGCCATATAAGTCGTAACCAAAGCTCTATCCCACCAAGGACTTAAAGCTATAAATAATGTTAATCCACAAACAACTAAAGCTGAACGAATTCCACCAATTAAATATCCAGCCCCAACAACTAAAACTATTGTTGCTACTGCTGGCATTCTTAAATATAAAGCCCGCATTGGTTGCAACACTTCTACAATTAACCATGTATTAAAAGCTTTTATATAAACAAAAAAAGTATCAAAAATCCAATCTACCCCTTTGTTCCAAAAGTCAGCTGTTGATATTCCTTTATTATGTGGAACTTCAAATAAATAATTAAATCCCTGTTTAAAATAAAAAGATCCTAAATAAGCCAGTACAATTCCAATAAAAACTGCAATACCAAAATATATTGCATTCTTGTTTCGCTCATAAAAAGTTAGATTACCAAAATAATCTACCTGCTTATTTGCCCATGCAAGAGACATTTTATCTAATAAAATTGCAATTAAACTTATGCAAAGACCTGCCTCTAATGCTAATCCAATATTTAACTGATTTAAAGCTAACAATAAATTAAACCCTAAACCTTTTGCACCAATAAAAGCTGATATAACTGCCATTGAAAAACAAACCATAATTACTTGGTTTACCCCAATTAAAATATCTCTTCTTGCTGTTGGAATTAACACTTTAAACATTAGTTGCCAATTATTACATCCACTCATTCTACCAGCTTCAATAACTTCTGGTGGCACCGCTCTTAAACCCAGTAACGTTAATAATATCATGGGAGGAACAGCGACAATCATAGTTATGATTACGGCTGCATGATCACCAACTCCAAATAGGACAAGTGCTGGCACTAAAACAGCATATTGAGGCATCGTCTGCATAACCAATAGTATTGGATATAAAGCCTTCTCTACGCGTTTATTTTTAAATGCTGCAATACCTAAACCTAAACCAAAAACAAATGATAGTGGTGCAGCTACTAATATAAAAGAAAGTGTTTGCATTGAAGGTTTCCATTGACCAAATATAGAAATATAAACCATTACTAAACCTGCAAATAGAGCCAAACCTTTTCCGCTTAATTGATATGCTAATATAGCTGCTCCGGCTGCGACTATTGTCCAAGGAAGACCTGGCATTTTTGCCCAAGAATTCGAACCTACGAAATCCCAACTTGTAAAAGCAACAATGGTTTTTAAACCTCCTAGTAAAATATCCCTGATTAACTCGATCAAAAATGTCATTATTGAGGTTACTTCTCTTGTTATCTGGAGAACTAAAGGTCTAGTTTTATACGATTGAGTATCCTCATTCCAAAACTCCATGGGTAGCCATTCATTCATTAAAAAAAATAATGAATCATTTATCCAGATAGGTAGCCACCCAAGTAATGGGGGTAATCTCCAAAAGACATCGAAAGGATAATATCTGACCTCTTTACCTAAAAAAATGTAAAAATTTTGATTAGGATCTTTTACAAACTCTGCTTGACCACGTATAAATTTATATGTTTCTGGAACTTCGATTGCAAAACATAATCCAAAAAAAATAAGTAACAAAAACAACCATTGAAATACTTTTGGATATTTTTTTATAAATTCCATAATTTAATTATTATTTTTTCTTCCCCCGAAAACTGTATTAATTATTTTTGTTGGATTTATAGAGCCAATAATTTTATTGTCATTATCTATAACAGCTACTGATTTATCTTGAGAAAGTATTTTTTCAGCAACATTCTCTATGGTTTCATCTTTTGAAACTTTAAGCTCACTTAGATCTTTAGTGTCTGATTTATCCATTACATCCTCAATTAATAAAACTTTTTCTCTAGGTACTTCTTCAGTGAATTTTCTCACATACTCTGTTGCTGGGTTTAAAACAATATTAGCTGGCGTATCTAATTGCTCAATAATACCGTCCTTCATAATTGCAATTCGGTCAGCAAGCTTTAAAGCTTCATCAAAATCGTGGGTTATAAACATAATCGTTTTTTGTAGTTTTTCTTGAAGTCTTAAAAACTCATCTTGCATTTCTTTACGAATTAAAGGGTCTAAAGCAGAGAAAGGTTCATCTAGAAACCATATGTCTGGCTCAACGGCTAATGATCTTGCTATTCCTACTCTTTGTTGTTGTCCACCTGAAAGTTCTCTTGGAAAATAATTTTCTCTCCCCTCAAGACCAACTAATTTTACCATATCCATAGCCTTAGCAATACTGTCTTCAATTTCTATTCCTTTGATTTGAAGTGGAAAAGCAATATTTTCCACAACTGTTTTGTGAGGTAATAAAGCAAAACTTTGGAAAACCATCCCCATTTTATTTCTTCTAAGATCAATCAGTTGTTTGTTGTTTAATTCTAATAAATCTTGACCTTCAATAAAAATTTTTCCACCTGTAGCATCTGTTAATCTTGAAATACATCTCAGCAACGTAGATTTACCTGAGCCAGATAAACCCATCACAACCAACATTTCTCCTTTTGCAACTTCAAATGAAGCATTGTTCACCCCTACGATGCATCCATTTTCTTGAAAAGTTTTGGCATCAACATTGCCATTAGAGTCTTGCAACATTTTTTCAGCATTTGATCCAAAAATTTTAAAAACATTTTCACATTTAATAACTGGGTTAGACATAAATTTTAATTAGGTTATATGATATTAAGATAAAATTAAATCTATATAATTATTCTCCTCGTTAAAAATTTTTAATAAAATATACTCTTGTATCTATTCCTGTACTCAAGAAACTCAATGCTTCACCACTAACGGTAATTGATTCATTAACACCAACATTTTTTCCGCTAACTGTAAAACCTGCAAAACACTTGTTTTTTTCAGTGTTCCACTCAACAAATGTATCACTAATTTTATTCCCATTAATTTTGTAAATTTCATGTGCTCTAAAATTTAAAAAGTTTGCACCCATTATTGCTCTTTGAGGGATAAGTTTTGTAGCTTTACAAACTTGTTCATATATCTCATCCGTTAATCTATAATGATCTGTACCATCAAAAGTTACTAGTATTCCTGAAGGAAGTTTTGATATTAGTTGACTTAATTTCTTTTCTTGAGCTTTTCTTTCTTCCTCTAATTTCATTTTTTTAACCAATTCATCACCTTCTCCAAACATAATATTTAAAACAAAAAAAGATAAAATTATAATTAAGATAAGAACAAACAAACCACCAGTTTGTTTTACAAACTCCGGTAGGTCTTTAATTTTATTTAAATAATTTTCCTTTAACATTACTCTTGTAGCTTTCCATTTGTCCAATTCCCTGTTTTTTTTGTTCCATCAGAAGAAGTAAAAGTCCCTGATCCATTCATAAAACCTTTGAGCCACTCTCCTTCATATGTTGATCCATCTGGAAAAGTTAAAATACCTTTGCCACTCCATTCGCTGTTTTTGAATTCACCCTTGTAAATATATCCATTGGGCCATGTTTCAACTCCTTGACCGTTTTTTTTAGTTCCTACCCATTCTCCTTCGTAAGTAGTTTTATCTGTATAAACCCATTTTCCATAACCATTTTCACAGTTACCCTCTTTGCATCCAGTACTACGTGCTAAAGCTGATGAGATAAATAATAAACTTAAAATTAAAACAATTAAAAAACTTTTCATATTTATATCTTACACAAAATAACTTAAAAAAAAATCAGACATTTTCCTTCTTGCTACAAGAGTAAAAAGTAATGTCTTTTTCAGAATTTGCACTTTTTATATTTTTTGTTATTTCGTGAATTAATTCCCCTGTTTTTCTGTCAATAATGCCCGACTCTGAATAGCTAGAGTTATCATCAATTGCTTTGAACAAAACTATATCTTTGTTAACAATTTTAACACTTAGTTTTATAGATTTTGACAAAAATGATGACAATCCATTTATATCAAGGGTTTCAGGTTGCTTTGATTTAATTTCAAATTTGCTTAAATCTTTTTTATCAAGATCTTTGGCTAAAAACACTTGGTAGTTAAACTCAGAATTCTTTATTATTTTTTTTTCCAGTTCACATTTAAAAGTTAGATTTATATTTTCTTGTATATTTATATCTTTTGCTAATGACTGATTAAAGAATAACAAACTGGTCAATATAATTAAATAATATTTAAACATGAAATCTGAATTAAAAAAAAATCCCCCCCAACTGTGTTGGGGGAGATTTTTAAATTTAATTATTATCTACCTTATTTAGTAAATGGTTTCCAAACTGACTCATTATCAGCTAACCACTTTTTTGCAGCATCTTCGTGAGTCATTTTGTCAATATCAACTAAAGCAGCCATTGCTCCAATATGACTTGTAGTGAAAGACATTTTTTTGAAAGCTGCAGCTGCACCTGGATGAGTTGTTGGAAAATCCTCATGCACTGCTTTTTTCAAATAACCATCAGGAGATCCACATTTTCCATCTCCACCATCTTCTGGTCTGCAACCAGCTGTATAAGGAGGGAAGTCAATAAATGTAAAACCAGCACCATCTGTAAAGTTTGGTGTCCAGTTAAAGATAATAGTTCCTCTTCCTTCTTTTTCAGCTGCTGCTAATTCAGCCCAAAGTGCATCAGCACTTCCAGCAAATTTAACCATCCAAAGATCGCCTAATCCTAAAGCATCTACTCTTTGAGGAATTAAATCACCATGCCAAGTTTGTGGACCTTCTAACATACGTCCTTTTCCACCTGAGTCAGGTGTTACAAAGTTTTTAGCACAGTCTGGATTTTTCAAAGCTGTCCAGTCTGGTAAACCTGGGCATAATCCTTTATCAGCAACCCAATTAGGATAACCCATATCCTCAAGTGTTCTTGCCTCATGATCACCCCAATCTAATAAACCACCTTTATCTAAAGCAGTTGTGAATGATTTACCAAATGCAGATTCCCATACCTCATGAGAGATAGTTACGTCTCCAATTCTGATTGACTCGTAAACAGCTTGTGAGTCAGCATTAACATAACTCACGTTGTTTCCCATGCTTTCAAAAATTCCTCCAATAACGTAAGCCATAACTATTTGGCTAGACCAGTTATGTGTTGGAATTACTATAGGGGCGCTGCTATCGCCAGATTTTTTTGCAGTTTTGTCTCCTCCACCCATGAAGAAAACAAGAGCCGCAATAACAACAATTGCACCGATTAATAACGGTAATTTGTTTTTCATTTTTCCTCCTAGTACTAGTTAATGTTAATAGTATGTGCCTAACTAATAGGATAGTCAACCACTAGATATTTATATAATATAACAGTAGATTATAAAAAATGTCGCAAACTACTTTAGATATTAAAGAGCCAGGCCTTAATGTGCTACCACCTGGAGTTGAAAGGCATGTTGTAAATGCCGGTGGTCTTACAGGTTTACAAATTTTTCCTGATGATGAAATAGAAATTATTAATGATGAGGGAAATCAAATTTGTGAAATAATTTGTTTCGATAAAGATGGAAAATCTGAAATTGGGATTCTAAATCTTAAAAAAAATGGTAAAAAAAGTTTTATTAAGGAGATTTTAAAAAATAAAGACGAAAGTTCTCTAATTACAAATCTTCAATTAAGAAAAAGAAATTTAGATATAAATAAATCTAAATCATCAATTTTATTTGATAACAAAACCCCAAGTGGTGAAAAAATAAAAATTAAATCAAAAGATAAATGTTATGTAATTTTTTCAGCCCCACAAAATGATATGTTGGTGAGTGAACAAAATCCATCAAGTGATTTAACGATATTCATAAAAAGAGCTAAAATTGTTAATGATAAAGAATTGTCTATTATACCAGATCCAATTTTTGAACCTAACTATGAAAAAAATATTGATAGAGAAACTTCAATTTCCTATCAGGTAAAGGAGGGTGATTATATTCAAGTTATCAGCCCAGCAGGAAGACAATGCTCTGACTTTGTGGCATTTGATACAAGAAAACTTGATAAAAAAATAGAAAAAGGTCTTGATTGGCAAACAACAAGAACCTTTATGGGTAACACTTTTCCTGGACCAGGATTATTTTCAAAATTTTATGATACTGACCATGAGCCATTGATTGAGGTAGTCAGAGATACTGTTGGCAAGCATGACACGTTTAACCTTGCTTGTACTTCTAAATATTATGAAGATGCAGGATATTTTGGTCACACAAATTGCTCTGATAATTTAACAAATTCAATGTCTAAATATGGAGTTCAAAAACAAAAAGGTTGGCATGCAATAAACTTATTTTTTAACGAGGAGAA
>JACWDG010000021.1 GCA_014654245.1 Pelagibacterales bacterium SAG-MED09
GCACCATCTCTTAGTGTTGTGTCAAAAATATATAATCGCTCTTTACTCATTTAAATTTCCACAGTGTTTTACCATCTTTATCTTCTATTAAAACACCTTTATCAAAAAGTTCATCTCTAATTCTATCGGCTTCCTTATAATCTTTATCTGCTCTAGCTTTATTTCTTAAATCTATTTTATTATTAATCTCCATCTCGCTTATTGAAGCTTTATTTTTTTTATAGTTTTCCCATTGTTCATTATTTTCATTTAACAACCCTACAAATTTACATGCTGAGATAAATAGTTCTTTATCTTTACCTTTGCTGGCACTTTCATAAAGTTTATGAAGACTAGCAATATATCCAGGAGTATTTAAATCTTCATATAAAGGTTTTAAAACTTCATCTGATACTTGAACAGATTTTACATCTACTGAATAAATACGATACCATTTATCTAGAGTATTTTGACAATCGTTTAATAATTTATCATTCCAATCTAGCGGTTGCTTATAATGTGCGCTCATAAGAGCTAACCTCAAAACTTGTCCACTAATCTTATTTCTAAAATTTTTTATTTTAAGAATATTACCTTGAGACTTAGCCATTTTTTCATTGGACATAGTAATAAAAGCATTATGTACCCAATACTTTGCAAAAAATTTTGAATCATTTGCACATCTAGATTGAGCTATCTCATTTTCATGATGGGGAAATATTAAGTCTATTCCTCCACCATGAATATCAAATTCATTTCCTAAAAATTTTTTTGACATTGCTGAACATTCTAAATGCCAACCTGGTCGCCCTTTACCCCAGGGAGAGTCCCAAGATGGTTCATCTTTTTCAGATGGTTTCCATAAAACAAAATCTTCTGAATTTTTTTTGTTATCACTTATCTCTATTCTTGATCCAGCTATCAAATCCTCTAATTTCTTATTTGATAATTTTCCATAATCAGAAAACTTTTTAACCTCAAAATAAACATGCTTATTATTCTCATAAGCAAAACCTTTTTTAATTAATTGATTTATCATTTCGATCATTAAATCGATATGTTCAGTAGCTTTAGGTTGATGAGTGGGGTTTTCACAGTTTAAAAACTTACAATCCTCAAAAAAACTCGATGTTACTTTTTCAGTTAATTCTTTTGTAGATATTTTTTGTTCTTGTGATGATTTAATTATTTTATCATCGATATCAGTAATATTTCTTACATATGTTACTTTTGAAAAAGTATTTTTTAGTAATCTAAAAAGAATATCAAAGACAATTAGTGGTCGTGCATTTCCAATGTGTGGATCATCATATACAGTTGGTCCACAAACATACATTCCAATATGTTTTTGATCTTTTGGAACAAATTTCTCTTTTTTATTTGTTAAATTATTTGTTAAAAAAATATCCATTATGATTGATTAAGAAATATACCTTATTTGATGATTTGTTAATCTAATTGATTAACTAGGAATCTTGCATACTGGAATAGGCTCCATTTTATGCAAGTTTTGTTTTCTAATTTTTTCGTATTCTTGTCGATGAGGTGAATTTAAATTTTTCATTGCCTCTTCCAAATCTTCATATTTAAAACCAAGTTGACCTTCATCTGTTCTTCCATCATCCCAAAGACCATCTGTTGGTGGAGCATCTATTATTTCTGTTAAAATACCCAATTCTTTTCCTAACTCCCAAACTTCAGTTTTATTACAATCAGCTATTGGTGAGATGTCTACTCCACCATCACCATATTTTGTATAAAACCCCACACCAAAATCCTCTACTTTATTACCTGTCCCTACTACTATTCCTTTGTTAGCAGCTGCAACTTGATAAAGGGTTGTCATTCTTAATCTTGCTCTTGAATTAGCAAAACCATGTTCATTATCAAATTTATTTAAAGTTGATGAGAAAGACTGAAATAATTTATCAAGACTTATTGTGTGTGCCTCTACATTTTTAAAATTTTTAATTAACCACTCTTGGTGTTTTAAACTTAAATCATGTTGATTTTCTTTTTGTTTTATTGGCATTGATAAAACAATGGTTTTTAAACCTGTCATTGCACTTAGTGTACTTGATACAGATGAGTCTATTCCCCCTGATATTCCAATTACTAAAGACTGGGCCTTACTTGGCATTTGATCAACATAAGCCTTAATCCAATTTGAAATATATTTAATTTTTTCTGAGGGTGTCATAGTTTATATTTAATAATCTTATACTTGAAAGCAATAGACTAAGATGCCGCCTGAATAGTATTTTTGGAATAGCTGCTATTCTTTTTTATCTCATCAGAAATCAAAAATGCTAGTTCTAAAGCCTGATTTGCATTCAATCTAGGATCGCAATGAGTATGATATCTTGAAGATAGGTCCTTATCAGAAATTTTTTGTGCTCCACCTGTGCATTCAGTTACATTTTGACCAGTCAATTCAATATGTAATCCGCCTGCATAACTTCCTTCACTTTGATGACATGCAAATACATTTTTTACCTCACTTAATACGCTATTAAATGGTCTTGTTTTAAATCCAGTTGTAGCCTGGATTGTATTTCCATGACATGGATCGCACGACCAAATTACGTTCAAGCCTTCTTTTTTAATTGCTCTAATCAATTTAGGTAAATGTTTAGATACATTATCATAACCAAATCTTGAAATTAGAGTTATCTTACCTTTTTCATTAGAAGGATTAATTTTATTACACAAATTAATTAAATCATCTGCTTTTAACGTAGGACCACATTTTATACCAATCGGATTCTCTATTCCTCTACAAAATTCAACGTGTCCTCCATCAATTTGTCTAGTTCTATCTCCAATCCAAACAAAGTGAGCAGATGTATCATGATTTTCACCAGTGGTTGAGTCTAATCTAGTCATTGACTCTTCAAAAGGTAATAGCAATGCCTCATGAGATGTCCAAAAATTAACTGTTTTTAATCTTCTATTAAAGTCTGAATTAATTCCACACGCATCCATAAAAGCTAATGCTTTAGCTATTTGATCCTCTAATTCTTTAAATCTTTTAGCTTCTGGACTTTTTTTTATAAAACCTAAATTCCAAGTATGTACATTTTTCAAATCTGCAAAACCACCGTGGCAAAAAGCTCTAACTAAATTTAGAGTTGCTGCAGATTGAGAATATGCTTTAAATAATCTTTTTGGATCTGGAACTCTTGCTTTTTTACTAAACTCTATACCATTTATATTGTCACCTAAGTAACTTGGTAATTCTACTCCATCTTTTTTTTCTGTTGGGGAACTTCTAGGTTTTGAAAATTGTCCTGCAATCCTGCCTAGTTTAACAACTGGCAAAGATGCTGAGTAAGTTAAAACTAATGACATCTGTAACATCAACTTAAATGTATCTCTTATATTGTCAGGATGAAACTCTGCGAAACTCTCTGCACAATCACCACCTTGTAACAAAAATGCTTTTCCATCAACTACATCAGCCAACTGACTTCTCAAATGTCTTGTTTCACCAGCAAAGACCAACGGTGGGAAAGTGCCAATTTTATCTAAAACCGTATCCAATTCTTTTTTATCTGGATATTCCGGAATGTGTTTGACTGGATATTTTCTCCAACTATTTTTTTTCCAATTTTTCATATTCAACCTGAAAGTGTTTTAACAGAGTTTATAGTTTATTCAACAGTAACAGATTTAGCCAAATTTCTTGGCTTATCAATGTCATAACCTTTTTTAAGAGCAGAATAATATGCAAGTTTTTGGAGCGGAATAGTTAATAAGAATGGAAGTAAGTCATTATTTGTATTTTCAACCTCAATTGTTTCCCAAATATTTTCTGAAACAACTTCGTCTTTGCTTTTATTAGTTATTAATAAAACTTTTGCTCCTCTGGCAATAACTTCCTGCATATTAGATATTGTTTTTTTATAATAATCATCTCTTGGCGCTAAAACTACTACTGGCATGCCCTCTTCAATTAAAGCTAATGGTCCATGCTTCATTTCTCCAGCTGGATATCCTTCAGCATGCACATATGATAATTCTTTTAATTTTAATGCTCCTTCCAAGGCTATTGGATAAGAAAATCCCCTTCCTAAAAACATTGAACCTTTAGCTTCATTAAATGTTGGAGATATTGCTTGGATATCATTGTCATGAGGTAATGTTTTTTCTACTAAACTTGGCAAAGAGATTAGATCTTTTAACTTTTTGTGATACAGTTTAATATCAATTTCATTTCTCAATGAACTTAATTTTAAAATTAATATATATAATACCAATATTTGACCTAAAAAAGCTTTTGTGGACGCTACACCAATTTCAGGACCACAATGTATTGGTAAAACAAAGTTAGAATCTCTTGCGATTGAACTCTCTATAACATTCACAATAGAGCATGTTTTCATTTTATTCTTATTACACAAATCTAATGCTGCATAGGTGTCTGCTGTTTCTCCTGATTGTGAAACAAAAATATAAAGTGCATCTTTTTTAAATCTATTTTTTCTGTACCTAAACTCAGAAGCTATATCTATAGTTACATCTAAAGTTGTTAATTCCTCAAACCAATATTTTGCCAATAAACAAGAATGATATGCTGTTCCACATCCAATTAAAGTTATTGATTTAATTTCATTTATTTTCCAAGGGAAATTAAGGATATTTATATCTTTGTTTAGACTATCAACGTATTCTTTTATACATGTTTTTATTGTAGTTGGTTGTTCTTCAATTTCTTTAGCCATAAAGTGTTTAAAATCCCCTTTGTCATAATTGGCTTCATTTGATGAAAGTTCTAATATTTTCTTATTTATCTTTTTTCCTTCTTCATTAAAAAAAAGAACTTGATCTTTTTTGACTAAGCAAAATTCACCCTCATCAAGATAGGTAATTTTATTTGTCATTGCTTTTAATGCATATGAATCAGATCCTAAATAATTTTCATTTGGACCATAACCAACTGCTAAAGGTGATCCTCTTCTTGCACCTACAATTAAATCTGGAATATCCTTAAAAACAATTCCTAAAGCAAAACTTCCATGAAGTTGCTTAAGAGTTTTTGTAATCGCTTCTTCAAGTTCTAAAGTTTTTAAATTTTCAGTTATTAGATGAACTATCACTTCAGTATCAGTTTGAGATTTAAAATTATGACCTTTGTTAATTAAAAATTTTTTTAATATTGTTGAATTTTCAATTATACCGTTATGCACAACAGATACATTGTGAGAAGAATGTGGATGAGCATTTATGCTATTTGGGACACCATGAGTTGCCCATCTTACATGACCAATTCCAATATTTCCTTTCAAATTTTTTATATCAAAATTTTGCTCTAAACTATTAACTCTACCTTCAGATTTTACTTCATTAATCACTCCATCAGATAATGTAGCCAAACCAACTGAATCATAACCTCTGTATTCTAATTTTTTTAAAGAATTAACAATGTTAGCTGAAACTGATTTGTTGCTAGAGATTCCAATTATTCCACACATAAATTATTTTTTTCTTTTATAATTTTTAACTTCTAATTGTGGCGATCTCGTTAATGCTAGAGATTTTTTTTTGACATTTTTTGTAATAACAGACCCAGCACCCACAACACTTTCTCGATCAATAGTAATAGGAGCAACTAATGAAGAATTTGATCCAATAAAAACATTATCTTTAATATTAGTTTTACTTTTTTTTATTCCATCGAAATTACATGTTATAGTTCCAGCTCCAATATTAACTGACTTTCCAATATTACTGTCACCTATATAAGATAAATGACTAACTTTTGATTTTTTTCCAATTGTGCTTTTTTTAATTTCTACAAAGTTACCGATTCTTGATCCTTCTTTAATTACAGTATTAGGCCTTATCCTCGCATATGGTCCAAGTTCAACTTTATTTTCAATTTTACAAGATTCTAAATGAGAAAATGATTTGATTGTTACATTGTTGCCAACTCTAACGTTTTTTCCAAAAACAACATAGGGTTCTATAATTACATTTTTTCCTATCTTGGTGTCATCAGAAAAAAAAATAGTTTCTGGACCATTCATCTTTACTCCAGATTTTAAAAACTTATTTCTAAGCCTGTTTTGTGTTTTTTGAAAATTTAAAGCTTTCATCTATGAAATGCTTTATATTAAGTATATATGTTTCTTAATTCACAAAATATTTCTTAAAAAAACTTTAACAAATGAAACGAAATTTTACTATTCTATTTGATCTTGATGGAACTTTGGTAGATACAGCACCAGACCTTATGATGGCACACAATCACGTAATGAAAAAATTTGGTTATCCAACGAAATCAACCAAAGAGCTTAAAGCACTTGTTGGGCAAGGTGCTAAAGCAATGATAGGTAGAGCTATCTGGGGTCAGGCAAAAAAAGAATTTAGTAATGTTAAAGATGAAGAAATTAAAAAACAAATGGTTGATGAATTTGTTAATTATTATGGAAAAAACATAATAAATGAAAGCACACTAATAAAAGGTGTAAAAGAATTTTTAATTTGGGCAAAAGAAAAAAAAATTTCAATGGCAGTTTGCACTAATAAACAAGAACACTTGGCAATAGATCTTTTAAAAAAAATTGGGATCTATGATTATTTTGAATATGTAGCTGGGTCTAATACTTTTGATTATTGCAAGCCTGACCCAAGACACCTTACCTCAGTTGTAGAAATTTTAGATGGTGATATTAAAAAATCAATTATGATTGGAGACAGTGAAACTGATGCAAATGCTGGAAAAAATGCTGGCATACCAGTAATCTTACTTGAAGATGGTTATACAGAAAAAAAAACTAATGAAATTTATCATAACTATTTAATAAAAGACTTTATTGGTGTTGAAAAAATTATTTCAAAATATCTTTAAGATTGATTATTTTTTTTTTACTATTAAAAACTGTAGTTCTAAATAGGAGAAATTTTGATTAATCATATAGTAAAAGTATATCCGTCTAAAATACATTTACAAAAAAAGAAACAGCTTGCATGGAAAATTGCCGAAATTGCTAGTGACAATTCTAGACTAGATAAGGACTCAGTAGAAATGGTAATTAATAGAATTATAGATAATGCATCCGTCGCAATAGCATCCCTAAATCGAAGACCAGTAATTTCATCAAGAGAAATGGCTTTAAAACACTCTAGAAATAACGGTGCAACAATTTTTGGAGTAAACAGTAAATTAAAGTTTGATTGTGAATGGGCAGCCTGGTCAAATGGAACAGCTGTTAGAGAACTTGATTTTCATGATACTTTTTTAGCAGCAGATTACAGTCATCCAGGTGATAATATTCCACCATTAATTAGTGTAGCTCAACAAAATAAAAAAAGTGGCTTAGATCTTTTAAGAGGAATTATTACAGCTTATGAAGTTCAAGTTAATTTAGTAAAAGGAATTTGTTTACATAAGCATAAAGTAGATCATATAGCTCACTTAGGCCCAAGTGTTGCTGCTGGAATTGGTTCGATGCTAAGATTAAATACCGAAACTATATATCAAGCTATACAACAAGCATTGCATACAACAATCTCTACTCGACAATCCAGAAAAGGTGAAATCTCAAGTTGGAAAGCATATGCTCCTGCTCATGCTGGAAAACTTGCTATAGAGGCTGTTGATAGAGTTATGCGTGGTGAAGGTGCGCCAAGTCCAATTTATGAGGGTGAAGACAGTGTGATTGCAAGAATTCTTGATGGGAAAAAAGCCCTTTACCGTGTCCCTCTTCCTAAAAAGGGTGAGAAAAAAAAAGCTATCCTTGAGACATATACAAAAGAATATTCCGCTGAATATCAATCTCAAGCTTTAATTGATTTAGCAAAAAAACTAAAAAAAAAGATACAAAATTTAAATCAAATTAAAAAAATAGACATCTTTACTAGTCATCATACTCATTATGTAATAGGCACAGGAGCTAATGACCCTCAAAAAATGGATCCCACTGCGAGTAGAGAAACGTTAGATCATTCAATAATGTACATATTTGCTGTCGCATTAGAAGATGGTACTTGGCATCATGTAAAATCTTACACAAAATCTAGAGCTAAGAGAAAAAGTACAATTAGAATCTGGAAGTCTATAAAAACTTACGAGGATAAAAAATGGACTAAAAAATATCATGATCCTGACCCTAAGAGAAAAGCTTTTGGAGCAAAAGTGGTAATAACTCTTAAAAACGGAAAAAAAATTAGTGAAGAACAAGGTGTTGCAGATGCTCATCCTTATGGTTCACGTCCTTTTAAAAGAAAAAATTATATTAAAAAATTTTTGACATTAACTGAGAATATATTGGATAAAAAAGAAAGGGATAGATTTTTAAAAATAGTTCAAAACCTGAAAAAACTAAAATCAGGTCAGTTAAATATGTTAAATATACAAGTCAAGAAAAGTAAAATTAAAAGAAATTTAAGGAAGGGAATATTTTAGTGCATTTTATTGAAAAAGAGCCAAGCCAAAAAAGACTGGATTTTATTAAAAAATTAAATTCAAATAAAATTTTAAGAGTCCCAGGAGCATATAACCCCCTTACAGCAAAATTAATTGAAGAAATAGGTTATGATGCTGTTTATGTTTCGGGAGGTGTAATGGCTAATGATCTTGGTTTTCCTGATATTGGGTTAACAACTTTGCAAGATGTGAGCACAAGATCTTATTTAATTTCAAGAGTTACAAATTTGCCAACTATTGTTGATATAGATACTGGATTTAAATCTTGTAGAGAAACAATTGAAACATTTGAAGAATTTGGAATTTCCGCAGTCCATTTAGAAGATCAAATAGAACGAAAGAGATGTGGTCACTTAGATAATAAAGAAATAATTTCAAAAGATAAAATGGTTAAAAAAATAAAAGAGTGTGTTAATGCAAGAAAAGATGAAAACTTTAAGATTATTGCTAGGTCCGATGCTAAAGGTGTCGAGGGTATAGATAAAATGATTGATAGGTGTAAAGCATATGTTGATGCAGGAGCAGAAATTATTTTTCCAGAGGCCCTTAAAGATGAAAAAGATTTTGAAAAAGTAAGAAAAGAACTGTCATGCTATTTACTTGCTAATATGACAGAATTTGGAAAATCAAAATTATTCAATTATAAAGAATTAGAACAATTCGGTTATAACATTGTGATTTATCCAGTTACTACACAGCGTTTAGCAATGAAAAATGTTGAGGATGGATTAAGAGACATTTATGTAAATGGACATCAAAACAACATTATTGATAAAATGCAAACAAGAAAACGATTATATGAACTTGTTGATTATGAAAAATATAATAGTTTAGATGAAAAAATTTATAACTTTAGTACAGATGGACACGAATAATGAGTGATGAAATTAAAAAAGGTTTACTTGGGATAATAGTTGATGAAACAGAAGTTTCAAAAGTTATGCCTGAAATTAATTCTCTTACTTATAGAGGATACGCAGCCCAAGATTTATGTGCAAAGTGTAAATTTGAAGAAGTGGCTTATTTAATTTTAAATGGAGAACTTCCAAATAAAAAACAATTAAAAAAATTTGAAAAACAAGAAAGATTAGAAAGAAAACTCTCTAAAACTTTACTTGAAGATATTAAAAGATTCCCAAAGAAAGCACATCCTATGGATGTTGCAAGAACTGCTGTAAGTATAATGGGCTTAGAAGATAAAGAAACAAAAGATAATTCACCCAAAGCAAATATGAAAAAAGTAATGAGAATTTTTGCAAAAACTCCTGTTGCCTTAGCTGCTTTTTACAGAGCCAGAAAAGGTAAAAAAATTATAAAACCAAAGAGTAACTTATCTTTCTCAGAAAACTTCTTTCATATGTGTTTTGGTAAAGTTCCAAATAAAGATATCGTAAAAGCTTTTGATGTTTCTTTAATTTTGTATGCCGAACATAGTTTTAACGTTTCGACGTTCACTGCTAGAACTATCACAAGTAGCTTATCTGATATTCATGGTGCTATTACAGGAGCTATAGCAAGTTTAAAAGGTCCTCTACATGGAGGTGCAAATGAGGAAGTAATGCACATGATGAATAAAATTAAAAAACCTGAAAATGCTCTTAAATGGATTAATGAAGCATTAGATAATAAGGATGTTGTAATGGGATTTGGTCATAGAGTTTATAAAAGTGGAGACTCAAGAGTTCCAACAATGAGAGAATATTTTGGAAAAGTTGCTAAAATTAAAAAAGATAAAAAGTTTGAAAAAATTTATGATGTGGTTGAAAAAGTGATGATTGAAAGAAAAAATATTTATCCAAATGTAGATTATCCAACTGGTCCAACATATCATTTGATGGGTTTTGACACAGATTTTTTTACACCAATTTTTGTTATTTCAAGAATAACAGGTTGGTCAGCACATATTATGGAACAACATGCTGCTAACAAGCTTATTAGACCATTGGCTAGCTATAAAGGTAATCAACATAGAAAAGTTATTCAATTAAACCAAAGATAATTTACTTTTTTTCGATCTTAGCAAATCTATTATTTCGTAAAATTTCACAATTATAACTATTATCTTTTACAAACTCATCTATAGCTTTTTTAACTCCTGGTGCGTATGAGAGATTATAATCATCACATAAAATTGTTCCATTATTATCAATCACCTCACTACAACGCTCTAGATCATTTTTTACTGTATTGTAATCATGACCACCGTCCAAAAATACATAATCCACCTTACTCATATCTATTTTTTTTAATACAATGTTAGAATTTCCTTTTATTAAATGAATATTATCTTTAAATTTTTTTAGTAAATCTTTAACAGCATCTATAGAGTAAGGATCTTGTCTCTTGATATATTTAAAATAAATTTGCTTAAAAGGATTTGAAAAGTTTGTATTAGGAATAATTTCAGATTTATTTTCATCACTTTTTTCAAATAAATCTAATCCTATATATTTAAAATCATTATCATGTATTTTGGTGAGTAATTCACAAATATTTCTGGCTGTTACCCCATGAAAAACACCTACTTCTAAAAAAATTTTAGGATTCTTTTTTTTTATCTCTTCTAAAAAAAATTCACCATCACCCTTTTGTTTAAGGCTTGTTTTCCTAAAGTATTTCTTATATCTCAAGTTAATTAGCTAAATGCTTCTACCCATGTACCTTGTGTTGATGCTTTAGAATATTCAGTTGCTCGACCTTCAAAGAAGTTCATATGCTCAACTGCATTTAACATGGTATCTAACCATCCAAGTGGATTTTTTTGAACATCATAAATCGGTTCTAAACCAAGTTGGTCTAATCTTCTGTTTGCAATAAATCTTATATAATCTTTAACTTCTTTTGCTGTTAAACCCTCCATTGGACCCATTTCAAAAGCAAGATCTATAAAAGCATCCTCATGCTCAATAATAGTTCTACAAGCTTCGTAAAGCTCTTTTTTTAATTTTGCATTCCATATTTCTGGATTTTCTTTTATGAATTCTTTAAAAATTCTAATCATAGAGTTACAATGGAGCGTTTCATCTCTAACAGACCAAGTAACGATTTGACCCATTCCCTTCATTTTATTGTGCCTTGGAAAATTCAATAGAATAGCAAAACTAGCAAAAAGCTGGAGTCCTTCAGTGAAAGCACTAAAAACTGCAACTGTTTTTGCAATATCTTCTTTTGAATTCACATTGAAGTCCTGCATGTAATCATATTTATCTTTCATCTCTTTATATTTCATGAAAGCTGAATACTCAGACTCTGGCATTCCAATAGTATCTAGTAAATGAGAATAGGCAGCAATGTGAACTGTTTCCATTGATGCAAAAGCAGTCATCATCATTAATACTTCTGTAGGTTTAAATACAGTTGTATAATGTCTCAAATAACAATTACTAACTTCAACATCAGCTTGCGTAAAGAATCTAAATATCTGAGTTAACAAATTTTTTTCTGACTGAGATAAATTCTTCTGCCAATCTCTGACGTCATCACCTAAAGGAACTTCTTCTGGTAACCAATGAATTCTTTGTTGAGTCAGCCAGGCATCGTAACACCATGGATATCTAAAAGGTTTATAAACTGGGTTTTCAGTTAGTAATCCCATTTTTTTAGGTTGAATTATTTCTTTGTTAGGCATTTTGATTTTTTCTACTACTGACATGAAAGACACTCCTCGTATTCTGTTTCTTGGTTAGATTGATTGTTTTTTGATTTATATACATTAGCAGTAATATCTGTTGATTTTGCATCATTGATATTTTCTGCTCTTTGAATTGATTTTGATCTACAGTAATAGAGGCTTTTTAGACCTTTTTTCCACGCATCAAAATGAATTTTATGTAACTCTTTCTTGTGAACGTCTGCTGGTAAAAACAAGTTTACGGACTGGGCTTGGGAAATAAAAGGTGTTCTATCTCCACTTAACTCAATAATCCATTTTTGATTTAGTTCAAAAGCTGTTTTGAAAACATCTTTCTCCAAATCAGTTAGAAAATCTAAATGTGAAACTGAACCTTGATTTGTTGTTATTGTAGACCATGTTTCATCATCATTTTTACTATGTCCATCTAAAATTTCTTCTAAATATCTATTCCTAACATTAAAAGATCCAGATAAAGTTTTATGTGTATAGCTATTCGCTGCTATAGGTTCTACTCCTGGAGAAGCACCACCGCAAATAATAGAAATAGATGCAGTAGGAGCAATTGCAGTTTTATTTGAAAATCTTTCTTTGAATCCATATTCTGCAGCATCAGGACAAGCACCTCTTTCTTCGGCTAACTCTTTTGAAGCTTTATTAACTTGTTCATCAATTTGTTTAAATATTTTTTTATTCCATGATTTGGCCATTACTGACTCAAGTGGAATTCTATTTTTTTGTAAGAAAGAATGAAAACCCATTACTCCTAATCCAACACTTCTTTCTCTTTCTGCAGAATATACAGCGTCTTTAAATTGGTCTGGAGCTTTATTAATGAAATCTGATAACACATTATCCAAAAATCTCATCACATCGCTAATCATATTCGGATCATCTTTCCATTCATCGTACTTTTCTAAATTTAGTGATGACAGACAACAAACTGCTGTTCTATCTCTTCCGTTTTTATCTATACCTGTTGGTAGTGTTATTTCGCTACATAAGTTAGAAGTTTTAACTGTTAAATTAGCAAGTTTATGATGTTGTGGAATTAATCTATTAACTGTATCAATATAAATTATGTATGGTTCGCCAGTTTCAATTCT